>JAGOIF010000020.1 GCA_017995775.1 Aliarcobacter sp.
AAAAAACAGCTTATGAGAAATTTTCTCTTTTTTCTTTGACTTATGAAGAGTTTAAAAAACTTCATTTATTAATATCATTTGAAAGTATCAACGAAAATATTCCCTTAAAAATCAAAGAAAAATCAGCAAATTTTGAAGCACAAATCTCAAAAGAACTATATAAAGATTTTTCAATATTTAGAAATCATTTGTTTGAAAATATCATACAAAACAACGATAATACAGACAAATCAACACTTCTTCGACTCACTCAAAAACTGTGCGATAGAATCATATTTATTTTATTTGCAGAAGATAGAGGACTATTAACAGCGAATACTATAAAAGAAATAAGAGAAGAGTTTAAAGCTCAAAAATTCACAGATTATAAACTTTATGATATTTATAAATTTTATTTCAAAGCAATAAATGAGGGAAATGAAAAACTAAATATTCCAAAATATAACGGGGGATTATTCGCCCTTGATACTGAACTTGATAGTTTAAAAATAGATGATTCTTTCCTTGATATGGAAGCTCAAAAACTAAGTGATTATGACTTTGATAGTGAAATATCTGTAAATATCTTAGGACATATTTTTGAGCAAAGTTTAACAGACCTTGAAGAACTTCAATCAAATATTGATAATGTAGATTTTGATAAAACAAAATCAAAAAGAAAAAAAGACGGAGTTTTTTATACACCTGAATACATCACAAAATATATAGTTGAAAACACTTTGGGCAAAATGTGTAATGAAAAAAGAATAGAGTTAAATATCACAAATGTAACAGCACCACAAAATCCAAAAAAACTAAATAAAAGCGAACAACAAACAAAAGACAATCTTGAAATATATAAAAACTGGTTATTCGATTTGAAAATCCTAGACCCAGCGTGTGGAAGTGGAGCTTTTTTAAATCAAGCCTTAGAATTTTTGATAGATGAACATATAAACTTACAAAATGATTTAGCACTTATGGGAGATTTATTTGCATCTTATACCGTTGAAGAAAATGTTTTAGAACACAATCTTTATGGTGTAGATATAAATGAAGACGCAGTTGAAATAGCTAAATTATCGCTGTGGTTAAGAACTGCGAAAAAAGGAAGATGTTTAACGAATTTGGCGGATAAAATAAAATGTGGTAATAGTTTAATAAGTGATAAATCAGTAGTAGATAATGCTTTTGTATGGGAAGAAGAATTTAAAGAAGTTTTTGAAAATGGTGGGTTTGATGTGGTTATTGGGAATCCACCGTATGGTGCAAATTTATCACAAATAGAAAAAGATTATTTTTATGGAAAATTTGAAACAGTTGAATATCAAATTGATACATATACTTTATTTATGGAACAAGCGCATAAAATTTTAAATGCAAATGGAAAGTTAGGATATATAATCCCTTCTACTTGGCTAACAATGTTTTATTTTAAAAATTTAAGAAAATATCTTATTGAAAATAGTCGATTTGAGAATCTTTTATTATTTAGATATCAAGTTTTTGAAGAAGTAACTGCTGAAACTTCTATAATTACATTAACAAAAATAAAATCTATAAATGAGAAAATCATTATAAATCATTTTGATAATACAAATGAAATAGAGATAAAAGAAAATAAAACTATTTCACAAAATGATTGGATAGATAGTTATGAAATAGGATTTAATTTATTATTTGATGGCTCAAAACTAGGAGTTATTAACAGTATATTCAAGGATACGGTTGAACTAAATAGTATTGCTGAAGTTACTGTTGGAATAAAACCTTATCAAACAAATAAAGGAACGCCAAAACAAACAAAAGAAGATGTAGTAAATCGAATATTTGATGCTAATTACAAGATAGATGAATTTTATAAGAATTATATGGTAGGTGGAAGTATAAGCAAATTTATAATAACTCCATGTGCAACTAATTGGATTAAATATGGAGTTTTCTTAGCAGAACCAAGAAAAAGTTTAGACTTCTTTCAAACAAAAATAATGATTAGACAAACCAGTGATAAAATTATATCTGCAATAGACTATGATGGTTTATTGTCTTTAAATAATGTTCATAATATGGTTTTAAAAAATGATGTTATGAGATATGAAACAATAGTTTGTATATTAAATTCAAAACTTATGGATTTTTATTATAAGTTTTTAGTTCCCGAAGAAGGAAGAACTTTTGCAGAAGTAAAGGCTGTAAATTTAAAGAGATTACCCATTAAAAAAATAGATGAAAATTTCAATCAACAGATATTTATAGAAAAAGCAGATTTAATGCAAAAACTAAATAAAAAACTCCAAATTACAAAACAAAACTTTTACAACGAATTAAAGCTAGAAAAACTAACAAAAAAACTACAAAATTTCGAAGAACTAGAATTTGATGATTTTGTAAAAGAATACGCAAAAGCAATAAAACTAAAATTCAAAGACAAACTAGAAGAAAGAGATTTCAAAAACAACTGGAAGTCACTTTTTGAAAATGACAAAAAAGAAGTCCAAGAACTACAATCACAAATCAATAAAACAGACAAAGAAATCGACCAAATGGTTTATAGACTTTATGATTTAACGGAAGATGAAATTAAGATTGTGGAGGGTGTTGAATGACTGAAGTTTTTAAAAAGTATTGGTTATGGTTTTTATTACCATTAAGTATTATTATAATTTATAGTATTTTCTTGTATCTAGTTTTCCCAATTAAAACACTTGAAAATACAGGGCAATTAGGGGATAGTTTTGGTATTTTTAATTCTTTATTTTCAGGATTTGCATTTATTGCACTTGTAATAACTATTCGTTTACAGCAAAAAGATATGAGAGATTCTAAAATAGAAGTACAAAAACAAAATTTTGAAAATACTTTTTTTAATTTGATAAAAATTCATAATGATTTGGTAGCTAATTTTAGAGAAATTAATATTATAGATAATAAAGATAAACATTTTATGTATGGAGGAGAAGCTATATCTTTTTTTCTTGATCATTTTAAGGAAGGTGGGTTTACTGGTTTTTATGAAGTTGATGAAAATTTGACAGCAGAAGAAAATAAGAAAATAAATAAGATGCAAAGAAATAAAGATCCAATGATGTCAGAAATGAATATAAAATTAAAACTTGGTAGAAAAAATTTAAAATTTATTGAAACAATATGTTCTAGTTTAAATTTAATTAAAAGAACAAGTTTTTTAGATGATATAGATAAAAAATTTTATCTGGAAACACTTCTTTCGCAAATATCAGATGAAGAGCTTATCCTAATATTTTATTATATTCATGGGATAAAGAATGATATGAAGTCAATTATTGAAGAATATCATTTCTTTCAAAATATAGATAAAGATTTGCTATATAGTTGGAACGATGAGAAAGGACTTTATGCACCTGCTGCTTTTGGCCAGTAAAACTTCTTTTATTTATGATTATTATTAATCAAAAAAAGACGACGATAGATTTTTTGAAAATCACCCTTTTTTTATGATGTGTAATTTATAAAATAGGATAAAGGGGACAGACAACTTTTATTATCTTGGTAAATAAAAAACAAATAAAAAACAAAAAGAAAATAAATATGATTAAAACCCCTAATTTAAGGCTTTCTTAGAAGTAATTTTATTTTATAAAATAAATAAAAATCAAAAATAAGAAAACAAAAAATAACAAACTGCAATATTTTTTATCATTAGTCAAAAAAATTTATATAATTCTTCTATAAATTTCAAAGGCTAAAAAATGCAAAAAAATAAATCAAATATTATAGTTTATAATGATGGGGAATTAGAACTAAAAGTTTCTCTTGAAAATGAAACTGTATGATTAAACAGAAACCAAATAGCTGAACTTTTTGGAAGAGATGTAAAAACCATAGGAAAACATATTACTAATGTTTTTAATGATGGTGAGCTAAACAGAATTGCAGTTGTCGCAAATTTTGCGACAACTGCAATAGATGGAAAAATATATAATATTGAATACTATAATTTGGATGTTATTATTTCTATTGGTTATCGTGTAAAATCACAAAAAGGTGTGAGATTTCGACAATGGGCGACATCAGTTCTTAAAAACTATATTCAAAACGGCTTTGTTATCAACTCTGATAAAATAACAAATGATAGATTTGTATCTTTAGAAAATGAAGTAAAATTTTTAAAATCAAAGGTAGAAAATATTTCAAATTCCCTTGAAGATAAAACCCTAAAAGCAAAACAAGGAATATTTTACGATGGGCAAATATTTGACGCTTATGTTTTTGTAAATGATTTAATAAAAACAGCAATTAGTGAAATAATCTTAATTGATAACTATATAGATGAAACAGTTTTTACAATATTCTCAAAATATCCAAATATAAGAACCAAAATCTATACTCAAAATATTTCAAAACAACTAAAACTAGATTTTGAGAAATATCAAAAACAATACCAAAATATAGAATTAAAAGAGTTCAAAAATTCTCATGATAGATTTCTGATTATTGATAAAAAAGATATTTATCATTTAGGAGCAAGTCTGAAAGATTTGGGTAAAAAATGGTTTGCATTTTCTAAGTTTGAGATTGAAAATTTGAAGATATTAGAAAAACTTGAATAATTAAAATTTGAAAAGAATAACAATTTGTAATGTTTTTAATTATTAGTTTTGAAATTAAATATAATAAGATACAAATTTCAAAGGCTAAAAAATGCAAGAATTAATAATCAATGAAAATAATATAAAAGATAAAATCTACACAATAAGAAATCTTCAAGTTATGTTGGATAAAGATTTGGCTGAACTTTATGGAGTTGAGACAAAACATATAAATCAAGCAGTTAGAAACAATCAAGATAAATTTCAAGATGACTTTTATTTTGAATTATCAGATTATGAGTTTGAAGATTTGCGGTCAAAAAATTTGACCGCAAATTTCTCAAAAACAAGAATAAATCCAAAAGTCTTTACAGAACAAGGTATTTACATGTTAGCCACAATTTTGAAAAGTAAAATTGCTTCTCAAGTAACTGTATATATCATAAAAACTTTTGCTAATCTGCGAAAAATTATCTCACAAAATATATCTATGTTTGAGCGATTTGAAAGAGTAGAGCAAAGATTGAATATTCATGATAAAAACTTTGATAAACTTTTTGAAGCATTAGAAGATAAAACCCTAAAAGCAAAACAAGGAATATTTTATGATGGACAAATATTTGACGCTTATGTTTTTGTAAATGATTTATTAAAACTTGCAACAACTGAAATAATCTTAATAGATAACTACATAGATGAAACAGTTTTTACAATATTCTCAAAATATCCAAATATAAGAATCAAAATTTATACTCAAAATATTTCAAAACAACTCAAACTTGATTTTGAGAAATATTCAAAACAATACCAAAATATAGAATTAAAAGAGTTCAAAAATTCCCATGATAGATTTCTGATTATTGATAAAAAAAATATTTATCATTTAGGAGCAAGTCTGAAAGATTTAGGCAAAAAATGGTTTGCATTTTCTAAGTTTGAGATGAATACTTTTGATGTTTTAGCCCGATTAAAGCAGAGTAAAACTCTACTTTAATTTTTTATTCCAAAGTTACAGAAACGTATTTTATACATCTTGCTGTGAAGAAATCTCTACTATAATTTGGTGAAGATAACATATGATTTTCAAGTGTCCATTCATTTGATTTTTCGATTGTTACGCTTTGTGAAACTTTTCTTATAGCTCTATTTTCGCATATTACTTTTTCATTGTTGTTAAAAGCATTTTCAACTTCGTTGATTCTTTGTGATGTTACGAAATAGTGTGTACCTATAAAAATTGCTAGTAACATAGTCATCAAAGGTATAGCTTTTTTCCAAAGTCCTTTTGGTACAAAACTTCTTGTGGTTACTATAAGCGTTATAGCAAGGGCGAAAAGCCCGATTGCTAAATATCCAGCTTCTAGTTTAAAAAATAATTCCATATCAATAATCCTTTTTTAATTTAAATATTTTTCTTCCCATTTTTTGAATTCATCACAAAAGTATTTAATTCTTACTTTTTTAAATTCTCTTGATGAATAAAGTGGAAGATTTGATTTATATTCTATCTCTTTTGCGATGTTACTTATCACTTCTTGTGTGTCTTCAACTGTTTTACCATGAATCATTGTAAATAAATTGTAGTTCCAAGTTGGATATTTTGGTCTTAAGTAGCAGTGTGAAACGGCTGAAAATGAAGCTGCTATTTTTCCTATTTCTTCGCCTTTTTCACCTTCTTCTATATCCCATGCAACCATTGCATTTGCTCCAAAACCTGCGTGTCTATGATTTAAAATTGTTGCAAATCTTCTCATAACACCTGTTTCTTGAAACTGATTTAAAACGCTAAAAAATTCATCATAAGAAGTATTTAGTCTTTCAACCATTTCTTTGAATGGTTCTTTTGTTATTTCTATATCATTTTGAGCTTCTTTGATTATATTATAATGATATTCATTTAATTCCATACCTTTAAAATCAGTTTTTGCAACATGCTCTTTTTTCTCTGCTTTGTTTGTTGTATCAAGCTTTACAGAGATTTTAAAAAGTTTTAATGTAGGCAAAATAATATAATCCTCTGCTTTTGTAAGTTTTGCTAAGGCTGCAATTGTATCTTCTAAAGTTGATTTAGAATTTGGGGCAATTGCAAGGGTAAACCAAATATTATATTTGTGATTTCTTTCATAATTATGTGAAATACCAGGATGAGAATTTAATATTAAAACTGCATCATCAATATTTTGCGCTGCAATTTCAAAAGCAACCAAAGATGAGGTATATCCTAGTTTTTTTGTATCAAAAATAGCTGATGTTTGTCTTATGATTTTATTTTCTTTTTCATTTTTTAAAATCTTAATAACTTCATCTTCTGTTGTATTTAACTCTTTTGCTATTTGTTCAAAAGGTCTTTGTACTAAAGGAAAGCTTTTTTGTATTTTGTAAAGTATCTCATCTTTCATATTTATCTCCACGAATAAATTTTAAAAAGTATAACGACTAAATTTCTTTTATGCCTTGATATGAAACAATATATTTACTTGACATGGATTAAGAACTTATCTCTTTGATTTAAATATAATGAACATTATTTATACAAAGGGAAAAGATGAGAAGAAAATTATTAATATTTGCATTTTTTGTAGTATTTATGTTTTTAGGAATTATGGCTTTAGAAGAGGGAAAACCTTCACATAGGGATCCTAGAATTTATCCGATTTTAGAAACTTATATGCCTTACACTTTAGAAAAAAGAGTAGGTGGATATTCAATAGTTAGTAAAGATACGCAAGTAAAAGAGAAGCCACCTGCAAAAGATTTGTTTTTACGACTTGAACAATTAGAAAAATTATGGGCAACAGATTTTTTGAAACTTGATAATGATATTTTAATAGTTTTAGATAAAGACAAAAAAGAATTGGCAAGAATTGAGTTAAAAACTCAAGAAGAAAAAGACTGGGTTAAGACCTATTTTAATTTGAACTAAGTAATTTAAGATATTATGAATTAATATTCAATATAATGAAAGTTATGAAAATTAGGAGTTTATATGAAAAATAAATTAAAAGAAATATATCTTTTTAAAGATTTACGAGATGAAATTTTAGATCGTATTGCTGAGTTTACATCATTTTTAAAATTATCAAAAGACAATATCCTCTTTTATGAAGGAGATGAATCGGAGTATCTTTACTTACTTAAAAAAGGTATTGTAAAGTTATATAAAACTTCATCAAATGATAAAGAAATTATTTTAAAATATTTCCACTCAAACGAACTAATAGCAGAAGTTGCAAACTTTGAAAATATACCATATCCAGCAACTGCACAGTCTTTTACGGATACAGAAGTTCTTAGAATTAATTTTGCAAGTTTAAAAGATATAATTTATTCAGATCCAGATTTATCTTTTTTAATCCAAACTTCATTAATAAAAAAAATAAGAAACCTTGAAAATATTGTATCTTTACATGTGGTTTTAGATTCAAAAGAAAGAATTGCAAAATATTTATGTGACCATACAGAAGAGTTTTTTAATACAAAAAATATAATAGTTGCTGAAATATTAAATATCTCACCTGAGACACTTTCAAGAATGTTAAGAGTATTTAAAAACGATGGTTTAATAGACAATAAAAAGAAAACCGTAGATACAGATAGATTAAGAGCATTGTTTTTATAATTTTTTACAATCATTTAAAAATCTTTAATAATACAAAAGATGAATAAGAAGATATAATTTAAGTACAAATGATTTATATCAATATTCATACAGAGGAAATAAGAGAATGAATTGTAAAAAATGCGGCTTTAATAATGAAGCAGGAATCTCAAAATGCATACAATGTGGGGCAAATTTAACTTCAAGTAATAATTTTATGAAAATAATAATTACCTTAGGAATTGTTATTTTCATAATACTATCAATCCCATTTGTTAGTTCTAAACTTTTAGAATCAAAAATAAATGAACACAAAATAAGTTTAAAAGAAAAGGGTATTGAAACAACTGTTGATTATTCAAGTGGATATTTTGTAATAAACAAAAAATTAACTTTTAAAGTAAATAACGGAAGATACCTAGCTGCTCACTTATCTAAAATACTAAAAGAAAAATATCCAGATAAAAAAAGCACTATCGATATGTTTTTATATGAAAAAGAGTTTGATTGGGAATCTTTATTAAATGGAATGTTTTTTACAGCTGATTTAAAATTAAATGCTTATTTACTGGAAGATCCAACATTAGATATTACTTTAAAAGAGTTATCACAAGATGTTATGGATGAAATAAAAGCTGATAAAGAAGCTACAAAAGTGTTGTTGCCATTACTTGATAAAGGTGTTTTATCTGCAACAATTTTGTTTAATAAACAAGCAGAACAAAAAGGTATTAAATTTAAAGATATTGATGAAAATATTTCAAATATGAATACGCGTTTAAATTTTCAATTATTAAATCCTACTTATTTAATTGATAATTATAAAGAGATTTATGAGTTAAGTAGATTTTATTTTAATTTTAAAGAAAATGACAATTTATTTAATATTCAAATTAACAATATAAATGCAACAAATGAAACTATGGATAAATTAAATTCTGATTATTCTTTGAATATTGATGAACTTTTATTATTAATAAACCAAGATGAAAATATTAAATTTAAAACAGGAAAGTTATTAAGTAAAACAATAACTAAAGAAATGGCTGAAAAGGTAAGTTCTACTAATGAATTTTCCCTTAATAATATAGAATTTTCAATAGACAAAGATAAGTTTGAATTAGATAAGTTTTTAATGAATATCACTTTAGCAAATATTGATAAAAACAGTTTATTATCAATAATTGATGATTATAGTAAGAGCAATTTTAATTTTGATGCATATAACCAAGAAGAAATAAATCATATATTTGCACTTTTAAATAAAGGAATGCAATTAAACTTTGAATCAAATGTAAATGGTTTTACCATGGATAAAATCAAATCAAGTAATTTATTTTTAACAATAAATTTTAAAATTTTAGAAAATAAGTTAACAATGGAAAATCTTACAGATGAGTTTTTGAAAAATATAGAACTTAGTGCACAATTAAAAATTGATAAAAAAGCATTAGAGCCATTTATTGAAAATTCAGATGTATTAAAAAAGTATTTAGAAACAGCTATTTTAAAAGATGATTATTATGTATATAATTTAGAAATAAAAAACTCTGAAATAAAAGTTAACGATGTTGATTACAATCAAATTTCTCAAATGATAGGTGATTTTTATTTTGGATTAGAAGATTATTATAAAGCAATAAATTTTTATGAACAAGCTGTAAAAAGTGGAAATGAATTTGCTAAATTTAAATTAGCACATAGTTATTCTTTGATTGAAGAAAATGATATGGCAATTAAATTGTACAAAGAATTTATCACAAAATATGATGATGCGGCAGCTATGAATAATTTGGCACTTGTTTATTTTAATAATCAAGACTATAAAAACTCTGTTGAATGGGCTGAAAAAGCAATTGCAAAAAATTATTCTTATGATTTGTTTTCCCTTGCATACTCTTATGATATGTTAAAAGATTATACAAATGCGAAAAAATATTATGAAAAATCAATAGAAAAAGATAAAGAAGTAGTTTCACTATGGAATCTTGGATTAATTTATGAATTTGGTAAAGGAGATGTTTCTAAGGATGAGCAAAAGGCATTTAATTTATATTTAGATGCAGCAAATCAAAATTATGAAAGTGCTATAAATAAAGTCTCTTATATGTATCGTTATGGAATTGGAACTAAAAAAGATATTAAAAAAGCAGATTTATGGCAATCAAAAAATCCAGATGCACAAGTAGAAGAATCTGATACAAGGGAAACTATAAAAAAAGAATTTTACGATAATGGAATTACCATAAAAATCGAATATCCAGAATCTATTGTTCCTGATTCAATTGTTTCTCTTAAATTAACTATGACAAATGAGCTTCCTTATGCAAAGTCAAATGGTGGATTATCTATTAGTTTTCCTCAATTTTCAAATATAGATATTATTGACGAGGATTCGACTTTTGAAGTAAAAGCATATTCTTCAAATAGTAAATTATGGAATTCAACTACAAAGAAAAATATCATATCAAACTATTTTATGTACGAGGGTTGGGAAAAAGAGTGGAAACAATATGAAACAAAAACAATGAACTTTTCTTTTTATTTAAAAGATACAGCTGATTTAGAAGATTTAAATGTTCTTGTTCGATCTGTTATAATAAATGATAAAGTTGAGTATGTAAATCCAAAAGATGGTGTTGAAGGACAGCAAGGTTATAAGAATATTAGTATTAATATTCCTTTTGATAAGTAGAATTTTTCTTGGGTCAATCTTTAATAAATTTAAAGATTAACCTAAGGTTTTTTTGAAGATTTATTTAAACCACTTAATTTTATCTCTTAAAGTTACAACTTCTCCAATAACTATAATAGCAGGTGTTGGCATATCTTTTGAAAGCTCAACTATAGTTTCAAGTGTTCCTACAACAACTTCTTGTTCAGGAGTACTTCCCTTTGAAATTACAGCACATGGATAATCTTTTCTTTTCCCAAGATTCATAAGTTTTCTTGTGATTAGTTTGATATTGTGAAATCCCATTAAAAATACTATTGTTTCATCATTTAAGAAAGTTTGCCACTCTATTTGTGATATTTTTTTCTTTGGTGTTTCATGTCCAGTTACTACTCTAAAAGAAGTAGTTATTCCCCTATGAGTTACAGGAATTCCAGCATAGGCTGGAACTGCTATTGATGAGCTAATACCTGGAATTATTTCAAACTTTATATCTCTATCAAAAAGATAAATAGCTTCTTCCCCACCTCGTCCAAATACAAAAGGATCTCCACCTTTTAATCTTACAACATTTTCATATTTTAATGCAGCTTGATAAATAATTTCATTTATTTCATCTTGAGGAACAGAGTGTTTCCCATCTTGCTTACCAACATAAATCATCTCACAATCAGCCTTAGCCATTTCAAGAATCTCTGGATTTGCAAGTCTGTCATAAATTATTACATCAGCTTCTTTTACTACTCTCGCAGCTTTTAAAGTCATTAACTCCATATCTCCAGGACCAGCTCCTGTTAAATATACTTTTGCCATAATTATTTTCCATCCTCATATAAAAATATTCCTGAAGGTTTTTTAACATTAAATATTTCTCTATTTAAAAACCACTCTTTTGTGTGAATAACTGCAATTTTATCAGAATCATTTACAGATACATAAAGTTGTGGAGAAACTTCTGACCATCTAACATGTAATACTTTCCCATCAAAATTAAATGTATGAATAATTTCTAAAGTTGTTGTATCAATTATTTGAATAGTTGGGAAGTCTTTTCCTGAAAATGTAACAGCCATAAACTTTTTATCAGGGCTTAAACTTGTAAATACAGGTAAACCTTGAGTTTGAATATTTTTAACAAACTTAAAATCATTGTCATAAACCATTACTTTATTATCACCAACTGCTGGAACAAATACTTTATCTCCACCTATTGACCAAAATCCAAAGTGAGGAACTTTTAAAACTAATTGTCTATTTTCATCTAAGAAAACATCAATTTTTTTATATTCCATTTTCTTTAAATCAACTACACCAAAATGTTTTGAAGTAAAAAATCCAACTATATATTTTTCATCTTTTATCATAGCATCAAAAGGAAGTTCTCCCACATCTTTGAACTCTTTAAATAGTTTAAAGTCTGGTTTATTTTTACCTTCATTCATATCTTTGTAAACTGAGATTGTGTCATTATCCATTTGTGAAAATATTAGATAATTTTCATACGTTTTAATTCCAACGTTTTTTGAATCGGTTTTTATTTTTTCTAAAGGTTTTAAATCTCTATCTAAAATATCAACACTTTTATCATCATAGTTTGCAACAGCAACATAATTTGTACCAATTACAAAACCAATCGCAGACTTTGAAGTTTTGTATTCAGCTGAAATTTTTTCAGATTCAGGGTCAAATTTTACAACATAACCATCCCTTGAAATTACATAACCATCTTTTCCATCAAACTTCACAACACCATGATTCATGTTGTGCATACCTTCTATGTTAGATCTTTTTACACCATTGTAGATTGTTGCTAGTGATTCACTTTCTCTTTCAACTACGAAAAATTTCTCTTTTGCACAAACCCAACTACTTGCAAGGCTTGCAATTAGTAATATATTTAATAATTTCATTTCTATCTCCTAGTTTCTTCTAAAGTTAAATAACAAGATGGATCTTCTTCCCATAAATCTCCACTAATAGCATATGCCCGTGATCTTGAACCACCATTACAAATATCAATATATTTACATTGTGCACATCTTCCTTTTATTTGTCGTGGATGTTCTCGCAGTTTATTTAAAATTTCATTTGATGTTGAAGTCCAAATCTCATCAAATGGTGTTTGTAAATAATTTCCAACAACAAAAGGAAAAAATGGATCAGGTTTTACATTTCCAGCCCAGTCCATATTTCCAAGTCTATGACCTGCTGAGTTTCCTCCCCAAGTTTTTAGTTTTTCCTCTAAAGTTTCTACAAAATCTGGATACTCTTTTTTAAATCTATTTAAAAGCATTATTGCATCCATTTCCATATTTCCAGTTACTAAATCGATATTATTTCCATTTTTGTAATATTCAAATGCTTTATCAATGATAAATTCAACATACTCTTTTCTTTGTTCTTTTGAGATATCAATTTCAAGATTATCTTTTCCTCGACCTGAATAAACAAGGTGAGAAATATATAGTTTATCTACTTTTAACTCTTCACATAAATCAAACATAGCATAAAAACTATCTTGTGTTTCTTTTGTAATAGTAAATCTAATTCCAGCATTTCCACCATGAGCTTGTATTAATTTAATTGCTTCAATAGATTTTTTGTAAGCACCTTTTTGACCTCTAAATTGGTCGTGAATTTCTTCTATTCCATCTATTGAAATACCAATATAATTAAAAGTTTCTATAATTTGATCTACATTTTTAGGACTTACATAAATTCCATTTGTAGATAAATATGTCATTATATTATGTTCTTTCATAACTTTTGCAATATCAAAAATATCTTTTCTTAAAAGTGGCTCTCCACCTGAGAATATTACAAAGTTTACTCCACCAGCTTTTAATCTTGAAATTGTTTGTTCAATCTCTTCAAAAGTCAAAGTATCTTTTTCATTTGCATCGGCTTTACTGTAACAGTGATGACACAAAAGATTACATCTATTTGTAAAATTCCATATCATAATAGAGCCATTTAATGTTCTTGATTTCTGATTTTCAAGGGTTGATTTAATCAAATTTGATAATCTAAACATTTATTTAATCCTTTTTTGATTTGCATGAGATTATAAAATCTGTAATTGCATCAAGTTGTTCTTGAGAAAGTTGTTCTTTGAAGCTTGGCATTACAGATCTTTTGTAACCTAATTGTTCATACATTGATTTAGGTGAAATAATATGACCTTGTATTTCTCCCACTGTTCTTTTATCTGCAATTTGCTCAAAAGATGGACCAAAAGCAACTGAAGTCTGATGATGACAACCCCAACAATATTGTTTAAATATTTTTTCTCCATCCAATGAGGCAGCATTTAAGAGATTGAAAAAAAACATTAGTACAAGAGATATTTTAATACTAATACCCATGATGTAATCCTTGTTTTAATATAAATAAATAGTAACATAAACATAAGTAGTTTTACTTGATGGTCATCAATAAAAAATAAATAAAACTTGGTAAAATAAGAAATATATTTGATAAGGATAAATTTATGAAAAAAATTCTTTTTTCAATGGCTTGTGTAAGCTTTTTATTTGGAAATGATTATGATGTAGCTTTAGAATTTTATAAGAAAAAAGAGTTTAATCAAGCCTATGAATATTTCTTAAAAAGTGCAAATGCAGGTGATTCTCAAGCTGCCCATAATCTATCAATAATGTTTAACAATGGTGATGGTGTAAAAAAAGACCTTGCCCAATCTATTAAATGGTTAGAAAAAGCAAGTGACGCAAGTAACGCAAATGCCATGACACAACTTGGTAACAACTATATGAATGCTTATGGTGTACAAAAAGATTATAAAAAAGCAGTTGCACTTTTTACTCAAGCAGCACTTTTAGATAATAAAGAAGCAGCTTATAATTTAGGATATATGTACACAATTGGAATTGGAGTTACAATCAATAATGAAAGTGCAATTTCATGGTATGAAAAAGCTGCTAATTTAGGTGATGAAAATGCCCAAGTTAATTTAGGTTTTATGTATTTATCAGCACAAGGTGTTCCAAAAGATTTAAAGAAAGCTGCTTTTTATATTAAAAAAGCAAAAGATAGTGGAAATGAAAAAGCTATTTCTTTATGGGAACAATTCGAATTAGAAAAAGAGATATAGGAAAAAAAATGCAAATAGTAATGACTTTGGTATTTACAAGTGCGCTTTTAGTATTTATGATTTATCCTGCAATAAAAATCGTTGGATATTTAGAAACTAAAATGGAAATTAGTGACAAAATGTATAGTATTTTAACTGTAACTATAACGATAATTTTAGCTTTGATTGTTGGGGCTGGATTGTATTTTATTTAGTTTTTAAATCTATTGAATATAAGATATTTAAGAACTCTTCTTTTGAATTAAACTTATAAATAGGATGAGTTAAATATGACTCATCTTTATATGATGCAAAAAATATACTTGGAAAATTTGTTGTATAAAATAACTCTATTGGATATGAAGTTTTGTGTTCAATTGTTATTAAAACACTTACAAAATTTTTATTTATATACTCTATATATTCTTGATTTAAAAAATACTTCTTTAAAATCTCATTTGAATTATTGTTTTTACTTGAAGCTATAAAAAGCATTAGATTTTTCTTCTCTTTTTGTGCTGTAATTAAAGCTTTATCATAAGAGTGATACCAAGAAATATTGTTTGGTATATTGCTTGAAAATAAATTTGAAAGAAGTAAGATTAGAATTAAAAGTATTTTATACATGAGATAAAAAATACCCATCTTTTAAAGATGGGTATTTAATTTTTCCTAATTAAGCACCAGGAATAGTTTGTCTGTGTTCAACAGAATAAGTAAATGTAGGAGTAGTTAAGTTGTTAATATATTTAACAAATTTACCACTATCTGATTCATAAATACCAATTCTTCCAGTTGTCCACTCAGAAATCATAGTCCATTTACCATGATTTGCAGGTTCAGCGTGTAATAATCTTGGTTGAACAGGATTTTTAACTTTTTCACCTAACTTATCAGTATACTTGATAATTTTATCTTTTCCAATTTGTGGATCAGACTCAGGGAATGTAATCGTTTCATATTGTGTTGCATCCCAAGTTTGTAAAACTTTTTTAGTTTTAGCGTCAATTAATTGACCTTCAGTTTTTCCAACTTTTACAATTCTATCTGTTTCTAAAGTTTCTTTATTGATTAAGTAAACTTCATTATAAGTTTCAGGACTTCCAATAACTGTATCTGCCCAAATATATGGTGTATCATGTGCAGTTCCAACAAATAGACCTCCACCTGAAGTTTCAACTTTTTTAACAATTTCCCAATTTGAATCCCAAATTACAACAGAACCAATGTTCATAGAAACAGTTGCGTGTAATTGTTTTCCCATTGTTTTATTAAACCAAGAAGAACCTTGACCTGGGTGTGGTTTAGTTTTGTCACCTGTATAAACTTTTGCTGCTAAATTTTTTTCTTTAAAGTCAACAATACCCATAACGTCACTTCCTTGAGAAGCAATCATATAGTATCTTCCGAAATTTTCACCTTCATCTTCATTTAAGAATGCATCATGAAGAACTTTACCGATATTAGGAACATCTCCTACTATTGGGAAATCAGGTTTTGAGTAATCAATTAAGTATACTCTTCCAGCATCTTTTAAAGCCATTGCAAAATAAGGTCCATAAGGAGTATCAGCTAATGATGCAACCCTTGAAGCTTCGATTTGTCCATCCATGTTAATAACAGCAGATGTATCATAAGCTTTTAATGGCTCAAGTGTCATAGCATCACATAAAACTGCTCCTCCTGGAGTATAGTTTCCTGCAATTACATATTTTCCATCTGGAGAAACTGCAAGTCCTCTTGATTCAAATCCAACTTGTACAGAAGCAATTGCTGGTTGACCAGGTGCTGCTATATCAAACATTGTTAATCTTCCAGATCTTGAAATTGAATATGCATATCTTGGATTTGTTTTATTTGTTACTGTTACGTGTACTGCAAATCCAGCTTTATGTCTTGATAAAACTTTTCCATTTGTACTATCAATAAAGTCAACTAAAGAGGCATCTCTTTCCGTTGCAAATGTAACATCTAGTACAGATTTAGTATCAACTGCATTTGGATATTTTTTAGCTAATTCTTCTCTATCAGCTAATTTTGTCCAAGTACCTTTGATTTCTTCTAAATTTAATTTAAAGTTTGTATTATCTTTCCAATTCATTAACCAATCAACCATTCCATCAGCATCATCTTTGCTAAACGACTGTTGCCATTGAGGCATAGCAGTATTAGCAACACCGTTCATAATTGCATCTCTTAATACGTGTCTTTCTTTTTTCTTTAAAGCATCAGGTCTTAAATCAGAACCAACTCCACCTTGGTGAATTGGACCGTGACATCCTTGACACTCTTTTTCATACACGTTTGCAAAATCCATTGCTGAACTTCCCGCAAATAAAGAACCAGCTGCTATTACTGAACAAGCCGTTAGACTTAAAATTTTTCCAATTTTCATGATGTTTTCCTTGTATTGATGTATAACTACATTTAAAGCCAAGAGTATTACCGCATTCAAACCTTGGCACGACTATATTAAACATTACAAAATTAAGAGCCGAAGCCCTTAATTTTTTATTTTTGTTCGTCTTCTAATCTTTTCTTTTCTTGCTTATAAATCCAAAACATTGGAAGTATAATAAACATGTGAAGAAACAAAGTTAAAGTCATTGGTCCTTGATTTAGCATTGCAAAAAAACTAGGTACCAAATCTGTCATTGGTTCAAACATAATATTCTCCTTATCTTTCGTGGTTAGGATTTTTAGAAGTAGTTAATAAATCTTTAACTAAATATATAAATCCAATAAACGTCATAACCCCAGTTGCTAATCTCCAACCAAGACCTTGTACAAACCATACCATATCTTGAGATACAAAGAATCCTTCCCAAGTTGCTCCCATTTGAGCTCTTTCAACTAGTACTTGACCATATCCAGCAACAGTTAAAGAAACAGTCATACCTAATACACCAAACGTGATAAGGAAGATTGCCATTTTAGACTCAAAAGTAGCTTTTAATACTTTTATACCATTTTTACCTTGAACACCCATATAGAACATACCTATTAAAATAGTTGCATATGCTCCAAAGAATGCAAGGTGACCGTGTGCTGAAGTAAACTGTGTACCGTGTGTATAAATGTTTACTTGTGGTAATGTATGGAAGAATCCCCAAACACCAGCACCAAGGAAGTTACCAAATGCATTTGTAACAAACCAAGCAAAAGCAGGCGAGTTGTTCATAGTTTTTTCACCAGAACCGTGACTTTCTTTAAGACCTGTTTCTTTTCCCCAGTCATAAATAACGTGAACAAACATAGCAACTAAAGGAACTGGCTCAAGTGCTGAGAATAGTGCTCCAATTTCCCACCAGTACTCAGGTGTACCAATCCAGAAGTAGTGATGTCCCATACCTAAGATTCCAGATCCAAATAACATTGAAACTTCAATCCATAGCCACATTTCTACAACTTCTCTTCTAGCTCCAATGATTTTGATTAATCCATAAGATAATAAACAACCAACAAAAACTTCCCAAGTTGCTTCAACCCATAAGTGAATTACCCACCACCACCAGTATTGATCCATAGAGATATTATCTGTAAAGAACATACCTGCAAGATATAGACCAGCAAGTGCTAAAACGTCTGCCATTAATACTGTTACAATACCTGTTTGTCTACCCTTCATTGCAGTTGCAAAAAGGTTAAATACGAATACTAAAACAACAACAACGATACCAATATCAGCCCATCTTGGAGCTTCAATATATTCTCTACCTTCATTAATAAGCCAAATAGTTGACTCAGTTGCAGGTCCTACTTGAACCAAAATATATACTAAAACAACAACAGTAACCGCAGCTGTTAAGATATAAAATGCTATTTTACCAAGTTTAATACCCACTGTTTCAATACCAGTTTCATCAGGTAATAAATAGTAAACAGAACCAATCATTGCATATAACATCCAAACAACTAAAGCATTTATATGCACCATTCTAGCTACAGAGAAATCGAAGATTTCAAAAAGAAAACTTGGATATAAAAACTGAGTAGCAGCAATAAGACCCATTACTAACTGAGCACCAAATAAAATAGCTGCAACTACAAAATAGTTAATAGCTAATTTTTGAGATTCAAATTTTAAATTATTTACCATGAATCGCTCCTGTTACACCATCTGTTGACATTCTTGCGAAGTTTCTTGGGAAACCGTTTGTATCAATTGATGACATATGTTTTAAGAATGCTACAAGACCCATAGCTTCTTTTTCAGTAATACCAAGATTTGGCATCATTCTTTGGTGTGTTGGGTATTGTGATGGATTTTGTAAAAATTTAGACATAGCTTCTTCTTTTGTTTGTGAATTAGTCATACCTAAATAAGGTCCATTTGGTCCCCACGCTGGATCTAACCAAGCTTTTGTTAAATCTGGAGCATAATATGCACCATTTCCAAGTAATGTATGACAATTCATACAGTTCTTCGCTTGACTACCTAATTTTCCTAAGTGTAGAAGTTCCGCAGCTTCTTCCTCAGACCAATCGTCTCTTCCAAAAAATTTCTCTTTTTCACCAATAACTGGCACCTCGTGACCTCTTCTTGTATCCATTTTATAATCAATATTATAATTGATTACTGTTGGACCTGGTACTCTTTTAGTAATACCATTTTTAAGATCAGCGTCCGTTCCCATACTGATTTGACCCATAGAATCGAATGTAAGCCAGATAAGTAATATTGAAGCAAAACCAGTAACCCACGCAGCTGATCTTCTCCAAAAAGGAATACTCGTCCAAACTGAAACAACTTTTTTTGACACTTGTTCCTCCTAATTTTTTATTGTTCGTATCTTTGTTCAGACTTAACATTTAAGTAATAATAAAGATGAGGTAAAATTAAATAACACACCATAGTTACCATTAATGCTTTAACGGTAAAATCATTACTTTGAATTTTGTCTGCAACAAAATACATACAATATGTTTGCAAAGCCCAAAATATATACGCAAAAGGCATGTATATTTTTTTTAATCTTTCCATTTTTACTAGCGTGTAAACAGCTATATAAAACAGTCCAAATAGCAAAACAAAAGATGAAGATAAAAATATAGGCAAGAAATCGTCAAGGGCAATTTCTGGTCTTATGATTAAGATTGGTTCCATTTTTTTCTCCTTTTTTGTAGATACTAGAACTATGAAAAAATTTTAGTCTAAACCAAAAGAGAAAAACATGACATAGGTCAATATTATAAGGATATATTGAATTTAAGGGCTTGTAAAATCAAATAGAAAAAAATCTATTTGATTCTACAAGAAGATAGAAGTAAATCAAGTTCCTTTTTAAGTTCTTGAAGTTTTTTTGTAGATTTTATTAACTCTTCTTGTGTTTGAATTACAATTTCTTCGCTTTTATCAAGGTGCTTAGATATTTCAGCTGAACCTTTTAATTCGTTGATTATGATATCAAATTCATCGGTTATTTCTTCAAGTTTTATTGAAGCATTTTTAGATTGTTCCATCGCACTTGCTGAATAATTCATAGCAGAATTGATTTTATCAATAAAACAATTTATCGTATCAGTTGCTTCTTCAATCTCTTTTTCAGCACTAATTTCAATAGGTTCTAGTTGAGTGTCATTTGGATATTCTATAACCTTTTTTGAGTATTCCAAGAATTTTTTTGCATTAGATTCCATTGCTTTTAATTGTAAAAAACTATAAGCAACTAATAAAAGCAATAATACTCCAAAAAAGTACTGAATATATTGTAAATAGTTTGATTTCTCTTGGGTATAACTTTCATACATTGATACTAAAATATTTATTTCATTTAAAAGAGTGATATTTGTATCATAAACTGTTTTGATAATATTTTGTAAAAGTAGTTCATTTAAACTATCTTTTTTATTCATATTTTCTTTAAAGGCATTAATATTGATATAAAAATCATTCCATAAAATTTCAATTCTTAAAATTTGTTTTTTAATTTCAAGATTTTGTTTTTTAGAAATTTCTAATGTAATATTTTCATTCTTTAAAATATTAAGATTATAAATAAACTCATTAGTAGCTTCTTCAAGCTCTATATTTGAGACATCATTATGATATAAATAAAAAATGTTTTTTGATATTTTTTGAGAAAGCATTCTTTGCTTACCAGCTGTATTTATAATAGAAGAGTCTTTTTTATTTTTTTCATTTAAATATATTGTTGTAGCAACAATACTTATCATAAGTATTGCAAAAAGAGTACCAATTAATTTTATCTTGCTACTTATTGTATTTTTATTCATATACCAATTCCTCTAAAAATAGATATTAACTCTTCTTCATTTTCGATAATTATACTACCATTATCAACTTTTATAATATTATTTCTCATTAATCTTTTTAATACCCTTGATAAAGTCTCTGGTTGAATATGCAGCATGAAAGATACTTCTTGTCTTTTTAATTTATTAAACATTTCCAAATCTTGATTTAGCATAAAAGCAACTTTTGCAGTTGCATCAAAAACAAGTTCTCTATTTACAATACATTGAAGTTGGTGTGTTTTTTCTAAAAGTATTTCCATTAATTCCATAGTAAGAATATTTTTTGATAAAAAATGCTCTTGGAATTTCTCAAAGTTTATTGATAAAATTATTGATTCTTCAATAAATTCTGCATTAGAAAAACAGTAGATTTCATTACTTTTTGTTGATGTTAGTTCACTAATCATAGAATTTTTATAAATATGATATAAAAATATTTCATTATCAAATTTATCAAGTTTGTAAATTTTTATTAAACCCTCAACTAAAAAAAGTAAATTTTTATTAATTTCACTTTCATAATATAAAATTGAATTATTTGAGTATTTAGATACTGATGAAATTGAAGCTATTAAATCAATCTGTTCTTCATCTAAATTATTGAAAAAACTTATTTTTTTGATGGTTTCTTGAATAGACACAGCGTTCCTTGAATATTGATTATTTAAGTAATTGTATATTATGCTTATAAAAAAGTTAATTAAACTATGAAAATAAGGGATATTATGAATTTTAAAAAGTATATAAAAGCAGTTGGAACAGGACTCAAAGGTAATAGAGATTTAGAAGAACATGAAATAATAGATGCTATTGAATTAATTTTAGAAAAAAAAGCAACTCCTGCACAAATTGGGGCATTTTTAATTGGTTGGAGAACTAAACTTGAATCAGATGATGAATTATCAGCAACTGTAAAAGCATTGAAAAAATATATGAAATTTACAAAAATTGAAAATTCTTTAGAGCTTGGATACTCTTTTGATGGAAGAGTAGAAAATCCATTTTTATTTCCACTTTATGAAAATATTTTAAAAGAATTTCACGAAAAAAATAAAGATATTACACCTTTAAATCTGGTAATTTCAGGAGATTTCCTTCAACCTGCAAAAAATGGACTAACTACAAAAGATATTTATGACTCACTTGATGCGGGTCAATATGTACACTATTTTGATAGGATAGAATACTTAAGAGAGTTGAGTGATTTAACACAGTTAAGACTAGAACTTGGATTAAGAACAGTTTTTAATACAGTTGAAAAACTTTTAAATCCAGGATTGAGTGAATATGGTGTTACAACAGCTTTTCATAAGCCTTATGTTAAGAAATATTTATCAATGTTCAAAGATTATTATAAACAAGTATTAGTTGTAAAAGCAGCAGAGGGAAGTCCCGAAATATTCGGTGATGGTAAATATTGGAAAGAAGTTGACGGACAGATTGTTGAAGTTTTATTTTCATTAAGTGATTTTGGAATTACTTATGACAAATGCTATGAAAATATCTCTTTACAAGAAGCTTTAGAAATAGTAAAAAATCCAAGTGATGAAATTATAAAATTAGCGAAATTTAACATTGCATTATATTTAGTGTTTGCTCAAAGAGTAAATAATCTAGAAGATGCATGGAAAAGGTTAAATTAATTTTACCTTTTTAAGCTATATTATACTATTCTAGGGTCTACAAAAAATAGGAATAAAATATGCTAATAGATGGATTTGGAAGAAAACACGATTATTTAAGAGTATCAGTAACTGAAAGATGTAATTTTAGATGTCAGTATTGTATGCCTGAAAAACCTTTCTCTTGGGTACCAAAAGAGAACTTACTTTCATACGAAGATTTATTTAAATTTATAAAAGTTTCAATTGATGAAGGTATAACAAAAGTAAGAATTACAGGTGGTGAACCACTTTTAAGAGAAGGTTTAGATCAATTTATAAAAATGATATATGATTATAAAAATGATCTTGATTTAGCTTTAACAACAAATGGATTTTTACTTCCAAAAGTTGCACAAAAGCTTAAAGATGCAGGACTTAAAAGAATAAATATTTCACTTGATTCAATGACAGCAGCAACAGCTGCTAAAATTGCGCAAAAAGATGTTCTAGAAACAGTTTTAGAAGGAATCCAAGCAGCTGATGATGCTGGGCTTAAAATAAAAATCAACTGTGTTCCTATAAAAGGAATCAATGATGTTGATGTTATAGAAGTTTTAGATTTCTGTAAAAGTAAAGGTTATACTGTAAGATTTATTGAATTTATGGAAAACCAACATGCAAAAGATGGAGCAAAAGGTTTAAATTCTGATGAAATTAAAGCAATTGTTGCACAAAAATATCCAAATTTTAAAGCAGTTCTTAGAGACACTAGCTCACCTGCACAATATTACGAATTAGAAGATGGTTTTCAATTTGGAATAATTGAACCACACAAAGATGATTTTTGTGCGGCTTGTAATAGAATTAGACTTACAGCTGAAGGTTTCTTGATTCCATGTTTATATTTTGAAGATGCAATGAGTATAAAAGATGCAATTCAAAGTAACAATATCGATGAAGCAGCAGCAATTTTGAAAAAAGTATTAGCAGGAAAACCAGAAAAAAATAAGTGGTCAAGCAAAGATGATAATGAAGTTTCAAGTAGAGCTTTTTATCAAACAGGTGGATGATTTAATTTTTGAAATAAAAAAGTATACTTAAACAAAAATAAAGTGTATTTTAAATATAATCCGCGTCCACTTTATTGTAAGTGAGATAATTAATATACCTATTAGGAGGTCAACATGGCTTTAGATCAGGAAGTAAAAGCAGCTATAGTAGCAAAACACGGTAAAAAAGATGGTGATACAGGTTCTTCAGAAGTTCAAATTGCACTATTATCAGAGCAAATTAGAATATTAACAGACCATTTAAAAATTTTCAAAAAAGATCACTCTTCAAGATTAGGTCTATTAAAAATGGTTGGTAAAAGAAAAAGACTATTAAAATACTTAAGAAGTTCAAATTATGCTTCATTTGTTGCTTTAGTAGCAGATTTAGGAATTAGAGCTAAATAATTTTAGTTTTATTCTTAAAAAAAGGGTCACAGTTTTTACTGTGACCCTTTTTTTTTGATTAAAAATTCTAATTAATCAAAGATAATAACGAATCTTAATCATACTTCTTGTAGAATGTAAACAAAAATTGGAAAATATAATATGTTATTAACAAAAAAAAGTGAATATGCTTTATTATCTTTAATTTCTATTGCTAAAAGCACAGAACCAAAGAACGTAGACGAGTTATCAAGAGAATTAAATATTTCAAAATCATTTTTAGCAAAAATCATGCAAAATCTTGCAAAACAAGGTTTAGTAATCTCTCATAGAGGTGTAAATGGTGGATTTGCTTTAAATAAATCATGGGAAAATATAACAATATTAGAAATTGTTGTAGCCGCTGAAGAGAAAGTTCCTTCTGTTTTTGAGTGTTCTCCTTCTGCTGATAATTGTCCAAATCAAGTTGCAATGCTTTGCACAATTTGGCCTTTATTAAACAATTTACAATTAAGAATAAATGACTTTTTAGAAAAGTTAACATTGAAAGATATTGCTTAATGAAGTTGTTTCATATTTCTCATACTGATTTAGATGGATATGGATGTCAATTAATTACAAAAGAGTATTTTAAAGAGGGTTCTTTTTACAATGCAAATTATGGAATAGAAGTAAAATTAACTATTAAAAAAGTATTAAATGAATTGCTTTCATTTAAAGAAGAAGAAATTCTTTTTTTAATAAGTGATTTAAATTTAACTTTACAAGAGACAAAAGATTTAGATAGAGATATAACTAGACTAATTGCTGATGGATATAAAATAAAGTTACAACTTTTAGATCATCACATAAGCGGTAAAAAAAGTGCAGATGCCTATTATTGGTACTATTTAGATGAAAAAAGATGTGCTACGAAAATAGTATACGATTATATTTTTGAAGAGTATGCAGGTTTTGATTTTACAGTAAGCTCTTGGTTAGAACCTTTGGTAAATGCAATAAATGCTGTTGATATTTGGCTTGATTATGACCTTAAGAATTTTGAATTTGGAAAAGTTTTAATGTCAATGATTTCAAAGGTGCGAGAAGTAAACAATATATTATTTGCAGATTTAAATAGAGAATTTAGATTTTATTTATTAAAAGAAGCATCAAAATATTTAGAAGAAATTGATGGACATATAACTCTTGATAATAATGTACATTTTATAAAAAAAGAGTTTTTAAAGCTAAGTAAAAAAGATGATACCTTAGATAATTTATCTGCTGATTATCTTGTAAAAACCTTAGTTGATGTAAAAGATGATTTAACAGTTATTTGTAACGGTCAAAAAGGGCTTTTAACTTATTGTTTAGGATCTATTTCAATACCTGCAAATGCATTTTTAAAAGCTAATCTTGATTATGATTTTTTCATTGATGTAAATAAAAAAGGAAATGCTTCATTTAGAGCAGATGGTAAAATGGATGTATCTTTAATGGCTTCAAAAATCGCAGCAGGTGGCGGACACGTAAATGCAAGTGGTGGTAAATTTGATGATTTTAAAGAAACTATCGATTATTCAGAAGTAAGAAATTATATACAAAAAAAATTGGACTCAATTTAATTTAGATTTAAAAAGGATGTAAAATGGAGTGTGAATTCCCAAGCGTTAATTCAAATAACGAAGAAATAATAGAAATTTTTAAAAATACAAAAACAATAGCAATAGCAGGATTATCTCCAGATGCTTCAAAAGCTTCAAATATGGTAGCTGTTTATTTACAAAATGCAGGATTTAAAATAATTCCTGTTTATCCAAAAGAAGATATTATTCTAGGTGAAAAAGTGTATAGAACAATAAGTGAAATACCTTTTAAAATTGATATGGTAGATATTTTTAGAAAACCAGATGCAATAGCTGAAATAATAGATGAAGCAATAGCAAGAGGTGACGTTGATGTTGTTTGGACACAATTAGGTCTTGTAAATAATGAAGCTGCCGCAAAGGCTTTAAAAGCTGGTTTAAAAGTAGTACAAAATAAATGTACTAAGATAGAACATAGAAATTTATTTTAATCGATTTTCTTAGATATGTTGTTAAGTACAAGCTTAGCAACACATCCACTTTTCCCATCATCTCTATTTTTAATGGTAATATTAGCTCTTAAAGCATCGGAAGCATTTTTTGCTAAAAATAATCCTAATCCAACGCCACTTTGATTTCCAACTCTTTTAAATGGAGCAAAAAGATCAATATTTTCATCTATCCCAATTCCCTCATCGGTTACAGTTATAATTATTTGCTCTTTAGTTTTTTTAAGTCTAATAGAAATTGATTTTTCATTTGGAGTAAATTTTATTGCATTTTGTACAAAATTCTGTAAAATTTGATTAAATAGAGTAATTTGAATAGAAGTATTTAAATGATTTACATTTGAGAAAAAAGTGATGATTATATTTTTTTGTGCACTTAACATTCTGTAATCATTTGCTTTTTTCTTCATATATTCAACTAAATCAAGATCAATATTTTGTTCAAACTGTGCACCTTCTGTTCTTCCTATATCTAAAATTGATGAAATCATAATATTCATATCATCTATTTGTTTTATATTTAGTTTTAAAGTCTCTTCATATTGTTCAATTTCTCTTTTTTTCTTCAAAGTTACTTCATTTTTTAGCTTCATTACTGCAAGTGGAGTTTTTAACTCGTGTGCTGCCCCTATGAATAACTCTTTTTTAAATTTCACATAAGTTTCAATTCTATTTGTTAAAGAGTTTATAGAATCAGCAAGGGAGTGAAACTCAATAGGTAAATCTTTTTTATCAATTTGAGTTAAACTATTTTCATCCATATTTGAAAGTTTCTTATTTATTTGAATAATTGGTTTTAATAATGATTTTGAAACAACAAGTGAATATAAAAGCATTAAAATAAAACCAGGAATTGCAAGAACAAAAAGGTTTTTAAAAATTACTGAGTATAAAAGTTCTCGCTCTAAACTAATATTTTTAATAATTTGTAAAAATTTTTCATTTTCTAAATCAATAGGATACAAAAGCTTTATATAGTAGTTTTCATTATATTTATAATTTTGAAATGAATATTCTTTTAAAATAGAATTTTTAATTAAATCTATTGAAATATTATCATTTTTAACAATCTCAAAAGTCTGAGTTGAATTGTACGAAGCTATTATTTGTTTTGCTTGAATAAGCATATTATCTTGAATATCATCATAAACAGTGCTTCTTGCGTATTCGTAGAATATAAATGAAAGAGTAATAACAAAAAGAGAAGTAGCTATAATCAACTTGTTATAAAATTGTTTATAGATACTTTTGCTTTTCGTCATTTTAATAGAGTATTAAATTATTTAGCTTTAATTGCTTTGTCTTCTACTGTATTTGGATAACAGAATCTGTATCCTCTTCTTCTAATAGTTTCAATTGTAGAGATATTTAATGGCTTATCCATTTTTTGTCTAATTTGGTTAATTGCAACTTCAATTACGTTTGGAGTAACTAATTCTGGCTCTTCCCAAATAGCATCTAGTAATTGTTCTTTTGAAACAATTTGATCTCTATGTCTAGCAAGGTGTGTTAAAACTTCAAAAGGTTTACCTTTTAATTCAATTTCTTCACCAGCGTATTCAATTTTTTCTTCATCAGGATTGATTATTAAATCATCAATTTCGATAATATTTGTTCCACCGAATCTTAATCTTGCTTCGATTCTTGCAAGTAAAATATCGAAGTCAAATGGTTTTTTAATATAATCATCTGCTCCAGATTTTAATGCTTCAATTTCACTTTCTTTATCATCTCTAGCTGAAATGATAACTACAGCTGTTCTTGAGCTTCTATTTTTTACTATTTTACATAGTTCAATTCCGTCACCATCTGGTAACATCCAATCTGTTAGTACTAAATCATAATTTCTAATATCAATAAAATATTCTGCATCTTTATAATTTTCAGCAGTATCTACTTGGTATCCAAAGTCTGTAAGACCTTCTTGTAAAGTTCTATTTAGTGTAATTTCGTCTTCTATAATTAAAATTCTCATTATTATTCCTTAAATTTAAGTTAAGTTTAAATTTTGACGGAATTGTATCATAAAAATTGAGAAACTTAAACCCCTTTTAAGCTAAATTTTAAAATTTATGTGAATTAAAAATGTTTTTAAACAAATAAAGAAATTTCTTCAATTATTTAGCATAAATTAACTCTTTATTAACTA
>JAGOIF010000189.1 GCA_017995775.1 Aliarcobacter sp.
ACATTAATCAATTGATTTTATATAACTATTTTTATGTTTTTCTTTTTAACATGGCTTTTTATTTTATAACTGATATTTTCGATGCTGATTTCGCAAAAATAAAAAATAAGAGTATGGATTACTACACTTCAGATGATAATTTATTATTGGTGGTTGAAAATGAAATCTAAAATAATATTTTTATTCTTATTTTTTGTAAATCAGCTTTTTGCAATTAATAGTAATGGTTTTGTTGCCAATATTAATGGTTTTGAATTTCGCGAAAATATAAACCACGAGATAAACAGTAACTATTTGCAAGCCATCTCCAACATCTCATGCGGAGATGGTGGAAGCGATGAAGTTACAACAATTCTACAAAGTGTTGATTTAAAAGCTGGAAAATTTTCTTGTTTAAAATATCTTCCAGGGCAAAGTGAACCTGAAAAAATAGAATTTAAGGTTGATAGTTCTAGATTATCAAATGAAAAATCAAATTTAAAAAATTTTATAGATAATAACCTTGGAAATGCTGGAGTTGTATTTTATAATCAACTAGGTAGTTATGTTTTTCCAGGCACTCAAGTAGATGGTCGAACTAACTATATTTCTAGTGTTAACATAACAGAGTTATATAATAATAATGCCTCTTTACTAGAGTTTTCTAAGAATAATAATTCAGTAAATATTAGTATTGACTCTCACACTAATTCAAAAGAGACGCTGAGTAATATTTTGACTGGTATTTTTCTCATGAACCCTGATTATTTTGCAAATGATGTTATCACACAAGATGGAGTTTTAAAAATAAATGACCTTGTAGTTGATAATGGTTCACAACAAGCTGTTAATCAGCAAGCAGGTGTTATAGATAGAGCAATAAGGCTATTTGCAAAAGAAAAAAATGAAGATAAAGAACTTCAAACATTCTCTTTAACTGATTTTATGGATAAAAAATTCTGGGGATATTATGTTTATTTTTTAATAAATATTGAGCAAGCATTTAATTACATTATTAGTACTATGATGTTATTTGGAGCTGGATATATTGGTTTAAAAGCTGGGTTTAGGAAACTAAAGAAAAAAGTTTTAAAAATAGAAGAACAAAATAATAATCAAGGTTTTGGGGCTATAGTAATAAATGGTTTAGTAGCTATTACTATTTTCATGATTCCAGTTTCAACAGCACCTATTAATGTGCCTGACAAATTTTTGTATGAAAAATCTATAAATCAAGATATTCCTACTAATAGTGAAAGTGAGTTTTATCAAAATTCAACACTCGCAAAAGTAACGTTAAGATTTTTCGCTGACCAAGGTTCTACTTGGGCAAATACTGTTTCTGATTATTCTCTTTACTCATATTTAAGATATTTAGAGGCAAAGCAAGGTTTTATAACAGAGAGACAAATAACTCAAAATTCAGATTCAATAAAAAAACTTTTTGAAGATATTTTTTATTTAAAAAAAGATTTTGATTTCTTAAATAATGTTTGTAAGCCTGCTTTTTCGGATTATTTAGTGGTAAATCAAAGATTTAATACTATCTCTAAAGATGCCAATGAGCAACTATTAAATGCAATTAATTTATCTTCGAGCAATATAAATAAGGCATTAAAAATAGATAGAATCGACCCTGCTGTATGCCAAAAATTAGAAAAAGATGTATTTACTAATTCAAGAAAGATATTGTCTGATTATGCATTTTTAAGACAACAGATAAAGATAAATCAAGAAGTTATAAAAATGAACAATGGCAAAAATGCAGATTCTCAAAAAGTTGGATTTCAAACATTTGTTGATTTAATTCAGTTTCAACAAAATCATTACGGATGGATAAATTCTGTATCTGTACCAGTTACATACAATCTGTTTTTTCAAAACGCAAACCCAGTATTTAATGAAGATGTTGCTTTAGAAAAAATAAAAGATTCGAATGATTATAATCTGATTTCAGCTTGGAGTAAAAATGATGAGCAAAAATCTGAGATAAAAAATAGTATTGATGATTCAAGTTTAGCTTCTATTTTAGGACATATTCAAAGTAAATTTGTGTGGTTTATTATTCCAGGATTTGATTCAGTGTATCAAAAAATATACCAATTCTTTTCAAATATTGCTGGACTTGACCCAACAGCTCAACAAATGGAGAAAAGTGATAGTAGTATAAGTGGAGCAATATCAACCGCTAAATATTTTCTTGCTGGAGCAGCAGCTGGTCCATTAGGACTTTTAGGAGCGGGGATAATGAGTGTTTTATCATCATTTGGTAATTTTGTTTTAGGAGCTATTACTAGTGCATTGCAATATGGGATATTAATGTATCTTTCTCTGATTGTTGCTGTTTTTATATTTACAATGATGGTTACATCATTGATTTTAATTGTTGTTGCAAGTGCAGCGATTATAAAAATGATTATGTATTTCTTAGAGGCTATTATATTGGCAATTGTGGTTGATTTACTTCTATTTTATGCACTTGTAACGAATAAAAAAGAGTATTTTGATGCTTTTATAGGTAAATCTTTAGTTGTTTTGATATTGACTCCTTTAGCTATTGTATTTGCTAATTACATTTATATTTTTATAAGTACGGCTGCTATTGATTTGTACTTACTTCTAATTGGTATGACGTTTGACACTATGGCAATAGCAAATGAGACAATTATTGCAAATAGCGAGAATTCTTTCTTTAATGGTTTAAACGCAATGATGTCTGCTGTAAGTTTAAAAGCATTGGGGGTAGTTGTAATTCACTTTTTATCGGCAGCTTTTGGTATTTATTTAATTTTTAAGTTAAAAGATATGCTTTTAAATATGATTGGTATTAATAGTGATGATTCCAATATATCTAAAATGACTGATTCGTTACAACAAAGAATGACTGGTGATATGGTAAGAGTTTAAAAATAATAAGGATGTAAAAAATGAAAGCAGATAAAGAAATAATCATGAATTCAATCTCAAACCTTGGGTTTGAGGTTTTTAGAAATGGTCAGTTTCATTGGAACAGTTCATCAACTCCTGATATGTCTATAAATGAAGATG
>JAGOIF010000071.1 GCA_017995775.1 Aliarcobacter sp.
TTAAAATATCAAATATTGAAGATCTAAATAACTATTTGAATGCTGTTTTAGATAAAGAATTAGTTATTAAAAAAAGTAATAATTTATTTTTAGTAAAACTTTTAAATGCAAGTGAGAGAAAAAAACAGTCAATTACTAATATTCCTTTTAATCTAAATGGACAAATTACGGTTGAAGAATTAATCAAGCTTATTACTGTTGAATCTGGTTATGAAGTTGATATTGGAAGTTTCATAGAAAATAGAGATGACTTCCAAAATAGTATTATTACAATTAGTTCAAAAGATTTAAAAGATGCTCTAAACTCTCTTGCACAGACAAAAGATGTATATGTAGATATCGATTATGAAAAAGAAGCTATAAATATAGCTAGATATAAAGATACAGTTATTGAGATAAATATTCCTATTTTAGATATGAGTTCAACTAGCCAAACATCAAATCAAGAAACAGCAGGAGAGAGTAAAGTAGAAAACAAATCTCAAATTGTTCTATATGATGAGTTAGATAAAATGTTAAAAAGTATCATTTCTAATGATAAAAATTCAACATATCATATAGATAAAGCAAGTGGATTAATATTTCTAAAATCAACAAAATCTATTGAAAGTGCAGTAAGAACTTTATCAAAAGCCTATGAATCAACTTTTGCAAGAGAAGCTGTAATTGAATTTGAAAGAATAGAACTTTTATTAAATAAAAGTAGAGAATATGGAATAGGAAGTATTTCTGATAATAGACAAAATCCAACAGGTGCTGGAGTTATAAGAGATGTTGGACTGGGTGGTGCTATTGGATTTACGAGTGAAAGTACAAAAAGAACTTTACAAATTTTAGGTACAGCAAATAATGAAATAGGAAAGATGTTAAATTATAGTAAAAATATGATAGTTTTAAAAAATAACATCCCAGCTGTTCAAGCTATCACTGATAATACAGATTATGTAGAAAAGATTGAAACAACAAGAGATGCGGATACAAAAGAGAGAACTTCTGATATTACTGTTAATACTTTAAAAGAGGGAACTTCAATAACTGCAATGGCAAAAGTATTAAGAGATAGTATATTTTTAAATATAGCTCCAACGGTTAAAAAATTGAAAAAATTTGAACCATTTACTATTGATGGAACAACAATTCAACTTCCTCAATACAATGACCAAAGTTATAATATTTCAAAAGAAGTAAGACTAGGAGAAACTACAATAGTTGGTTCTATAATTGTACATGATGATGCGAAGGACTATAAAGGGATTATTCCAATTGAAAGTTTTGCAATAGGAGGAACTGATTCTAAATCTTATGTAAGAAGAGAGATAGTTTATGTTGTAACTCTTAAAGATATCAAAGGCTTTTAATGACTTTATTTGAAGATCCATATGAGCAGTTTTTATTAGACTATCTTGTTACAAAATTAGAAAATGGTTCTAATACAAGAAGAGCTTTAATTTTGTATGCAGAACAAATTACAAGAGAAACTAATTTTAAAAAAAGACTTATGGGTGCAATAAAAGATATGGAGATTGGTAAACAAAATCTTGAAGCGATTTTACATAAGCATAAGTTTTTAAATAGTTTCCAATTTAGTTTGGTTGTAAATAGTACAAGTACTATTGATGGACTTAAGCTTGTACTATCTTTTAAAAAAGCAAACTCAAATCTTCTTTTAAAGATGATAAACCCGATATTTGTTCCTTTATCTATTATAATTGGAACATTTTATGGATTGATTTTATATCTTGGTCTTTTGGATGCAGATTTAAAACTATTAAAAAAATTAAATCCAGATGTAGAGCAGTTTTTAGGTGTTCCAAAATATTTTACATATGATTTTGCATATATTGGACTTGGAATTTCTATCTTTGTTACAGCATTCATATTTTTTGGATATGTATATACTGAAAAATACAAGCCAGGATGGCTTTATAACGTATTTAAAACACAAGCTTATTCAGATGGAAGATTTATGTTTAGAATCTTAAATGGAATGCTAAGTGCTGGAATATCATTTCATAAAAGTGCATTAATATTATCAAAAGATTATTTTAAAGAAGGCTTACGACCATTTTTTAGAGATTTAGCAGAAATGATAAATAAAAATAAAAAACTTTATGTAATGTTTGAGAAATATAATTTTCCACCTTTAATAACAGCTGATATAAAACTTTCAGAACTAAGTAAAACAAGTTTTGCAGAAGTTACAAAAGCACTATATCAAACTTGTGATACGATGTATGAAAAGAATATAAACTATATGGTAATACAGTGGCGTTTTTTATTTTGGATGATTGCAATGCTTGTGACGGTTATAATAGGATCAGATATTATAAATTTAGTAATTAGTACATTTACTTTTAAAACTTTATATAATTAGAGAAAAAATGATAAAAAAAATAATAAGTAATTTTAAAAAACCAAATTTAAAAATCTTTTCAAAAAGCCTGAAAAGGAAATCATCTCCAAAATTTGATTATAAAGCTTTTTTTGAAAAACAAAAAAAAGTTTTTAATGAATTTATAGGAATAGAACAAGATACTGGAAATCATTTATCAAATATGATTGAAGAGATGATAAAAACTAAATACAATCTAAAAGGTGGATTTGGGGATTTAATCGCAAATGAAGCAAAGTATGAAGATTTTGTAAAAAGTCTTGGATATGAATACTACGAAAGTTATAGTGAACTATCAAAATATTATGAAGATACTTCTTTTCAGTTAGATGAAAAAAAATTAGAGTTTTGTACAACTATGTATATTATAACCCTTGAAGATAAAAAGAGTAAAAATAAAGTTCTTGGAATTAGAGATGTTGTAAATTTAGACTTTGATGTTTTAAGTAAGTTTTATTTTACAAAAATTGTAGTTTTAGGCGAGGGTGTTTTATCTTCTGTTTTTGGAGAAGATAGAGAGATTATTTTTGGATCAAATACTGACACTGAAAATGATGAAGAAATAGATAAATACTTTGATAAGATGATGGGACAAGCTATCTTACTTGGAGCATCAGATATACATATTCAAAAAACAAGTAGATACGCATCTTTATGGTTTAGAATTGATGGTATAAAAGTAGATATGGGAACAATGCCAATTGCAATTGCAAAGACTATAAAAAGAAGATTGGTAACCATGGCTGACCAAGAGGATTCTGATTATGAATCTATTAATGGTGTTATAAATTATGATTATGCTAAGAAAAATATCAAATTTAGACTTGGGCTTATAAATTCAAAACTAAACTTTTCTCTTGTTATGAGGATGATTGGTGGACGAGGAGTTGTATCACATAATCTTAGAGGACTAAATTATCCACAAGAAACTGTAGATATTTTATCAAATCTTACAAAATATGCCAATGGAATGATATTAATCACAGGGCAGGTTGGGTCTGGAAAAACACACTTGATGTATGCACTTTTACAACAGCTTGCTAAACAGCAACAATATGTTATTACTATTGAAGATCCTGTTGAGTATGTGGATGAATCATTTTTCCAAATTGACTTATCAGAGTTTGCAAGTGCTAGTGAAGAGTTTAAATATGGTTACCCTGAAGCGGTTGTTGATATTTTAAGACAGGATTCAAATATCATACTTATTGGAGAAACAAGGGAACCTCAAACAGCTGCACAACTTGTAAATGCATCTAACTTAGGACAGCTGGTATTCTCAACTATGCATACGAACTCAGCACCTGCAACAGTATCAAGGATGACTAGTTCACTTGGTATTAATGAAGGGGATATTATAGATAACTTAAGAGGAATAGTTTCTCAAAGGTTAGTGCGAAAACTTTGTAAATTTTGTAAAGAACCAGATGGAGAAGGTGGATTTAAAAAAGTCGGATGTCCTGAGTGTAATGAATCTGGATTTAAAGATAGGGTTCCTATTGCTGAGGTTGTAAGATTTAAAATCGGACATGGTGGAGATTTTGAAAATCCGGCTGAATATATGACAGTTGAAAAAGCCTCAATGGCTCAATACCATGCTGGATTTCTTACAAAAGAAGATGCACAAGCTATTATGAAAGGGGAAGAGGTATGGTACGACTAGTAATTACTGATTTCGCAACTAAAGAAGATAGTGAAAATTTCTATATAAATGAAGAGTTTGATGTATCACAAAATATGTTTACATATAAATCTTTTAAGAAATATAGTACATACCTTCCTAAATATTCAAATGATAAAGTATATTCATTAAATCTTTTATCTAGAAAGTATTTAGAGAAAGATCAGTTTTTAATACATATTGCCGATGGAGAATATATTATACTTTTTAATCATAAGACTATTTACTCTGCAAAAATAAATGCAAATTTTATTACAGATGATATGATTAAATCTATACTTATTACAAAACATATAGCAATGCTTTCAAGCGGTGGAACTTTACAAAATATCTACTATATAATAAATGCTAAGTATAAGGCAGCACTTGAAAATATTTTACAATTAAATATAAAAAATGATAAAAAAGAGATAATTTCAAGATCATTGGGTGATATAAATGAGCTAGTAAAACCATTAACGGAGCTAGATTCTCAAAAAACACATGTACTGAAACTTTCTTTAATAACATTTTTATTAGCTGGAAGTTTTTGGATATTAACTGTTGGTTTAAAAATAGCAACTGATAATGTTTTTTATATTGAACCACTTGATGGATTAAGAAATGAAGTAAAATTTGAATCGCAGTTTATAACAAGGCAAGAAAATACATTAAATACTTTAAAAACACAATATAATGAACTAACAGATTGCATAACCCATAAAGAGGCTTTAAAATGATAAGTGTAAGTGCTAAATCTTTAAAGAATATTACAAAAATAGTTGTAATAGGCGTATTTACTTATTCACTTCTTTATCTTGCATCAACACTGAAAGAATATTATGAAACATACAAAGAGAAAGAAAGACTTACTATTGAACTTCAAGTTAGAAAAGATGAAACCTTAGCCGTAAAAGAAAAAATAAATAAAACAAAAGAGGATATACAAAAAGTAGAAAATAGCTATTTAAAACAAGATGAATTAGCAAATAAAGTAACAGAAATATTTAAAAGAGTATCTTTACTTGATTATCAAATAGATTATATGGATTCGAAGAAAATATGTATTGATAGGTATGTTTTAATTACAAAAGTAAACTATGAAAGTGAAAATGGTAAGCAAGCCGTTGAAGGAATTTTGAATTTTATTGGTGAAACAGTTCAAAGTGAAGGTAATGATAAACTTTATTTTGTTGATTATATAGCACAGCCCAAGGAGATAAAATGAAAATCTTTTTTAGTGTTTTAATTGCTATTAGTATGTCAGTTGGATTTTTATATGCAAATGAAAAAGTTGATAGTTTAAGTATTATTAAAATTAAAAAGCTTATTCAAAAAGAAGAGGATATTGCTCTTGCTTATAAAGAATATTTATTAAAAAATGGTAAAACTCCTACTGATGTTAAAGACTTAATAGATAATGCTTTTTTACCAAAGGGATTTAGTGTAATTAACCCTTTTGGTAAAGAGATTAAACTTATAAGTACAAAAAATAAAATTGAAGAATTTACAAGCGATAATTTGGCTTTAACTTCAGCTCTCAATCAATATTATTATACAGATATTTATAGAAACAATACGAAATCATCACAAAAAGCGAAGCAAAATATAAATATAAATTTAAACTTTACAGAAGATTTTATATATAAGAATCAATCTATTATTACAAATAATGAAGTAGATGCAAAAACAAAATACTATATTCAAAATGGTGTATTAAACTGGTTTGATGAAAATGGAAATTATAAATTTACAATAGCAAAAGATATATTATCAAAAGACCAAATAATCAATGAAGATATAAATAATCAAATAAAAATTGATAAAAATTCTGAGAGTAAATTTTATGAGTTAATGTATATAGGTAAAAAGTTATATCAGCAAAGTAAACAAAATCCAAATGAATTAGATGAGTTTTTAAATTTGGGCAAAAAAATAATAAAGCTTGAAAAAGAGGTAGCCCCAACGGTAATACTTATAAAGAATAGTCCAAATGGTTCAGCCGTTATCGTAAATGGAGATATTTATACTTGGGGAAATAATAATAAAAAAACAGTTTCTATTGGAAAGAATACTTACACAAAAAATGATAGTATTCAAGGAAGTGGAGTCCCTATTATAAACACTATGGTTAGAGCAAGGGCAGTAAATTATAATAAAGATGAAAATATTCCAGTAGAAGATAATTATTTAAATAAAGAAAACTTATATTCAGCGCCTTCTAGAGTAAAATTTATAAATATGTATCTTGATAATAGTAAATCTATTTGTGCAATTTCACAGAAGAACGAGTTGTATTGTGGTGGAGAAGATATATTAGAAAATAATTATATAGATTTCATTGCTTATGATAGAACTGCTTCTAATAGAAAAAATGAGTATTTATACAAAAGTGCTTTTTTTGATGGAAAGAATAATTATATTGATGATATATTATTTATAGAAAATACCTATTTAGCACTTGCAAGAGATAAAAATGATAGTAGTACTGTTTCCAAGTTATATTATTGGGGAAAAAATAATATTTGGGGATGGGCAGGTACTGGTAAAAATGATGAGAAAGATAATTTTACTCCTCAACTTCTTTCGGGATATGAATTTTCAGATATATTCCATGACTATAAATCAAATAAAATAATAGCAATAAGTAAAAGTGGAAATATTTTTACTTGGGGTGGTTTAAAACAAAATGAACAATGCATTAAAAATGGTAAAAACCTTTGTGAGCCAACAGCTCTTGATTTAGGAAAAGATTTTACATTTAGTTCAATTGAACAAAAGGTAAATACAATAATTGCCTTTGCAAACTCTGATCAAAAAGCATATAAAATTACAATTAATGCAGATGGTACAGCTTCAAAAAGTTTAGTAGAAGATGATATAAAAAAGTCTTCATCTTTTCTAGAGGAAGATAAATCAATTTTATCTTTTGATTATAATAATAATGGGGTTATCTGGGTAAATAGTAATAATAAGTTAAAAGGTACTTTTACAGGAGTTGATGACTTATTTACCAAAACTATTAATCAAATTTCTTGGGAAAAAATAAAAGTCGTTAGTTCTAATAATGGAATTTGTGGAATAGATATAAACAAACAGATGTATTGCTGGGGGGATTTAAGTAATGCAAATAATGATGGTTTTGTAATACCAATTTTTGGAAGTAATCTTCAAGATGAGAATAAAGATTTTATTTTTCTAGAAAAAGATGGAAGTTCAATCATGAGTGTGACATCAGGAGATTGGGTTTCAGGTTCAAAATATTTTATAAAATATCCTACGTTTATCGGAGGATTTAATTATGATGTTATATTTAAGTAAGAGGGAAAGTATGAAAAAAATAGGATTAATATTATTAGGGTTTTTACTAATAATAAGTTTACAAGCAGAAGAGAAGATAAATAACATCGATAAATTAGATGCTTTAGATCAGCAATCAAAAGAGTTTTTTAAAGCAATTACAGGCTTAGAAAAAAATTATTTAGAAGAGCAAATACAAAGCATAAAAAATAAAAAAGAAGAATCTGAAACAAAAGGTATAGGACCAAATATACAACAGTCATCTATTGGTACTGAACAAATTGTTTTATCAGAAGATGAATTTGAAAAAAATGTTTTTACTCATCAAAATGAGATTGCAAGACTTACCACAGATTTTACAAGAACGAAAAAATTAAAAGATTTAAGAATTAAAAGTATGTACTCTTTTAATGGAAAAGATTATGTAGTTTTAGAGTTTAATGATACTGAAAATAGCTCGAAAAAAACATTGAATGGAAGTGAACTTAGTGGAAACATAGAAGGACGATACATTGAAGGTGATAATATTTTGGGGCATAAAATTGTAGATATTAATACTCGAACAAAAAGTATGGAATTATATAAAAAACTTGATGAGGAACATGGATATACAATTTTCTTAAGTAATTATGGAATTTCTGTGAGTAATTTAGAAAAAGTTGCAAAGGAAAGTAATAAAGAAAAATCTACGGATAAGTCTAAAGATGATTATAAAAGTGTTAATAAAGAAGAAAATAGCGTAAAAAATGTTTTTGAAAAAGTAGAAACAAATGTTGATAAAAGCTGTTTTGCCGTAAACAAAAATAATTTAAATGTAAGATTAAACACAGATAATAGTTCAAGAATACTAAGAGTACTAAGACAAGATGATATTTTTTCTGTTCAAAAGACGGCTGGTGAATGGTTAAATATAAATACTATTTATAAAAAAGTATCTGGTGATATAATGGATGTAAGTGCTCAAAATAACTGGGTTCAAAAAACAGATGGTAGCTTAAGAGAAGTTAGTTGCAAATAGGAAAAGATTTGGAAAATTCAAACGATTACACATCAAAGATTTATGAAAATATAGGAAAACTCTCAAATGAGATTTTGATATTAAAAAAGAAATATACAAAATTCTTTGGTATATATGATATATTTTCAAATGAAAATGGTGGGAAAACAAGACTAAATAGACAGTTATATAGTGAAAATCATGAAGATGTGCAAGCTAGTATTTTAGAAATAAATCTTTATGTTGAAGAGTCTTTGGGAATTTTAAGGGAAGAATTCAAAATTCTTTTATCAAAAAATAACCAGTCTGAAAATTCTTATTTATTAGATTTCTTATTTGATGATAAAAATTTCCTAGAGTTAGCAAACTTTGATTCAGGAAAGCTTGTATTAAGTCATGATACTAAATCTAAATATATTTTAGATATAAAAAGAATCATAAAATATAAAAATAAACTAACGAACTTAAAATATTTTATAGATATGGTTGATACTTCGATTTTTGATAAAAATTTAAATAAATTAACCGTTGAAGATTTAATTAATAGTTCACTGATTTTTGAGATAATTGATTCATATGCTTTACAATATGAAGAGTTGAAAAAGTTTGAAATAGAAGTACAAACTTTTAGAAATAGAAGTGAGGAAATATTATCTATAAATAGAATGGAATCTTTACTCGAACTTTATAAAAGAAGAGTTGATGGATACTTTTATGCAGATGTTAGATATAAAATAGTGCTTGATTATGAAATAATTATTGATTCTTCAAAGCTAAAAAAAATAAATATGTCATATGTTGAAAATATAATTTCTAGACTAATTGAACAATCATCAATGGATGTTATAAAAAAAGAGCTAAAAAAAGGGAAAATACAAAAACAAATAGAAGTAAGTATTATTTATAATAAAGGAATACTAAAAATAGAAGTTAGAAATAATGGTTATGAAGTTAGAAATATTCATAGTTTATTTGTTTCTGATTTGGATAATAAATATATTTTAGAAGCAAAAAATTTTGTAAATACTTTAAATGGTACTCTTGAAATTGGTCTAGGTGGAAATGGCGAAGGAATGCAATACACCATTGCAATCAAGTTAGTTTAATCTATAATTAAATTAAAGCCAGTTAAAAAATATTTTAACTAGGCTTCAAAACACTATAATCTACTTATCCGTAAAATTTCCAATAATCTCTTTTGCTCTTTGTAAAGCCTTATCACTACTATTCTTATCAAATGTCAATGCAACGGCCATTCGTCTTCCTAGATGGCTTTGTGGCTTTCCAAATACTCTAATAAGTGAATCTTTTGTAAATGATGAATCATATATATCAAGAACTGGATTAAAGCTATCATTTATAGCTTTATATG
>JAGOIF010000072.1 GCA_017995775.1 Aliarcobacter sp.
GTTTACTTTGCTTTTATTTGAGTTTTTATAGATTCGGCTAGTTTTTTTAGTTAAAAAGGAAGAATATTCTTCCTTTTTAACTACATTTAATTAATGTTTAAAGGTCTATTGATTATAAATTTGAGATAAATGTAGCAAGTGCATCAATTTCTAAATCAGTTTTTGTTGCAACTTGCCCTTTCATGATATTTTTCATTACTCCACCATATGTTCCATCTTTATATCCATTTAATGCTTGGATAGTTTTTTCTTTATTCCATCCTGCAATTACTTGTGATTTACCAAGAGCTTCTTTTTCACCTTTTAATCCATGGCAAGATGCACATGACTTATATAGTAATTCTCCATCTAAAGCTTGAACCTCAGCAACTGCTTCTGTTGCTACGGCTTCAACAGCTGCTGTTTTTTCTTCAACTGTTTTATTTACAATAGTTTTTACATCTTCAGTAAGATTACTTGCTGCTTGTTTTGTTTCATCAATTACATTTACAGCTATTTCTTTTGTAGTCTCTTTTACTTCTTCGATTTTATTAGCTGTTTCAGAAACTTTTGTTTCTGTCGCATTAGTTACATTTTCAACAGCTTTATTTGCTGTTTCTACAACTGCCACTGTTTCTTTAGAAACTGTTTGTGCTGCATCTTTTGTTGCTTCTGTAACTTCAGCAACATCTTTTTTTATTGCTTCTACTGCTTGAGTCTCAACTTTTGTTACTGTTTCTGTAGTTGTTTTTTTCTCATCTCCACATCCAGCTAATAACAATACTGCAACAGCAGAACCTAATAAAATTTTATTCATTTCTCATCCTTTTTCTAATAATATGCTTAATAAAAAACAATAATTTTCATTATATCTAAAATATTGTATAAAAATTGTGTTAATTTATTTCGTATGTAAAAATAAACTCTTTATCGAAATCTATTTTAACTAATCCACCTTTTTTAAGTTTTCCAAATAATATCTCATCTGTTAAAGGATTTTTAATCTTATCTGATATTACTCTATTTAATGGTCTTGCACCCATTGCTTTATCATACCCCAATGTTGCTAGTTCTTTTTTTGCAGCTGGAGTTATTTCAATTTTTATTTTTTTATCAACTAATTGTCTTTCTAAATCTTCTATAAACTTCCCTGCTACTTTTGTAACAACATCTATACTTAATGAATCAAATGCAATTACTGCATCAAGTCTGTTTCTAAATTCAGGTGCAAAAAATTTATTTATTGCTTTGTTTTCATTTAGATTATCATTTTTTGCAAATCCCATTACGTTTGCTTCTGTTGCCCCAAGATTTGAAGTCATTATTAGAACAACGTTTTGAAAGTCTGCTTTATTTCCACCGTTATCAGTTAATTGTGCATTATCCATAACTTGTAGTAATATTGACATTAAATCTGGATGTGCTTTTTCTATCTCATCTAATAGTAAAACACTATGTGGATGTTTTCTAATGGCTTCTGTTAATAATCCACCTTGTTCAAATCCCACATAACCAGCTGGTGCGCCTATTAGTCTTGAGATTGTATGAGCTTCCATATATTCACTCATGTCAAATCTTTCAAAATGAATTCCTAATTGTGTAGAAAGCTCTCGTGCAACTTCTGTTTTTCCAACTCCGGTTGGACCTGTAAATAAAAAACTTCCTATTGGCTTTTTATCAAGGCCAAGCCCTGCTTTATTTCTTTTAATAGATTGAACCATCGTAGTAATTGCTTTATCTTGTCCAAAAACTCTTTTTTGCATGTTTTTTTCTAATGATTTTAATAGGGTTAAATCAGATTTTGTTGCACTTCTTTCAGGAATATGTGCCATTTTAGCAATTATTACTTCAACATCTTTTGCTGTTATTGTTATATTTTTTTCTGATTTTGTTTTTAATTCACTTGCTAAACTTATTTTCTTTGAAGCCCCAACCTCATCTATTACATCTATTGCACAATCTGGTAAGAATCTATCGGTAATGTATTTTTTACTTAATTCTACAGCTGATACTATTGCACTTTTAGAGTATTTAACACCATGATATTCTTCGTACTTAGCTTTTAATCCATCTAATATAGTAATACTATCTTCAATACTTGGTTCATCAACATCTACTTTTGCAAATCTTCTACTTAATGCTTTGTCTTTTGCAAAGTCATTTCTATATTCACTAAATGTCGTTGCACCTATACATCTAAGTTTTCCATTTGCTAGCATTGGTTTTAGGATATTTGAAGCATCCATTGCGCTTCCTCCTACACTTCCTGCTCCTACAATTGTATGTATTTCATCTATAAATAATATTGCATTTGGTATTTTTGCTATTTCTTGTAAAAGTGATTTTAATTTTTTTTCAAAATCTCCTCTATATTTAGTTCCTGCAATCATAGAACCCATATCAAGTGAGAATACTTTTGCATCTAATAAAAACTCTGGAACTTGTTCTTGTGCAATTTTAAGTGCAAGTCCTTCTGCAATTGCAGTTTTACCAACACCTGGTTCACCAACTAAGATGGGATTGTTCTTTTTTCTTCTACTTAAGATTTCAATTACTCTACTTATTTCTTTATCTCTTCCTATTACGGGATCTATTTCATTTTTCTTTGCAACATGAACTAATTCTGTAGAGTTTTTTTCTAATACTTTTGCTTCATTATCAGCATCGTTATTTTGATTATCTTCATCATCTAAATCTTTATGAGATATCTCTTCTAATATATCAACCCTTTGAATTCCTAATTTTCTTAATAAAAAGCTTGCATAAGATTTCTCATCTTTTAATATAGCTACAAACATATCTTCCACATTTGCATTTTGTTTTCCACTTGATTGAGAGTGCGCAATCATATATTCTATTGTTGAAGCTAAAGATAATGTTTCTATTGGTTCTTCTTCTACATCTACTTGTGCTGGAAACTTTGGTGTGTTCTCATCTATATAAAATTTTAAGTCATCAAAAAGATTATCAGTATCAACACCTAAATCTATAAAAAGATTCTCAATTGCTTGATCGTGTATTAACATTAAAAAGATATGTTCTACTGTTAGATATTCATGTTTACTACTTTTTGCATAACCAACTGCTTGTGCAAAAATATTTCTTAATTCTTTACTAATCATTTTATTCCTCTTCCATAACAGCTTTTAAAGGAAATCCTTTTTCTCGTGCCATTGTTTTAACTTGTGCTACTTTTGTAGATGCAATTTCGTGTGTATAAACTCCACATATATCTCTTCCATTATTATGTATGTTTAGCATAATTGCAGAAGCTTCATCTACTGTTTTTCTAAAAACTATTACTAATATATCTATTACAAAATCCATTGTTGAAAAATCATCATTTAATAGAAAAACTTTATATTTTTTTGGCTCTTGTAAATCTAATTCATCATTTAATTCTATTTCTATCTCATTACTCACATCAAACCTTTATTATGTTAATATTTTATTAAATTAAAATGCCATCCATTATAACAAAAAAGAGATAATTATGAAAAAAGATATTAACTACTATAAGAATAAATCAATATTTATAACTGCAACAAATACCGATGTAGGCAAAACTTACGCATCGGAAAAGTTTTTAAGATTTTTTGCAAAAAATGGATTAAAAGTTGGCTATTTTAAACCTTGTGAAACGGGTGTTATTGATTTTCCATTGGATGGCACAAAAATGTTAAATCTAACAAAAGAGTTAAATCCTAATTTTAAGGTATCAATAAATGATGTAGTACCTTATCAATTTAAATTACCTGCTGCTCCTTATGTTGCAAAAGGAAACAGTTTAATATCATTGGATTATATTAAAGAAAAGAAAAAATATTTACAGCAATTTTGTGATGTTCTTATAATTGAAGGTGCGGGTGGGTTAATGGTTCCTTTAGAAAAAAATTTATTTATTATTGATTTAATAAAAGAACTAGATAGCCAAGCTATATTAATAACTCCATCTAAACTTGGGTGCATAAATGATACTTTACTTTCTATAAATGCTTTAAAAGCTAAAAATATTGATTTTGAGTTTTTTATAAACTTATATCAAGATATTGATAGCTTTGAAAAAGTCTCAAAACCATTTTTATTAGACTACTTTAAAGAGCTTAATTTTTTGAATGATTTATAAAAAACAGAAAATATATATAAAAATATCTCTATTTTCTTTATTTTTTTGCTTTCTAAAATATTTATTTACTATTTCAAAACTAAATTTTAGGACTTTTTTTCTCTTATTTAAAACTACATAGCCGATTTTATAGTATCTCAAAGAGTTTTTTAAATCTAAGCTTAAATTTATTTGCTATTTCAAAACACATTAAAACAATTCATTTTAAATGGTGTATAACTTTCTCGTTGGTTTTCATGTATAATATTACATTTATTACATAAGACAAAATAGTATTAAAAATCAAACAATGAAAGGTAGATAAAATGACTTCTGCAATAGATTTATCTAAATTAACAGCAAATGACGATTTAACACCAGTTCTTGGTGGATATTGGCCAGGTATACAAATTTATTACCCACCAATTAAATTCAATCCATTAGATGGAACATATGAGAGTATGGAACAAGCAAAACTTAGACTACAAAAACACGCTTATAAGACAAAAGCACACACTGTTTTATTTGACTTAGAAGATGGTTGTAGACAAAAAGATATGTCAAGGGAGCTTTTAATTCAAGAGTTACCTAAATTTCCAGAAAGAAATTTTCAAATAGCTGTAAGAATAAATCCATTTAGAACAGACGAATATGAAGAAGATTTAAAAATGTTAAAACAAATTCATAAATATATTGATGTAATTGTTTTAGCAAAAGCTGGAGAAGTTTATGGATCTGCTGAAATTAGAGATTTATCTTCATGGTTAATTTCAATTGGAAGTAACTTAACAATTCAGCCAATTATTGAGCACCCAAAATCATTACAAATTGCTGATAGATTAATGGAACATTCAACTGTTAAACACGTTGTATTTGGAATCCACGATTTCTCTAAAGCTATGGCTTATAAAATCACTCCTCAAGGATGGATTAATGAGTTAGAAACTTTCTTTAATATGCTTACAATGGAAGCAAGGGTTAAAGGTAAAGGAGTTATTGGTGGGGTTGAAGTTATGTTAACACCACATTCACTACCTGATAATTGTGTTGAGAAAAAAGATATTAGAAGATGGTTAGATTTACATGGTGATGATGCATCAAGACATGTTTATGCACATGCAAATAGAGAAACAGCAATGGGATTAACGGGTAAACAAGTTATTACTCCAAACCACATTAATGTATGTAAAGTTGCCTTTACTCCATCTCCAATGGAAATTGAAAAAGATGTTAGAATTTTAAGAGAAGCTATTAAAGCTGATGCATTATTAAGTGGTGCAATTAGATACGAAGGTGAAATGCTAGATCCACCAATGTTTGGTAAATCTTTACAAAATATCTTAAGAGCTTATGCATTAAGATCTTTAGCAAAAGAAGATGAGATTTTTGCATTATCTGTATTAAACAGAATGCCATTACACACATTTAAAGAAAACTGGCCATACGGTCAAATTTAGTAAGGAGATTATACTATGAGTTCAAACGTAAAAATTGAAATACCTGAATTTTTAAATATCGGAGTTGCTTGTACTTCTGCTCATGTAGGAACTGCAAAAGAAAATAGCATTGCAATGATTATTGAAGATGATAAATTAGGTACAGATGAAATAACTTATAAAGATTTAGCTACTAAATCTGATCAAGTTTGTAATTTCTTTACAGGAATTGGTCTTGAAGCTAGAGATAGAGTATTAGTTTGTTTAAAAAACTCACTTGCATACCCTATTTCATTTTTTGGAACAATGAAAGCTGGAATCATCGCAGTTCCAACTTCTACTCTTTTAAGTGGTTCAGAAGTTAAATACCTTGCTGAAGATTCACAAGCAAGAGCTATTGTATTATCAGCATCTATGTATGAAAATTTACTTCCATATTTAGAAAATCTTGATAATTTAAAAACTATTGTTATTGCTGGAATAAATAGTGTTGAAGATATCAAAAAACCAAAAGATATTAATGTTTATTCTTTAAATGAAATCTTTGAAAATACAGATAAAACAGCAAATCACTATAATTCAAAATCTGGTGAACCTGCATATTTAGTATATACATCAGGAACAACTGGTTATCCAAAGGGTGTTTTACACTCTCATAGATCATTAGTTGGAAGAACACCTGCTACTAATTATTGGTTTAACTTTAAAGAAAATGACAGAATCATGCATTCTGGTAAATTTAACTGGACGTATGTATTAGGATCAGCTTTAATGGATCCATTATTTAATGGTCATACTGTTATTGCTTATGAGGGTACAAATGATGCATCAACTTGGATTAATTTAATTAAAAAACACCAATGTACTATATTTATTGGAGTTCCAACTATTTATAGACAAATTATTCAAAAAACAGATTTTACTTTAGATGATTGTCCAAGTTTAAGATATTGTATGTCTGCTGGTGAGCATTTATCTGATGAAATGCTTGGACTTTGGAGAGAAAAATTCAAACAAGATATTTATGAAGCTATTGGAATGAGTGAATGTTCTTATTATATTTCTCACTCTATTTTTAATCCAATTCGTCCAGGATCTGCTGGATTCGTACAACCAGGTCACACTGTAAAACTTTTAGATCCAGATACTTTAGAAGAAGTTGGAACTGAAGAAGAAGGTATGATTTGTATTGGTGAAGATGATCCGGGATTATTTTTAGAATACTGGCAATTAGAAGAAGAAACAGAAAAATCAAGACATGATGGTTACTTCTTTACGGGTGATTATGCTAAAAAAGATAAAGATGGTTATATCTGGTTTATTGGTAGAAAAGATGATATTATCAATACTTTTGGATTTAGAGTATCTCCACACGAAATTGAAAGAGTTGTAAAAACTCATGATTTAGTAGCTGATTGTGTTGCTTTTGGTTTAGATATTGAAAAAGATAAAACTATTGTTGCTATTGCTGTTATTGGTCATACTGAATTAACTCCTGAGCAAGAAGCTGAAATCTTAGCATTCTCTCAAGCTAATTTAGCAAAATACAAAGCACCTAAAAAAATCTTTGCATTAGCTGATTATCCAAGAACAAAAAATGGAAAAGTTTTAAGAAAACAATTAGTTAAAAATTTACATGACTTAGAAAATGCTCATACAAGCGGTCAAGAAATAGTTGAGTATAAAGCAAGAAGATCAATGTTATTTGTTCCTTCTTACAATAAACACAATATTGAAAAAGCAAGAACAGTTCTTGCTGATGCAGTAATTTTTGATCTTGAAGCAATTTTACAAGAACAAAGAGCAGTAGGAAGAGCTACTATTGCTGAAGTTTATAAAGAAGAAGGTCCTTTATTTGGTGAATCAGAAAGAATTCTAAGAATCAATAACTTAGGAACTGAAGATTTAGCGAAAGATTTAGAACTTGCTAAAACAATCGAACTTGATGCTTTATTATTCTCTAAAATTCAATCAAAGGAAGATGTACTTGAAGCTGTTAGATTAACAGAAGAAGTAAATCCTAATTTATCTTTAATGATTATGATTGAAACACCATTAGCAGTTTTAAATATTCAAGAAATTTGTGCAGCATCTTCTAAAGTTGAAGTTGTTGTTGTAGGTTCTAATAAACTTGCTAACAGACTTCAAATTGATATTAAAAAAGGTTCAAAAGCAATGCTTAATTATCTTTCACAAATTGCACTTGCTTCTAAAGCTTATGGTAAAACTGTGATTGATGGACCACATTTTGATGTTCATGATGAGTTTGCTTGTGAAGATTCAACTAAAGATGCATTTAATCTAGGATATGATGGTAAATCATTGATTCACCCTGTTCAAATTGAATATATCAATGATATCTTTACTCCAAAACAAGCTGAAGTTGAAGATTATGAACAAATGATAATTAAATATGAAGACGCAGTAAAAGAAGGAAAAGAAGTAATCTTACATAATGATAGACTTGTAGATTCTTCAAGAATTAAATGGGCTAAAAAAATGATTACATTATATGAAACATATAAATCATTAGGTCAAAACCTATTTAATAAATAAGAAGGAGTTATATTTGTCAAAAATTAGTAATAAGATTAATTTCGGAAATTTTTTTGAAGATTTTTCAATTGGTCAAAAAATAGTTCATCCACTTCCAAGAACAATAAGTGACGGTGATGTATCTTTATACATCGCTTTTACTGGTTCTAGATTTGCACTGCACTCATCTGATACAGTTGCAATTGAAATGGGATATTCTAAAAAACCAATTGATGATATGTTAATGTTTCACCTAACATTTGGAAAATCTGTTCAAGATGTATCTTTAAATGCAATTGCAAATTTAGGATATGCAGAGATGTCTTTTCCTAATCCTGTTTATGTTGGTGATACTGTTAGTATGACTTCAACTGTAATTGGATTAAAAGAGAATTCAAATGGTAAAAGTGGAGTTGTTTATGTTCACTCTATTGGTGTAAATCAAAATTGTGAAGAAGTTTTAAACTTCAAAAGATGGGTTATGGTTCATAAAAAAGATAAAGAGACTTTATCAAATATTAATGAAGTTCCAACTTTTGCAAAAACAACACCAATTGCAGATGTAATAAATATTCCAACAATCAAAACTGTAGATACAGATGCAAGTGGTGGAAAATATTTCTTTGAAGATTATGAGGCGGGTGAGAGATTAAATCACCCTGAGGGAATTACTATTGATAATAGTGATCATACATTAGCAACAAAGTTATATCAAAACAATGCAAAAGTACATTTTAATGACCATATGATGAAAAGTACACCGATGGGTCAAAGACTTATGTATGGTGGAATCATTATTTCAATGGCAAGAGCTCTTTCTTTTAATGGTTTACAAAATGCACAATGGGTTTATGCTATTAATAGTGGAGCTCATGCAAACCCTACATATGCAGGTGATACTATTTATGCATATACAGAAGTTATTGAAACAATAGAAGTAAATAGAGAAGATATTGGATTATTAAGACTTAGAACCGTGGCTATTAAAAACCAAGTTTCTAAAGAAATTGAAAATCCAAAAGATGCTGAAGGTAAATATTTAGCAAATGTTGTTCTTGATTTAGATTACACTGTTGTAATCCCAAAAAATAAAACGAAAAAATAAAAAATTTAATTTAATAAAAAGGATATTATATGACACACCCAAATGAAGCACTATTCGGTTCTGGAGATAACTTACCAATCATTCCATCATGCGAACACTTTGCAGGTAGCGAAAAGCTAATCTTAAAAGGTTTTGAGATGCAAAAAAAATTAGGACCTGTTTTTGATATTACTTGTGACTGCGAAGATGGAGCTGAAACTGGTAAAGAAGTTGCACATGCTGAAATGATTGTAAGAGTTGTAAATTCTGATGCAAATCCTTATGGAATGGCTGGGACAAGAATTCACGATTTTGATCATCCGGATTGGAGACAAGATATTGATATTTTAGTACCAGGTGCTGGAGAAAAATTAGCATATATTACTATTCCAAAATCAACTTCTTACGAAGATGCAAAAACTCAAGTTGAATATATCCAAGAAACTGCAAAAAAAGCTGGAATTAAAAGAGAAATCCCAATTCACGTTTTAATTGAAACTCATGGTGCTTTAAGAGATGTTGAAAAAACTGCAACATTACCTTGGGTACAAGTATTAGA
>JAGOIF010000021.1 GCA_017995775.1 Aliarcobacter sp.
GAATCGTGCTTACTGTTATGGCTGTTTTATTAAATGTAGGACTAAACAATACTTCATATTATCCATCAACTATTGATTTACAAAGTAGTCTTACTATTATGAATAGCTCAGGAAGCCACTATACGCTAATGACTATGAGCTATGTGTCATTGATGGTGCCTTTTGTATTAGCTTATATTGTATTTGCTTGGTACAGCATGGATAAGGTAAAAATTACAAAAGAAGAGATGGAATCAAAAGATTCTCATCACTATTAAAAGGAGTAATTATTGGAATATTTAGAACAACTAGCATGGTTAAGTCTTTGGCCCGTGGTTATATATCTTGCATATAAAATCTCAATTATAAACGCAACAAAGGAGATAAAATGATTGCAATACCAGTAAAAACAAATAAAGAAAATACAGCAGTTTCAACACTGTTTGGAAAAGCGAAATACTTTGCTTTTATAGAAAATAATAAAATTGAAATAGTAAAAAATGAACAATCAGGTGGAAAAGCGGTTGTTAATTGGTTAAAAAGTAAAAATGTTGATACTCTTATTACTTCACATATGGGAGAAAAACCATTTTCTACACTTCTTCAAAATAATATCAATGTATATTTTGCAGGTGATGAAAGAATTGAGATAAATGATGTATTATTAAAATATGCAGATGGTGAATTACCCTCTTTAAGTCTTGAAAATTTTGAAACTTTAATAAAAGAAGATTCACATAATCATGGTTCTTGTTGTTCGAATAAGCAAGGAAATGGTAAAGGAAAAAAGATGGCTATTAAAGAAAATAAACTTCAAAAACCTATGAATAGAAATGATATAAATAAAATTCATTTTTCATAATAAGAAAGTAGAAATTCTTTAAGAATTTCTACTTTTTCTGTATTGTTGCGCTATTTTTATGGGTTTTTAAAACTACTACTTTTTCACCTTCAACAAACTCTTTTTCATCAAGAGTTGAATCAATATCCCAGTAGGTTGCTTTATATAAAACCTTTGAATTTCTAATTTCTCCTATTCCTTTTTTATCAAAAAAATTATCCGAAATATCTTTTCTTGATTTTAAAAAAGATTCCAATACTTTTTTTCTTAAAAATATTAATAAAACTAAAGAAATAATTGAAGCTATTGCTATTTGCCAAACTCCATTTGGAAAAATATAAACATAACTAATTAAAGCTGTTATAATAAATCCTGTCCCAAACCAAATAAGAATAAAAGAAGTAATAATAGCCTCAAAAGCTATTAAAGCAATTCCAATAGCTAAAAGGATATATGGATCAATCATACTAAGAATTATTGGAGTTTGCATTGCTGGCACCTTTAAAGAATGCATCACCTAAAACAGATGTTGAACCAATCATTTGTGTTACATCATAAGGTAAAATCATTTTATCCGTTGAACCACTTTGTGCTAAAGCTTTAAAAGCAGCGATTCTATCTTTTGCAAGTAAAAACTCAGCCGCTTTTTCATTTTCAACCATAGAAATATTAATTAATCTCATAGCTTCTTGTTGTCCAGCTGCCATTTGTTCTTGTTCATATCTTCTTGCATCTGCCATTCGCTCAATAGCTTCTGCTTTTAAAATCTCTTCTTGTTTAAAACCCTCAGCTTTTCGTATAACCGATTCTTTATCAGCTTCTGCTCTTGTTTGAATTGCTCTTTTTTCTCTTTCAGCTTCCATTTGCATATTCATAGCTTTTTCTATTGAAGGAGGAACTGAAATATCTGCTATTTCTACTCTTGTTACTTTTATTCCCCAGTTAGTAGCAGCCGTTCCTAGTTCTGTTTGAAGTTTTACATTTAAAGTTTCTCTATTTGATAAAGTATCGTCTAAAACCATTGCACCTATTTCTGCTCTTAAAGTAGTCATCGCAAGATTTGCAATAGCATCTTTAAAATCAACTACATTATAAGTAGCTTCCATAGCATCATCAACTTTACAAAATACTATTCCATCGATTGAAATATTTACGTTATCTTTTGTGATTACTGATTGTTTATTTATATCAACCAATTGCTCCCTTGAAGTAAGTATCGCTCTTACTTTATCAACAACGGGAATAATTAGGTGGAACCCACCATGAAGTTCTTTATTAAATTTTCCTAATCTTTCAATTACATATAAATCCGATTGAGGAACAATTTTAACCCCTTTTGCGATAATAATTAATACAAAAAATATTATTGCAACAGCAAATATAATACTTGTTTCCATAAAAATCCTTTTGAGTGTTATTTTTGCTTCATTATATAGTAATTTAAATTTAAGGAGTTTAAGAGGCTTTAGAAAATAAGATTATGGGAAAATCCCATAATCTTTTTAGTTAAATTCAGGTTTTGCAGTATCTATTGTAGATTCTGGAAGTTGTGGATAAGAAATATTTGGTTTAACACCTTTTAATGTTTTTAAGAATGTTACAATTGAAGAAGCCTCAGCATCTGTAATTGTTATTCCTAATTGTACAGAACCCATTTCTTTTACAGCATCATTTAAAGACCAAATTTGTCCATTATGAAAATATGGAGCTGTTTCTGTAATGTTTCTAAGTGTTGGAGTTTTTACCATTCCTTGAGCATCACCTTTAAAATCACCTACGCTTGTAAATTTATATTTAGCAGCTAATTCAAATGGTTGCATAGTTCCACCAAGAGCAATTCCTGTATGACAAGAAGCACATCCTTTATCAATAAAGGTATTTAATCCCTCTTTTTCTTCTTTTGATAATGTTTTATCATTTCCACTTAAAAACTTATCAAATTTTGAAGGAGTTACTAATGTTTTTTCGAAAGTTGCGATTGTTGCAGTTATTTTTGCAAAATCTACTTTTACATCTTTTCCATACGCACCTTTAAATTCTTCAACATATTCAGGAATTGAGTTAATTCTTTGCTCTACAAGTGATGCAGGTGCAGCCATTTCAGGACCAGCTTGAACAGGACCTTGAGCTTGATCAGCTAAGTGAGGGCTTCTTCCATCCCAAAACTGTGCTTTAAAGAATACTGAGTTATAAACTGTTGGCGAATTTAAATGATGAGGATTCATTGTCCATCCATGACCAATGGCAGCTGGAACTCCATCTGCACCACCAAGACCTAAGTTATGACATGTATTACATGAAATCAATCCACTTTTAGAAATTCTTGGATCAAAATATAGTTTTTTACCAAGTTCAACTTTCTCTTTTGTGATTGGATCATTTTTGTCATCAATCATTTTCATAAGTTTTGCTTCATCACTTGGAATCGCTTTTAAACCACTCGTTGTTGCTTTTTCAATTAAAGTACTTGCAAGCATTGTACTTGCACCTAATAGAAAAATTGCTAAAGATTTAGATAATTTCATTTCAAACTCCTTATTAAATAATTTTAAGTATAGGATAAAGATTATTAAACAAAAATTAATTTTTCTCTATATTTATTATAATTTTTACTTATAATACAAGACTAAAATAGTCCTATATTATGAAGATTTTTTACTTTTTTTGAATTTAAATTTATTATTTATTTCATAAGCTAGAGTTATATTAAGCTAATATATTCTTCAAATTTAGGTTAAATTTATTGCCAGTTTCTAGAGTATCTATATTTATAATGATTTTATTTTTATCGCAAAACTCTTTAACCATGGCAAGGCCAAGACCAAAACCATCTTTTGAAGAATCCTCTTGAAAGTATTTGTCAAAGACAATAAAAAGGTTTTTAGTATCTATTTTTTCACCTGTATTATAAATAGATAAAATATTATCTTTATAATTTATATCGATTTTTGGATTATCTTTTATATTGTGTTTTATTGCATTAAAGATTAAATTATCTATAATTTTTTCAAAACCATTTATATCTGTAAAAAGTTTAATATTTGGAACTGTTGTTGTTATGATTATATTTTTTCTAATATCATCAACTTTATCGCAAGATTTTGAAATTATTTCATCTAAATAAAACTCTTGATTTTCAATTCTATCTATCTCTTTTTTTATATCATATTCCATATTTTCATAAAGTTTTAGAAGATTATTACTAGCTTGTTCGATTCTTTCTAATCTTTTTAAACTTTTTTCATCCGAAATACTTTTTTGTAAAAGCTGTGTATTCATCTTAATTGTAGATACGGGAATATTTAATTCATGGATTGTCTCTTTTATACTTTGTTGTAATTTTTCATCACTTTTAAAAAGAGGCTTTAAAATAGAAATTGAAAAGCTTAAAAATATAGCTAATCCTACAATTATTAAAGGAATTATTATATATACAAAATTATCTTGATTTAAACCAAATTTAGTAATAAAAAAATAGTTTAAATATAAAATAATAATTATAGAAAAAGTAAAAATTATAGAAATTGAGATTAAAAAATCTCTTTTTTTAGAGTTCAATTTTATATCCAATTCCTTTGATGTTAGAAATTGCATCTTTTCCAAGTATTTTTTTGATTTGATTTATATAAACTCTTATAGAGCCTTCACTATACTCTTCTTGTGTTGTCCAAAGTTTAGAAATAATCATATTTTTTGTAACTATTTCTCCTTTGTTTTCTAAAAACAACTCTATTAAATCAAGAACTTTAATAGGTAGATTTAAATCTACCTCATTTTCATAAACTCTTTTTGTACTTGGATTAAAAGTAAAATTATTTGATAAATCTATTACTTTAAATTGTTTTTTATTTCGTTTTAACAAGGCTTTTATGCGTAAAATCAATTCATCTAAATCAGCTGGTTTTTTTAAATAATCATCACAACCTTTTAAAAATGCATCATGTAAAGTATCTTTATCCTTATATGAGGTTAAAAAAATCGTAGGAGTATTATCATCGCTTTGTCGTAGTTGCTCTAGTAAATCTAGACCATTTATTTTAGGAACATTAATATCAAATATATAAAGATCATAATTTTTTTTAAAATTAAGTTCCAAACACTCTTCACCATCTTTTGCAATATCTACTTCAAAACCTTCATCACTTAAAAAATCTTCTAAGGTTGATGCAAATAAATCATCATCTTCTAATATCAATATTTTGTACATTAAATTACTCCAACTAGTATGGTTTGCATTCTATCCTAACCCAACTTATTAATATTAACTATAAATTAGCTATAATCCCGACATTTGTTAAAAATAATTTTTTAAAGGTAATTTATAGTGGCGAAAAAGTTTCTTATTTTCTTTGGTTTTTTACTTCTTGCTTATATTGTAATTTTTTATGAAAATTTTACTGTGATATTAAGTGGGATTGCTATTTTTCTAATTGGAATGTTTTTTATGCAGGATGGTTTTAAACTGCTATCGGGTGGAGTTTTAGAAAAATTACTTCAAAAATTTACAAGTAATACATTTTATGCCATTATTACTGGATTTTTTTCAACAGCACTTGTTCAAAGTTCATCAATCATCTCTTTGGTTGTTATCTCTTTTTTATCAGTTGAATTATTAACTTTAGTTCAAGGTATTGGAATAATTTTTGGTTCAAACCTTGGAAGTACAACAACAGCGTGGATTGTTTCAAGCTTAGGAGTTGATGTAAAAATTTCTATTTATGCAATGCCCATGATTTTATTTGGTGTTATTCTTAGATTTTCAAAAAGTAACTCTTATAAAGGAATTGGAAATGTTCTTTTAGGATTAGGTTTTATTTTTCTTGGTATTTCTTATATGAAAGATGGTTTTGATACCTTGAAAAACTCTATAGATTTAGCTTCATATGCGATGGAAGGACCTTTGGGAATTATTGTTTATATTCTAATAGGTGGAATTGCAACCGTAGTTATTCAATCAAGTGCTGCAACATTAGCTATTATAATTACAGCTTTAAGTGCTGGAAGTATTATTTATATAAATGCTATTGCTTTAGTAATTGGTGCAAATGTGGGAACAACTTTTACAGCAATTCTTGCCTCATTAGCTTCAAATGAAAATGGGAAAAGAGTAGCTTTTGCGCACTTTACTTTTAATATTATAACTGCAACTATAATAACAGTATTTATCTATCAATTCCAAGATTTGGTTGATTATTTAGCACCATATTTAGGAATAAGCGAAGATAACTATACAATGAAACTTTCATTATTTCATACAATATTTAGTTTAGTGGGAATCATTCTTCTTTCACCTTTTATATACCAAATTGAAAAATTATCTATAAAATTAATAAAGAAAAAAGTATCAGCTCAATCAAAACCAAAATACCTTATGGATTCAAATTTAACTCTTCCTGATACTGCAATTGTATCTATTAGAAAAGAGATTATAAATCTATATGAAAATTGTCAAAAAGCTATGCTTCATGCTTTAAATCTTCATACTACAAATCTTACAAAAGAGACTTTAGATATACAAATTTCTAAAGAACTTTCAATAATTGATGTAAATATTGATGAAATTTATCAAACAAATCTAAAAAATCTTTATAGTGAAATCATCAAGTATTCTTCATTTGCACAAGAAAATATGCTTGATTTTCACCATAAAGAGGTTGGTGATTTAAAAAGAAGTGCATCTTTAATAGTTGAAGTTTTAAAAGATACAAGAGATATTCAAAAAAATCTAAACTTCTATTTAAAAAGCAAGAATGAATATATTAAAGAAGAGTACAATATTCTAAGAAGAGAAATGGCTGAAATTTTAATTGATATTAATACTTTAAGTCTTGCTCAAACAGATGTTGAACAAATTACTCAACTTGAAGTTATAAAAACAACACTTGCTGAAAATGACATGGCAAGTTCGGAAGAAATTGATGCGTTAATTAGAGAAGATAAAATCAAAGCAACAATGGCAACATCATATATGAATGATAGTGCAACTGGTTATTCTATTCAGAAAAAACTTCTAGAAGTTGCAAAAATTTTGTTTATAAATAATAATCTTTTACAAGAAATTGGAGAAACAACACATGAAACTAAATAAAATACTACAAAAACTAAAAGAATACTTAGAAAAAGATGAAATAAAAGAAGCTAGAAAAAAAGAGTTACAAGAGATAATTGAGAAATTAAAAGAAAAAAGAAAAAGTCTAAAAAGCCAAATCAAATCATCAGAAAAATCAGAAGAAAAATATAAACTTCAAAAAGAGCTAAACGCTATTTTGAAGTTAATTAAAAAGAGTGAAAAAGTTATATAAGTTTTTTGCTTTTATTTAAAGCTCGTGAAGTTTTGTCTCAAAGCTTCATAAGCGATAACTGAAACAGAGTTTGCGATATTTAGACTTCTAGCTTCATTTGTCATAGGAATCGTGATACAAGTGCTTAAACTCTTATCTAATACACTTTGAGGAAGTCCTGCATCTTCTCTTCCAAAATAAAAATAATCCCCTACTTCAAACTTTGCATTAAAATAAACTTGTTTTGTTTTTGTTGTTGCTAAAAAGTGTCTATTATTAAATGGATTTTTTGACCAAAAATCTTCAATATTATCATATTCTCTAACATCAAGCTCAAACCAATAATCAAGCCCAGCACGACGCACTTCTTTTTCTGTAATAGCACCAAAACCATAAGGTTTAATTAAATGAAGTGTACAACCCAGTGCAAAGGCAAGTCTACCAATAGTTCCCACATTTCCAGGCATTCGTGGTTCTAGTAAAACTATATTAAACATTATAAAATCACCGTTTTGTTTCCATGAACAAAAACCCTATCATTTAATAACATTTCAAAAGCATTTGAAAGTACAATTTTTTCTACGTTTCTTCCAGCATTTCTCATATCTTCCCAAGAATAACTATGATCAACTCTTACCACATCTTGGAATATAATCGGACCTTCATCCAAATCATTTGTAACATAATGAGCAGTTGCTCCAATAATCTTAACACCTCTTTCGTGGGCTTGTTTATATGGATTTGCACCAATGAATGCTGGTAAAAATGAGTGGTGGATATTTAAAACTTTTTTAGGAAATTGCTCTACAAAATTTGGAGTTAAAATTCTCATATATTTAGCAAGAACTATAACATCAGGTTCAAACTCTTTAATTTTTACAATCATTTTTTCTTCATGAACTTCTCTAGTTAAACCCTCAGCACTAATACAAATAAATGGAATATTGAATTTTTCAACTAAATCTTGTAAATAATCATGGTTTGCAATAACAGCTTTGATATTTGCATTTAATTCACCAGCAATATATCTAATAAGTAAATCACCTAAAACGTGAGATTCTTTAGTAGCAAGTATTACTACATCTTTTTTAGCTTTTTTATTTAGTTTTATTTGGGCATTTTTTGGAAGAACTTCCGTTAACTCTTTTAAAAGAATGTTTCTAGAAACGTTTCCAGAAATAACCGTTCTCATAAAAAACTTATTTGTGTCTTTATCAACATATTCAGCATTTTGTTCGATATTTAAGTTGTTTGCAAAAAGAACTTTTGAAACATTGTATACCAAACCTTTTGCATCTTCAGTATCAATTAAAAGTATAAACTCTTCCATTATTATCCTATTTGGTATTATTCTTGTTTAAAATTAAGCAAGAATAGTACCATTTTATTGATTAATAGATAATTGAAGAAGAGTCTAAATTACACCATTAAAGCAAGTTTTGCTTTGTATGCTTGTAAATCAAAATCTTTAACTCTAGCAACTCCTGTTTCAACAGCACCAAGTGCAACAGCAGCTGATACTTCAACCATTAATCTTTTATCAAAAGGAGTTGGAATAATATACTCTCTTCCATAAGATAAATTACCAACTAAAGCTATTAAATCAGCAGTTATTGGCTCTTTTGCTAAGTTAGCAATTGCAGATGCAGCAGCTTTTTTCATATGCATATTTATAGTTCTAGCTTGTACATCTAAAGCACCTCTGAATATAAAAGGGAAACCTAATACATTATTTACTTGATTTGGATAATCTGATCTTCCCGTTCCTATAATTGCTTTTGGTTTTACAGCTTTTATCTCTTCAGGAAATAGTTCAGGTGTTGGATTTGCTAAAGTAAATACAATTGGTTCTTCACTCATAAGTTTTATATGTTCAACAGTAAAAGTTCCTGGTTTTGATAAACCTAAAACCATATCTGCATCAGTAAATGCTTCATTCATAGTTGTAATATCAGTTTGTGTAATAAAATCTTTTTTATATTTATTTAAATCAGTTCTTCCTTTATGAATAACACCTTTAGAGTCACACATAATTAAATTTTTAACTCCAAGCTCTTTATACATAGTTGAACAAGCAATTGCAGATGCACCTGCTCCTACAACAACTACTTTCATATCAGATATATTTTTACCCATCATTTCAGCAGCATTCATTAATGCAGCACTTGTAATAATAGCAGTTCCATGTTGGTCATCATGCATAACAGGAATTTCTAACTCTTCTACTAATCTTCTTTCAATTTCAAAACACTCAGGTGCTTTAATATCTTCAAGATTTATTCCACCAAATGTTGGAGAGATAGCTTTTACAATTTCACAAAATTTATCAATATCAGTTTCATCAACTTCAATATCAAAAGAATCAACAGCTGCAAATTTTTTAAATAAAACAGATTTCCCTTCCATTACAGGTTTTGAAGCAAGAGCGCCAATATTTCCAAGACCTAAAACAGCAGTTCCATTTGAGATAACTGCAACTAAATTTCTTTTTGAAGTATATTCATAAGCCAATTCTGGATTTTTTTGAATCTCTTCACAAGGATATGCAACACCTGGAGAATAAGCAAGAGATAAATCTCTTTGAGTCTCTAATCTAGTAGTTGTAGCAATTGCTACTTTTCCAGGAGTTGGAACTCTATGGTAATCTAATGCTTCTTCTTTTGTAATTTTTGTACTCATTGTTTCCCTTTTTAAATTTCTGATTTTAAAATTTCAGAAAATTGTAACAAATAGAAACTTAAAATGATGTATTTAAAACAAATTATATATATTTATTTTAATTTAAGTAAGATATGTAAAAGTTATGTAATGTTTTTATATTAATTATAATCTTTAATTATTATTTAATATAAATCATTAGCTAAACTTATAATTCCTGCAAACCTACCAGTTTTAGGATTTTTTCTAAAAGAAAAAAATGGCTCATTTGAACATTTTGTACAAATATTTGAAACATTTATATGTCTAATTCCAACTTCTTCTAAAAGTTTAATATTAATTCCTTGTAAATCAATATTTTTTCCAATACAAAATTTCTCTCCAAAAGATGTTTTTACAATATTTAGTAATTCATCACTTACTTCATAACAACAAGAGTGAATCGATGGTCCAAAAATCACTTTTATGTTATTTGCATTACATCCAAGTTCATTTATCATTTTATTTGCTGTAATTTGTGCAATTTTTAAAAAAGTTGAGTTTCTTCCTGCATGAACGGCTGCAATTACACCTTGTATTTCATCAAAAAATAAAATAGGAATACAATCAGCCACCATTACCATCAAAGGAAGATTTTTTTCTTTTGTAATAATTCCATCACAATTTTCTATAAGTTTTGGTGAATTAATATCAACTATTTGAACATTATTTCCATGAACTTGGTTCATATAAACTAAATCTTCATTTTTATATTCCATTATATTTGCTACTGTTTGTCTATTTTTATCAACATTTTGTTTTAAATCATCTACTAAATATGATAAATTTCCATCTTCTGTTGTACTAAAATAGTATTTAACTTGATTCATAATTGCTCTTTTATTAGGTTTTGATATAATTTAGCAAAATTTTAATGATTTATTGTTTAAGGATAGGTATGAATAGATTCGATAATGTAGCACACGACTGGGAAGCAAAAACTTCAAGGGTACAAATAGCAAAATCAAGCGTTGATAATATAATAGAAATAGTAGATTTAAAACCTGATTTTAAAATCTTAGATTATGGTTGTGGAACAGGACTTATAGGTTTTGGGCTTAGTAATGAAACAAATACCGTTCTTGGAATGGATTATTCAAGTGGAATGGTTGAAAAGTTTAATGAAAAAGCAAAAGAGCTAAATTTTACAAATATAAGTGCAATCAAACATGATATAAATAAAGAAGAATTACCACAAAAAGAGTTTGACTTAATTGCAATTTCAATGACACTTCATCATATAAAAGATACAAATATGTTTATAAAAAAAGCAAGAAGTGCTTTAAAAGATGGTGGATATTTGTGTATAAATGACCTTGTAAGTGAAGATGGAACATTTCATAGTGAACATAAAAATGATGGAGTTGAGCATTTTGGATATGATAAAGATGAACTTTGTAAGATTGTTGAAAATAATAACTTTGAAGTAATTGAGTATAAGATAGTTTATACAGATGATAGAAACAATAGCCAATACCCGATATTTCAGTTAATCGCAAAAGCTATTGCATAAAATAATATAAATATAAAAGGATATAAAATGAAAGAAAATAACAACGGATTTTTAAAAAGAGCAGATGCATTTATAGCACTTGCAAACGAACAACTAAACCAAAACCTAACTCAAGGTGAAATAAGTGCATCATTTATGTATGGATCAGCAAGATTTAGTGCTTGGATGGCTGCATCTTCTTTTGAATCAGCTGAAGATATGAAAGCAGAAAAAGATCAAGTTGTGGAATATTTTATGAATGAATACAAACTAGCATTAGAAGAACACTTAAAACATCATATAGAAAACTTTGATTTCTCACAAAAATAAATAGTTGCAAAGGAAACAAATGTCAAAAGAAAAAAAACAATTTGTAATATTTGGAAATCCAGTAGAACACTCAAAATCTCCACAAATGCAAAATGCAGGATTAAAGCACATAAATCTTGATGCTAATTATAAAAAACATCAATTACTTGATGGAAGCACAATAAAAGATGTTTTTTTACAAAATGCCTATTGTGGAGCAAATATAACAGTTCCACATAAAGAACACGCATTTGCAAATGCTGATGAGGTAAGAGGAATAGCAAAACAAATAGAAGCTGTAAACACATATATAAACGAAAATGGAAAAGTAATAGCATATAACACAGATGCACCTGGATTTTTAAAAGCAATAGAAAGCTTTGGTGAAATTAAAAATGTACTTTTATTAGGTGCAGGTGGAACAGCAAAAGCTCTTGCATTAGCTTTAAAAGAAAAAGGTATAAACGTTACAGTTTTAAATAGAAGTGCTGAAAAACTATCTTTTTTTGAAAACCACAGTATAAAATGCTTTACTTGGGATAAGTTTAAAATAGATGATTTTGATTTAGTAGTAAACTCTACAAGCGCTGGATTAAAAGATGATTTTTTACCTTGTCCAAAAGAGATATTAGATGATGTGTTTAAAAAAGCATCATTTGCCTTTGATTGTGTATATGGAAAAATTACACCGTTTTTAGCTTTGGCAAAAGAGAATAATCTTCTTATAAAAGATGGTGAAGATATGCTTTTATATCAAGGTGTTTTAGCATTTGAATACTTTACAAATACAAAAGCCGATGAAAAACTTGTGGAAGCTATGAGAAAAGGATTAAAAGGAGAATAAAACTCCTTTTTTATAAACTTATATCTGCTAAAACATACTCTTTTTTATGCTCTTCACAATACTCAATAAACAATTGAAAATACTTATTAATTTCATCAATATCATAACCAGCTAAAGAAATCACAACTTTTCTTTCACTTCCTAAAATCTTTGGTAATGATGCAAAATCTAGATGCTCTGGCATTTTTTTCATAGTGTCTATCAAGTCATTTTCACTTGTATTTATAGTTATCACACGTCGGTGTTTCTCTTGTGCTTTTGGATACAATTTATTCAAGGCTTCGACAACCATAGCTTGGCTCATAGAGGGAAATCCTGGTGTAAAGAAAAATCTATCTTCTAAATAAAACCCTGATACATTATTTACTACATTTTTAAGAAGTTTTGCATTTATTGGTAAATATGCCATATTTATTCTATGTGGATAGGCTTCTTGCCCAAATTTTGTAAATATATTTTCAAGTGCTGTTTCATGAAACTCCATAGCACCATTTGTAAAAGCATTTGCAGCTATTTGTCTTGTATAATCATCAGGAGTTGAACCAATTCCTCCAAAACAAAACATTACAGAGTTTGGGTCTCTTTTTATAAGATTAAAAATGTTTAGCATTAAGTTTGTATCATCTGCTATTACAAAAGAAGCTTTTTGTTCCCAGCCACGTTTTAAAAGTTCTTGGTTTAAAAATGAAAAATGGGCATCTTTACGGCGCCCATTTAAAAGTTCTGTTCCTATAATAACTGAGTAGAAATTATATTTTTGATTGTACAAAACTATCCATTTCAGATACTATTTCTTCAATCGTACCTTCACCACTAATTATTTTTAATATATTCTTTTTTCTATAATAATTTTGAATTTCTTCTAATGGTTCTATATATAATTTCATTCTATTTAAAAATACTTCTTCATTATCATCAGCTCTTACAACATCTGCATCAGCAGCTCGCCCTAGAACTCTTTGAAATGCTGTATTTTGTGATACTTCAATCTCAATAACATTTACAAGTTCAACTTCCTTTTCATTTATAAGATAATTATCTAGTTCTTGCATTTGTTCAACACTTCTAGGATATCCATCAATTACAACTATTGGTGTTGGCGCTTTTTTAATAGCACCAATTATCGTTTCAATTGCAATATCAATTGGTACAATATTTCCAGCACTTACGTAAGTGTCAATTATCTGCCCTCTTTTGCTTCCACTTAAAATTTCAGCTCTAAACATATCTCCAGTTGAATAGTGAGTGATATTTTCATGTTTTGCAGCTATTAGTTCAGCATCTGTAGTTTTACCGCTTCCAGGTGCTCCAATAATTAAAAATAATTTCTTCATTTAAACCCTTTGAATTTATAGACATGATTGTATCAAAAACTATTTAAATTCTTTATCTACTATTAAAACCTTATGTGTTATTAAAACCTTTTTCTATACAATATAAAAAAACTAAGGATAATAAACATGAATTTAATGCTATTTGGTGCACCAGGAGCTGGAAAAGGAACACAAGCAAAGTTCTTAATTGAGAAATATAATATCCCACAAATCTCTACAGGTGATATTTTAAGAGCTGCGATTGTTGATAAAACAGATATGGGAATGGAAGCAAAAAATTTTATGGATGCTGGAAAATTAGTTCCTGATTCAACTATTATTGGTATTATTAAAGACAGACTTGCACAAGCTGATTGTAAAGATGGATTTATTCTTGATGGATTTCCAAGAACACTAGGTCAAGCAGAAGCTTTAACTCAGTTAATGGAAACTATGAAAATAAAACTTGATAAAGTAATCTCTTTAAATGTTCCAGATGAATTAATCGTTGGAAGAATTACAGGAAGAAGAGTATGTGCTAGCTGTGGAGCATCTTTTCACGTTGAATTTAATCCTTCTAAAAAAGAAGGTGTTTGTGACTATTGTGAGGGTGAACTTACTATTAGAAAAGATGACAATGAAGAGACTGTTAAAAGTAGACTTGCATCTTATCATGAGCAAACAACACCACTTATTGAGTTTTATACAAAAATGGGTCTATTTATACAACTTGATGGTACAAAAGATGTAGCTGATGTTACTTCTGATATGATTAAGGCTTTAGCGTAAATTTATTTTAAACATGTAAAAAAGGGCAACTATTTAAATAGTTGCCCTTTTTTTTTGAACTTTGAAATATTAATATTTCAAAGTATCTTATCCTTGCATTCCAGCAGTTGATTTTGGTTTTTTATTCTTTGAATAATCAGTTTTAGCTACAACAATCTCTTTTTGCTTCTCTTTTCTTCTTTGATCTTTTTCAACAAAGATTTTCTCTTTTGTAAATGGATCAAGTTCTGTATAATACATAACAGCTGAATAAGTTCCTGGAGTTGGAGTGAAAACCTGAGCTTGTTCTGGATTCATTTTTAATTCATGGGTTGTAAACTGCTTTAACTCATGCATATGTTTTTCTTCACAACCTGGATGGGCTGCTATTAAATAGTATGTTAAGAATTGCTTCTTTCCAGATTCTTTGTTTAACCTATCATACATAGCTTTAAAATCAATAAGTGTTTGTTTCCCTGGCTTTCCCATGTGATGAAGTACTTCATCGTTTGTGTGCTCTGGAGCTACTTTCATTTGACCTGAAATATGATGATCCACCATCTCTTTTAAATACTCATATCCATGCTTTTTATCAGCTGTAATTAAATCATATCGCACACCTGAAGCTACGAATGCTTTTTTAATACCAGGAACTGCTCTGATATCTTTTAATAATTGAAGGTTTCTACTGTGATCTACTTTCATGGTTCTACAAAGTCTATGGGCATCTACACATCTTTTATTATCTATACATGTTCCTAAATTCTCTTTTTTTACACATTCATATCCGTACATATTTGCAGTTGGTCCACCAACATCTGAAATAATTCCTTTAAAATCTTTTAGTGTTGTAAAATGTTTTGCCTCTTGTAAAATATTTGCTTCACTTCTTGTTCGTATTGTTCTTCCTTGATGGGCTGCAATTGCACAGAAATTACACTCTCCCCAACATCCATGATGAGTCATAATTGAAAACTTGATTGTCTCTAAACACTTTACTTTCCCATCTTTTGCATTATATGGATGTGCATCCCTTTGATATGGATATGATGCAATTTTATCCATCTCATTTTCTTCCATATGTCTGCTTGGTGGATTTTGTATTAGATATCTTCCATCTACTTCTTGACAAAGACCTTTTGAATAAATAGGATCATTGTTATCATAAAAAGTTTTAAATAAATCTATGTATTTTTCTTTTTCATCCAAACACTCTTTATGTGAAGGTATTTGAATATACTCATTTACTGGTTCTTTTGAAATATAACAAAGTCCTCTTATAGTTCGAGGATCCTTACCATCTTTTAGATAATTTCCCAAATCAATAATAGCTTGTTCACCCATACCATAAACCATATAATCAGCTTTTGTATCAAATAATATTGGCTTTCTTAATTTATCTGTCCAATAATCATAATGAGTAAGTCTTCGTAAACTTGCTTCAATTCCTCCAAGAACAATAGGAACAGTATTTTTAAAATATCTTCTAATTAAATTTGTATATACTAAAGTTGCTCTATCAGGTCTTTTATCGTTTTTTCCACCTGGTGTATAGTCATCTGTACTTCTAAATCTTTTAGTTGCAGTATAGTTTGAAACCATTGAATCAATACTTCCACCACTTACTCCCCAAAATAACTTAGGTGTACCCATTCTACTTATATCAATGTCACTATTTACATCAGGTTGTCCAATTATTCCAACACGAAGACCGATATCTTCCAATATTCTTCCAACAACTGCTATTCCCATAAAAGGAGAATCTATATATGCATCTCCTGTTATTAAAACAACATCCAGCTCATACCACCCTCTTTCGTGCATCTCTTCAAGTGTTGTTGGTAAAAATTTATTTGGTTTATTAATACTATTGTTATTCAATTTTACTCTTTTTTAAATATCTTAATTTTTTCGTATTGTGCCTTAATAAGTTTTTATCTATTATAAATCTAATTTTCCTTTATTTTTAATTCTGAGTATGAATTTATGTTAGCACTTCAAATATAGAAGGAAACAATAATTCAAAATATGATTCAAAAACGCAAAATATTCATACTTTACTATGGTTGTTTTTGATAAAAATGTATGAATTTAGGTTACAATTTGAATTTTATGTTAGGAGTTAAATTGAATAAATCAAAATTATACACAGCTATTTTACTATTAAGCACAAATCTATTTGCTCTTGATGATTTTAATCCTATAAATGGTGAATGGTGGGTGAGTCATTATGATAAAAAGAAAAATATTAGTTTTTTGAATCTTTCAGGTGAACAAATTCAATTAAATTTTATAGGTCAAAAAAGAGTTACATCAAATAATGGCGATTTAAAAGATTTAGGGGTTGAGTTTAAAGATAATACTTTAATTTTTGGGAATCTATTTAGAGATGAAATTAGACATAATAAATTTGTTTATGAAGTCTTTCCTAAAAAAGAGTACATAAACAATTTACTTTGCTATCAAATTAAACCTGTAAAAATAAGTGCTGGTTCTTATGAAGAAGATGATACTTACAAATTTTGTAAGGAAGAACGAAGATATTATAGATAAATTATATTATTAAAATTCTTCATTTCTTTTTTTAATTTCTATATTATTTTGAGTAAAAATTCTCATACTTGGAAATTCCAAGGCACAAAGTCTTGGATTTTCCACTTTTCCATTTGTTTGAAAACAACCTAAATCTATGGCTGTACTATACTCATTTATTATGGGTTCTGTAAAAATTGTATGTCCATGAACGTTAAAAATTTCTTTATTATCAAAGTTTTTATATCTGCTCCAAAGTAAATGATTTTCAAAAGCATCTATCTCTTCTTTGATTTCACTATTTCGTAAATTCCAAGCTCTTCCTATATTTGAGTGAGAAACAACCAAATATCTTCCATCACTGTTTTTATAATCTTTATATTCTATGTATAAAGGTAATTTATTTAGAAAATTTAGATGTTTATAAAACTCATCTTCATTTTTATAAGATTTTATAGTTTGTTTTCCACCATTTTTAAATAACCAATTTATAAGTAATGAATTTTCCCTATCATTTATTAACATTGGCGAATAATCAAGGAACATTCGTTCATGATTTCCTAAAACACAATCATAGTTATTATCAATAATAAGTTTAATTACATCATAGCTATTCGCTCCTCGATTAACTAAATCTCCTACAAAACATATTTTTGATTTTTCTTTATTTGGTAATTTATTAATTAGTGCTAATAATGTTTTATAGCAACCATGAACATCACCTATAATATAAATATTTTCCAAAATAGAATCCTATAAAAAAAATTTAATAAAGATGATATCAAAGATTCCTTAATATATATCAAGAAAACAAATGTTTTATAAATTATGACTCTTTTTCCTGTTTTTTCTGTGTTTTATCAACTTTTTTTATTAATTATTTTGTTTAATAGTAGCAATAAAATAGCAAATTCTTTTTTTTATTATATAATGCATAAAAATACAGAAATTGAGGAACTTTATGCACAAAGAAATAAAGCTAGATTTAGATTCTTTTTTATTATCAGAAACTGATGAAAAAGGAATTATTCGTTATGCGAATGATGAATTTTGCGAATTTGCAGAATATACTTTAGAAGAATTAATAGGAAAACCACACAATATTGTAAGACATCCAGATATGCCAAAAGCTGCTTTTGAAGATTTATGGAAAACAGTAAAAGCTGGAAAAGCATGGAAGGGTTTTGTAAAAAATAGAACAAAAAATAATAATTATTATTGGGTTTTTGCAACAGTGTTTCCGTTTACATCTTGTGATGGATCAAAGGGATATATTTCATGTAGAAGAATGGCTTCACAAAATGAAATCGAAAAATATGAAGCATCATATAAAAATATGAAATAGGAATAAGAATGTTATTAAAATTAAAAAGATTATCAATAGAAAGCAAGATGAAATTACTTGCTATTTTCCCTTTGATTTTTATTATAGGATTATCTCTTAGTATAATATGTGATTCATACAATAAATATTCAAAGCTAAAAAATGTAAATGAATTAATATTAATAGATGCAAAAATTTCTCTTCTTTTACATGAAACTCAAAAAGAAAGAGGATTAAGTGTATCTTATGTGGGAAGTAAAAGTGAAGAGTTTAAAAATAATTTATTAAAACAAAGAGAAATTACAAATAGTAAAATAGATGAATTAAAAACTTTTTTAGATAATTTTTCAAACTATTCACAACAAGGAAAACAAAATATAAATAAAGCTCTTGTTGAATTAAAAAATATTCAATCAATGAGAACTCAAGTTGATGAGCTTAAAATAAAAAATAAAGAAGTAATATCTTATTACTCAAATTTAAATAATTTATTATTAAGTTTCATAGCTAACTCATCTATTATGGCAGAAGATGAAAAAATAATAAATAGCATCACTGCATATTATAACTTCTTAATGGCAAAAGAAAGAGCTGGACTTGAAAGAGCTGTTGGGTCTAATACTTTTGCTAATAAAACTTTTGTTGAGGGAATGTTTATACAATTTTTAACTCTTGTAAATGAACAAAATGTATTTGTAAAAAACTTTAACACATACGGTTTTAACTATGAAGCATTTGTAAAAGAAAAATTAAATGATGCATCAATTACAGAAGTTCAAAGATTAAGAAGTATCCTTTTATCTTATGGTGAAAATAAAGATATAGTTTTTGATGTGGAAGCTACTTATTGGTTTAAAACAATTAGCCAAAAAATAAATATTTTAAAAGAAATTGATGACCATATTTCTAATGATATTATTACACAAATAGATACTATGCAAAATGATCAATTTAATAAAATGATTACTGTAATTTGTTTAGCTATTTTCATTATTTTAATAACTATAATTTCTGTTGTATTTTTCATAGGAAGTATTCAAAGAGGATTCAAAAAAATAACTGTTGGAATTGATCAGTTTATGAAATATTTAAATAAAGAAATAAATGAATTAGATTATATTTCTTTAGGAACAAAAGGTTCACTAGGAGACTTAGCAACTTCTGTAAATGATAGTATTGATAGAATAAATGGTAATTTAGAAAAAGATTTATTATGTGTTGGAGAAGCTACAATCACACTTGATAAAGTTGAAAAAGGTTATTATGGATGTAGAGTACTTTCTTTAGCTGAAAATCCACAAGTAAGAATTCTTGCAAAAACAATAAATAGAATGTTAGATAATCAACAAAAAGTAATAAATAGTATTTTAAAAGTTTTATCAGAATACACAAACTACAACTATTTAAGCGTAATAAGTACAAAAGGCATAAATGGTGAATCAAAACAAATGGTTGATGGAATCAACTCTTTAGGTGAAGCAATAACAGCTATGTTACTTGAAAATAAAAATATTGGTCAAACGCTACAAGAGAGTTCAGGACAATTATTAAAAAATGTAGATGAATTAAATAGAGCTTCAAATGATGCAGCAGCAAGGCTAGAAGAAACAGCAGCAGCTGTTGAACAAATTTCTAATAATATTGTTTCAAGTAGTCAAAATATCTCACAAATGGCACAAAATGCAAATGAATTAACCCTATCTGCAAATGAAGGCGAGAAGCTAGCAGTTCAAACGGTAAGTTCAATGGAAGATATAAATGCACAAGTTACTGCAATAAATGAAGCAATTAGTGTAATAGATCAAATAGCATTTCAAACAAATATTCTTTCACTAAATGCAGCTGTTGAAGCAGCAACCGCTGGTGAAGCTGGACGTGGTTTTGCTGTAGTTGCTGCAGAAGTGCGAAATCTTGCAAGTAGAAGTGCAGAAGCAGCTAATGAGATAAAATCTTTAGTTGAAAATGCAACTGCAAAATCTAATCAAGGTAAAGATATAGCTGCACTTATGATAAATGGTTATAATAAATTAAATACAAATATCAGTAATACATTATCATTAATTAAAGAAGTAGAAAATGCTTCAAAAGAGCAAAAATATGGAATCGAACAAATAAGTGATGCCATAAATACTTTAGATAGACAAACTCAAATAAATGCAAATATTGCATCTCAAACAAATGAAATAGCAATCGAAACATCAAACTTAGCTTCTGATGTTGTTGATGCTACTACTTCAAAAACTTTTAGAGGTAAATAAGAGATTTTTCTCTTATTTACCTAAGTTAAATCGTATAATTGTATAATATAAGAAATTTTTTATTTGCTTTACTAAATAAGTATGAAAAAGAAGGATTAATAAATTGAAAAATAATAAATATATCAAGAAAATATCAGATTATACTATGGTTGGTGGATTAGGCGCACTTTTAGTTGTTGGGCTAGTTGGATGCGATGATGCTTCGAGTAGTAAACCTTCTCAAGGGCAAAGTGATGCTTTTACAAATGCTAGCCAAAAAGAAGGCGCTTTTGTAATAATCGAAGAATCAGCCGATGGAAAATACAAAATTGCTGATGAATTTCCATCTGCAAAAACTACAATAGTATTAAGAAAACCTGATGGTAGTGAAAGAATATTAACTCAAGAAGAAATTGACAAATTAGTTAAAGATGAAGAGAAAAAAATAGATGCAGGAACATCAGCACTTACAAACCCAAATGCAGAAGTAAGTAGTGGTGGTATGGGTCTTGGTGGTGTTTTATTATCTTCAATTGCAGGTGCTATGATTGGTTCTTGGCTTGGAAATAAACTATTTAATAATCAAAATTTTCAAAATCAAAAACAAACTCAATACAAATCTCCTCAAACTTATAGTAAATCACAAAGTTCATTTAATAAATCACCAGGATCAGCAGGTGCAGGTGGTGCTGGAGCTAAAAAAAGTGGTTTCTTTGGTGGAAATAATTCAAACTCTGGTTCAAGTTCAAAATCTACACCTTCTTCATCATCTTCAAGCTTTGGGAGCTAAAAATGAATTTACAAAAACTAAAACCTTTAACGGATGAATATTTAGAATCAATTGGATTTATTTGGCATACAGATAGTGATAATTCTTCTTATGTAAGCGATGAAATAGTAGTTATTAGTGAAGATGAAGCAAATGCCTTTTATGAAGCTACAAACGAACTTTATGATATGTTTGCGGAAGCTGGGCAATATGTGATTGATAATGATTTATTCCATGAAATAAATATTCCTTTTAATTTAGTTGAAATGATAAAAGAGTCTTGGGAAAATGATGTTCATTGGCATTTGTATTCAAGATTTGATCTAGCAGGTGGAATTGATGGAAAGCCTATTAAAATGATTGAATTTAATGCAGATACTCCAACATCTTTATTTGAAACAGCAATAATTCAATGGGCAATGCTAAAAGCAAATGGCTTAGATGAAGCTAGTCAATTTAACAATATTTATGATGCTTTAAAAGACAACTTTAAAAGAATAATTACCCTTGATACTGATGTTGAAAAATTTGAAGAGTATTATGCAAACTTAGGTTGGAAGATACTATTTTCTTCGATTTCAAGTTCAAGTGAAGATATAAATACTACAAAACTTTTAGAACATATTGCCAATGAAGCTGGTTTTAATACTGATTTTGAATTTATTGAAAATGTACAATTTAGTGATGATGGAATATTTAAAGATGAAGAGAGTTTTGAGTTTTGGTTCAAACTTATTCCTTGGGAAAATATTGCTATTGAAGAGAGTGAATTAGCACTTATTTTAACTGAAATCATAAAAGAGAAAAAAGCAATTATTTTTAATCCTGCATATACTTTGATGTTCCAATCAAAAGGATTTATGAAAATATTATGGGATTTATATCCAAATCATCCCCTACTTTTAGAAACTTCTTTTGAACCTTTAGAAAATAAAAAACAAGTTGAAAAAAGATGTTTTGGAAGAGAAGGTGCAAACACTAAAATCATAAATAGTGATGGAAGTATAGACGTAGAAACTTCTGGTGATTATGAAGGTCATAAAGCTATTTATCAAGAGTATGTAGAACTTCCAACAGATAAAGATGGAAACTCATATCAAGCTGGTGTATTTTTTGCCTATGAAGCTTGTGGATTGGGATTTAGAAAAGGTTCTAAGATATTAAATAACATGTCAAAATTTGTAGGACATATAGTAAAATAGGTATATTCTAAAATATTATTATTTTGATAATAGAGAAAAATGTTACTTTTTTCTATTATTTCATATTCTGAAAAAGTATTTGTATAAAATGCAACACAAATGCAACTATTTTATTTTATAATAGGCGATATATGAATAATTATAAAACAAGGTTTAAAAAATGAGTGAAGAAATTAAAAGAGAAAAATCTCTAACAATGACTATGTTAATGACTCCAGATAAAGCAAATTTTTCTGGAAAAAATGTTCATGGTGGTGAAATTTTAAAAATGCTAGACCATGTTGCATATGCTTGTGCAGCTAGATATACAGGTATGTATGCTGTTACATTATCAGTTGATATGGTTTTATTTAAAGATCCAATAAAAATTGGTTCTTTAGTTACATTTCATGCTTCTGTAAACTATACAGGTAGAACTTCTATGGAAATCGGAATTAAAGTTATTTCAGAAGATATAAAAGATCATACTATTAAAAATACTAACGTTTGTTACTTTACTATGATTTCAGTTGATGAAGCTGGAAAACCAGCTCCTGTTCCTAAACTTGATTTAATTACAGAAGATGACAAAAGAAGATATAACGACGCAATTGAAAGAAGAGAAATTAGAATGACTTCAAGACATTCTAAGTAAAACTTTCTTGTTATAAAAAAAGGGGAAGATTTTATAATCTTCCCCTTTTTTATTCTTTAAATCTTATGAAGATTTATTAAGCCTCTTTAGACTCAATAAAATCTTCATAACTTCCTTTAAAGTCAATTATTGAACCATCAGCTTGGATTTCAATAATTCTATTAGCAAAAGCATCTAATAATTCCCTATCGTGAGATACACAAATAACAGATCCTGGATATTCAAGCAAACCTTCACCTAAAGCAATAATAGCTTCTAAGTCTAAGTGGTTTGTTGGTTCATCTAAAACTAAGAAATTTCCTTGCTCTAACATTATTTTAGAAAGCATCATTCTGTGTTTTTCACCCCCACTACAAGAGTTAACCTTTTTTTCTTGTTCTTGACCATTAAATAACATTCTTCCAAGACAATTTCTAATTTCAGAAATATCAGCATCTCTATCACAGTTTCTTAACCAATCATAAAGTGTCATATCACCTTCAATTATATCAGTTGCATTTTGAGGGAAATATGAATTTTGAATAGTTGCACCCCATAAAACTTCACCACTATCAGCTTTTAAATTTCCTTCTAAAATCTCACAAAGTGTTGTTTTACCAATACCATTTGTTCCAATAAGAGCAATTTTATCACCTTTTTCAACTGTAAAATTAATATCTTGTAAAACAACATGATCATCATAAGATTTACAAATATTTTTAACAGTTAATAACTCTTTTCCAACTTCTCTTTTTTGTTTAAAAATAATAGATGGATCTCGTCTGCTTGATATTTGAATTGCTCCAATATCTAGTTTATCAAGTTGTTTTTGTCTTGAAGTTGCTTGTTTTGCTTTAGATGCATTTGCACTAAATCTAGTAATAAACTTTTCAAGTTCTTCTTTTTCTTTTAATTTTTTACCAACATCTTTTTCATTTTGTTTTGCGATTAAAGTTGAAGCAATATACCAATCATCATAAGTTCCTGTGAACTCTCTGATTTGTTTAAAGTCAACGTCTAAAATATGTGTACAAACTGCATTTAAAAAGTGTCTATCGTGAGAAATAACAACCATTGTTCCATCGTGGTGTTGTAATTGATTTTCTAACCAACCAATAGTTGCAATATCTAAGTTATTCGTAGGCTCATCTAAAAATAAAGCATCTGGTTTTGGATATAAAACTTGTGCTAATAAAACTTTAAATTTATCTCCACCTGTTAAAGTACTCATTAAATCTTGATGAGAAGCAGCTGGAAAACCTAAGTCTTCTAAGATTCTTGTAATTTTTACATCATACTCATAAGTTGGATCTTCTTCACAACAAATAATTTCTAATTCAGCTAATCTATCGTTTATTTCATCAGTAAATTCAGGGCTCATATAAAGCTCTTCTTTTTCTTTTACTGCGTCATGTAATCTTTTATTTCCTAAAAGTACGGCATCAAAAATTGTATTATTTTCATAAGCAAATTGGTTTTGTGATAATGTTCCCACTTTTTTACCATTTTGAATTTGTACTTCACCCTCTGTTGCGTCTTCTTGTCCTGATAATATTTTTAGAAATGTAGTTTTACCAGCACCATTAGCACCAATTAATCCATATCTTTTTCCAGTATCTAATTTTACGTTGATATCTTGAAATAAAACTCTTGGACCAAAAGATTTTTTTAGATTGACAGTTTGAACCATATTATAATTATCTCCATTTATTTAATTTTTTTTTATATTATTTCGCCATTATAGCCAAAATAATATAGTTAAGACTTAAGCTAGTTTTTTTATATTTCTTGCTCGAATGCTAATTTCATAATATCATCTTCTGATAATGAGTCACTATTTTCTTCGGTTGGTGGAAACTTAATCCATAAAACTTTTGTTTTTAATTGATCCAACTGATACTTTGTAAGATTTTTTATTAAAGAATCCGTAATCATATCTTTTGTTAATGTTCCAGCGTTTAGCATCTTTTTAATTACTTTTTCTAAGTTCTTTTTAGTTGCTTCAAATGTTTTTTCTTCATCTGTTAATGAAATATACTCTTGATCTAAATATTTCATTACTAAATCACCTGGGTATTTATAAGTTGTAACTCCCTTATAATTATATTTTTGGCACTTTAATCTTGGAATGTAAACCCCTGTAAATACATATCCTAAAACAGTATTTAATCCATCTAAATCTCTAAGAGGATTATGTGAACAAATAAAATCTTCTTTTACTAAAGTTGGTGCATTTTGTAAAGATGTGATGTTATTATGAAGTACAATAAAACTTCCACCAACCTCTTTTGGTCCACCTTTTAGTGAAGTTAATTCATTTTTATGCGCTAAGAAACTTCCTGTTACTTTTTTAGGACTTCCTTCAAGTGATGTTAATTCATTATTACTAATATCAAAATCACCTTCAACCACATTAAAGTTTAGTGGTAATTTAACCATATTTGTAAGCTTATCAGATAGTTTCATATCACCATGAACATCAACAGAATTATCAGGTAAGATTGTAAAACTCTTAACATCATTTTTTCTAAGCCATCTATTTATATCATCAATATTTGTTAAAGCTACAATTGGTTTATAAATGTGTGCAACTACTTCACTACCTTTATATCTCCAGCTTTTTTCTTCTTCATTATATGAATTTGTAACGTGATTTAATCTAATATCTGTTATTAAATCCCAACCAATTTCATCGGCAATACTATCTAAGTCAGCTAGGCTATTTCCATTACAAATATAATCATGTCCAACAGCAACAGGACCTCCGATTAATCTTTCAATAAAATTATGCGAGCAGTCAAAAAGTGTATCAATATATTTTGGTCCACCTTTTAAAGATACTAATTTATTATCAGAACAATTAAAATGTCCCTTTATAGTTCTTGGACTTCCTTTTATAGATGTAAGTTCGTTAAAAGAGCAGTTAAAACTTCCTTTTACTTCTTTTGGAGCATAAGATAAATTTTTTAAAGTGTTATGAGAACAATCAAACTCTCCGGCTTCTGTTGGACCATCAAATAGTGAATTTAATTTATTTTTAGAACAATTGAAATCTTTTGTTACAATTTTAGGGCAACCTTCTAGGGTTGTTAAATTATTATTACTAATATCAAAATATCCATCTACCATTTTAAATTTTACTGGTAGTTTTTTACCGTTTAACCTTTCATGTAAATTAACATTTCCTTGAACTGTAATTTCTAAATCTTCTGAAATCATATAATTATTTATTGAATGTTCTTTTAACCAAGCTTCGATTTCTGAAACGTTTTTCATACATCACCTTTATTATTATTGTTAATATATTTAATTTATGTCTATATTTTACCATTTTATTCCTTATGTAGATATATACTTATTATATATGCATATAATTTTATTAATGAACATATAAGTCATACTAAAAAACTATTTATTCTCATATAATTCTTTTAAGTTAGTTTCACTAGCTTTCATAAACAAAGGTTGTTTATCATGAAAAAAATTTGGATTATTGGTTCTAGTTCGGGAATTGGTTTACAGTTACTAAAATTGTCTTTAGAACATGGTTTTACAGTAATTGCAAGCTCAAGAAATGCTAGTAGTGCAGAAGAATTATTAAAATTGAAGTCTATTTATAAAAATAACTTACATCTATTAGATATTGATGTTTCAAATAGCCAAAGTACTACTAAATGCGTTGATGAAGCATTTGATATTTTAAAAGACTTAGATATTTGTTTTTTTAATGCGGGAGTTTACGAAGCAATGAATGTTGAACAATGGGATATTTCAAATTTTGAATCAATGATAAATACAAATTACTTAGGTGCTGTAAGAATAATAAAGCCTCTTTTTAATTATTTGAAAAAACAAAACAAAGACTCAAGGATTATTTTAAACGCAAGTTTATCAAGTTATTTTGGTTTACCTTATGGTGGGGCTTATAGCGCATCAAAAGCTGCTTTAGTTAATCTTGCACAGTCTATTCAACCTGAATTTGCTAGACATAATATTTATGTTCAAATAGTAAATCATGGTTTTGTAAAGACCAGATTAACATCTAAAAATGATTTTGAAATGCCACAATTAATGAGCCCTGAATTTACTGCCCAAAAGATTTTTGAGCAATTTTCTAAGCCATATAAGTTTGAAATAGCATTTCCTTTTATCTTGTCAAAATTTTTAAGAGCATTGTCTATTTTGCCTTATAAATTTAGTTTTTCTGTAACTAAAAAGTTTTTAAAATGATTACAGTTAAATATTATGTGAAATATAATAGTTAGATTTAAATGAATAATAAAACCATAAAAAGCAAAGAGATTTTCCTTTATGGAATACTGGGAATTCCCCTTGCTTTTTTAGGCTTTCCTTTATATATTTATTTACCAACATTTTATGTGGAATATATTGGTTTAAATATTGGTTTAGTAGGCTTTGTATTACTAATAGCAAGATTATTGGATATGATTTTAGATCCATATATTGGAAAAATTACTGATAAATACAATAACTTTAACATAATACTCTTTTCATCATTTGTTGTTTTGTTTGGATTGTATTTTCTAATTAAACCGATTTATTTTACATGGATTTGGTTATTTTCTTTTTCACTGATCACATATATTTCCTATAGCTTTGTAATGATTCCTTACTTAACATTAAATTCAAAACTGAGTGATAACTCAATTAATAACACAAAATTAGCATTTTCAAGGGAAATTTTTATAATTATTGGCGTATTATTTGCACTACTTTTCCCTTATTTATTTTCTCTTGCACAAGATTCACAAAAAAGTCTTGAGCTTTTACTAAATATTATATTAATTATTTTTCCTATATTTTCAATGATTTTTTATTTACAATTTAAAAATAAAGAAACTACTAAAGAAAAAAAAGAAGATAAAAACTTTTTTGATTCAATAAATATATTTTTCATAAACTTTCCACAACACAAAAAACTCTTCTTTGCATTTTTCTTAAATAATTTAGCAAATGCACTTCCTGCAACATTGTTTTTGTTTTTTGTAAAGTATATTTTAGATCTTGAAGATAAAACTGGACTTTTTTTG
>JAGOIF010000073.1 GCA_017995775.1 Aliarcobacter sp.
ACACTTTAGTTTCAATCATCACAAATACAGCCACAGAGAATCTTGAAATAAATGTAGGTGATGAAGTTATTGCTGTCATTAAATCAAGCAATGTTTTACTTTCAACTGAAGCAAACTTAAAAATAAGTGCTAGAAACACACTTAAAGGTGAAATCGAAACTATAAACCAAGGTGAAATTAATTCTGAAGTTGTGATTAATATTGGTAATGAAGACAAAGTGGTTACTGTTATTACAACAAGTTCTATTAAAAATATGAACTTAAAAGTTGGTTCAAAAGTTGATGCTATTATTAAAGCATCTGATATTATGATTGGAAGATAAGGAATATTATGAAAAAAATAATTTTAGCATTAGCTTTATTAGCATCATCAATATTTGCAAATACTATTACTGTTGCAGTTGCTGCAAATGTTAGTTATGCAATAAATGAATTAGTTGCAGAGTTTAACAAAACAAATCCAGATACAAAAGTTCAAGTAACTCTTGGAAGTAGTGGAAAATTTACAGCACAAATTGAAAGTGGAGCTCCATTTGACGTATTTATGTCAGCTGATATGAAATTTCCTAAATCTTTATTTGAAAAAGGTTTAGCTACTACTGAACCTGCTTTATATGCTCAAGGAAGCTTAGCAATGTTAAGTTCAAAACAGCTTGATTTTTCAAAAGGAATTAATCTTGTAACTGATCCAAACATCGCTAAAATTGCTGTTGCAAACCCAAAAACTGCTCCTTATGGAACAGCTGCTGTTGAAGCTATGAAAAATGCAAATGTTCTTGATAAAGTAGAAAGCAAATTTGTTTACGCTGAATCAATTTCACAAGCGGTAACTTATGCAACAACTGCCGCAGATGTTGGATTTATTGCAAAATCATCTTTATATGATGAAAAAATGGCTCAATATAAAGAGAACATCAACTGGGTAAGTGTAGATCCATCTTTATATACAGCAATTGATCAAGGTATCGTTGTATTAAAAAACACTAAAGAAGAAGCAAGTGCAAAAGCATTTTATGATTTCATCTTAGGTGAAAAAGCAAAAGAAATCTTTATTAAATTTGGATATTTAGTTAAATGAGTAAATTAGTTGCAATAGTAAAATCTATCAGAACTCATCAAAATTTAAATATCGTAGAATTTGATTTTATGAATACAGTTTTAAAAATGATGAGTTTAGATTTAAATAGTAATGTACAAGTTGGTAAAAAGGTTGAACTTTTATTTAAACCAACTAGTGTTTCTATTTCAAAAGGATTATTAGGGGATATTAGTCTTTCAAACCGAATTATTGCAACTATAGAAAATTTAGAAAATGGTGAACTTTTAAGTAGTATTCTCCTAAAAACAGGAGATTTTACACTTGAAAGTATCATCACAAAAGATTCATCACTTGCTATGAACTTACAAAAAAATGACACAGTAACTGCTTTAATAAAAGCAAGTGATGTGTCAATTTCAAAGGTTTTAGATGCTTGAATTAATACAAAATATTGAATTTGAACCATTTTTAATCTCTTTTAAACTTGCAGGTATTACAACTTTGATTTTGTTTGTTCTATGTTTACCACTAGCTTGGTACCTATCTCAAACAAAGTCAAAACTAAAACCAATTTTTGAATCATTTACAGCTATGCCACTTGTTGTTCCTCCTACAGTTTTGGGATTTTATCTTCTTGTTGGACTTTCTCATAATTCTGCTATTGGCCAGTTTTTTCATGAATATTTTGGAATTACTCTTGTATTTAACTTCAATGGTTTAGTAATCGCAAGCTGTTTTTACAGTCTTCCTTTTATGGTACAGCCTCTTCAAAGTGGACTTGAAAGCTTAAATAAAAACATGCTAGAAGCTAGTTATATAAGTGGAAAAAGTAAGTTTGAAACACTTATTCGTGTAGCTTTACCAAATATCAAACCATCTCTTTTAACTGCATTTATTATCACATTTGCTCACACTGTTGGTGAGTTTGGAGTTGTATTAATGATTGGTGGAAGTATTCCTGGAGAAACTAGAGTTGCTTCAATTGCTATTTATGAGTTTGTTGAAGTTCTTGATTATAAAAATGCTCACTTTTACAGTTTGATTATGGTTACTATGAGTTTTCTAACACTTCTTGCTGTTTATATTTTTAATGGTAAGCAAAAAAGAGATAGGTTAATTTAATGATAGAAATAAAAGTAAATAAAGAGCTTCACGGCTCAAATGGAACAATGAATTTAGATATTAACCTTGATATAAAAAAAGGTGAATTTGTAGCTTTAAGTGGTCTAAGTGGTAGTGGAAAAACTACACTTCTTAGAATTCTAGCAGGACTTGAAACGGCAAGCGGAACTATAAAAATAGAAAATGATATTTGGTTAAATGATAAGTTTACACTTCCTAGTCAAAAAAGAGAGATTGGATTTGTATTTCAAGAATATGCACTTTTCCCAAACTTCACAGTAATGCAAAATCTTTTATATGTAAAAAAAGATAAAGAACTAGCAAAATATCTTTTAGAAATGACCGAAATGTATGAACTAAAAGACAGACATCCTCATAGTTTAAGTGGTGGTCAAAAACAGCGTGTGAGTTTGTGTAGGGCTTTAATGAACAGACCAAAACTTTTACTAATGGATGAGCCACTTTCAGCTCTTGATCCATATATGAGAACAAAGCTTCAAAATGAAATAAGAACACTTCATAATGAGTTTGAAACAACAACTATCATGGTAAGTCACGATCCAAGTGAGATGTATAGACTAGCTTCTAGAGTGCTTGTTTTAGACTATGGGAAAATTATAAATGATGGACTTGCAAAAGATATTTTACTAAAAACAAAAGGTAGCCAAAAATTATCATTTGAAGGAGAACTACTTGATATTGTAAAACTTGATGTTATAAATATTGCTATTATTTCTATTGCTTCACAACTTGTTGAAGTGGTAATTAGCAATGAAGAAGCAAAAAGTCTAGAAATAGGGCAAAGAGTTAGTGTAAGTACAAAAGCATTTACACCAAATATAGAGTCATAAAAAAATTATACACCGTTATATAGTAAATCACACAAGGAAAAAGAATGTATAAAAAAATTAGTTTTGTTGTAGCAACAACATTGTTTGCAAATTTTGCAAGTGCAAATCAAACTTATGAGTTGGGACAAATAGATGTCCTTGGAGCAAAAGATACAAAATTTAAAAGTAATGTAGTTTATAGTGAAGATATGGTTCTAGAAGAGAAGAATACAGTACAAGAAGCATTAAATACAGTTAGTGGATTAAACGCTTATGGTTATGGAACAAGAGGTGAAAAAGCTATTTCTATTAGAGGTTTTAGTGCAAGACACTCACCTGTTTTTATTGATGGTATTCCTGTAAATGTTCCTAGTGAAGGATATATAGATTTTTCAAACTTTAATACATTTGATTTATCACAAATCCAAGTAAGTAAAGGTTTAAGTTCTCCACTTTTAGGTGTAAACACTTTTGCAGGTGCTATAAATCTAGTTACTAAAAAACCAACAAAAGAGCTTGAAGGAACTATTTCTGCTGGTGTTTTTAGTGGAAATGGTAAGAAAACTTACTTAAATCTTGGAACAAACCAAGGTAAATATTATGTTCAAGCAAGTGGTTCTTTTATGGATAGAGATAGTTATCCTGTATCGAGTAATTTCAATTCAAATGTAAATCAAGACAATGATAAAAGAGTTAATTCTTATAAAGAAGATAAGAAAATTAATCTTAAAGTAGGGTTTACGCCAAATGATACAGATGAGTATGCAATCAACTATATAAATCAAAAATCTAATAAAGGTATGCCTTTAATAACAAAAAATCCAGGTAAAAATGCATATAGACAATGGGATTATTCAGATAAAGAAAGTATTTACTTTTTATCAAACACAAACTTTAAATATGCCTATTTAAAAAGTAGATTATTTTATGACAAATATGAAGATAACATGCTTTTCTTTAAAGATAAAACTTACACAAAGTTAAATGGAGATCCAACTCCTTATGATGCAAATACAAAAGGAATTTCATTAGAAATTGGTCAATATGACACAGAAAGAAATAGTATAAAACTAGCACTTCATGCAAAAAAAGATACTCAAAAAGAAGATGACAAAAAAGTTTATACTAAAAAAATGAACTATTTTTCTGTTGGACTTGAAGACACATTTAGATTTAATGATAATTTTAGAGTAATCGCAGGTGCAAGTTGGGATAAAGATGAAGTAAAAGAAGCTAATAATAAAAAACCAGATGCTTTTTATGGTAGTGAATTTGAACATGAAAGTTCAACAGCTTTTAATCCAATGATGAAAGTTGAATACGATGTTGATGATACTTTAGGTTTCTATGCTGGAGTTGCTAAGAAAACTAGATTTGCAAGTTTAAAAGAAAGATACTCTTATAGATTAGGTTCATTTATTCCAAATCCTGCATTAAAGCCAGAAAAAACTATTAATTATGAAATTGGTGCAAATAAAACTTTTGATAATCAAGGTATTAAAGCAGTATTATTTTACTCTGATGTAAAAGATTATATTCAGTCAAAAGTTATTGATGTTCCAAATAGAATTAGCAAAGAAGATAATATTGGAAAAGTAAAACACATGGGTTACGAGTTAGAATATTTCTATGCCTTTGATAGTGGTTTATCTTTTGATGCAAACTATACAAGATTATTAGCTGAAGATAAAGAGAATAAAAGAGATATAACAAATGCACCAAAGCATAATCTAAATTTATCTTTAAGTTATAAATTAATTAAAGACTTAACTGGAAATGTTAATATGCAATATTCTTCAGGAAGTCACACAAGAGAAAATGATAGAAAAGAAGATGTGGGTGGAGCAGCTTTATGGAATGCAAAACTTGCATACGAGTTAGTAAAAGGTTTAACCGTTGATGTTGGTGCTTCAAATATATTTGATAAAAACTATGATTTAGATTATGGATATCCAGAAGCTGGAAGAGTTGTTTACTCGAATTTAACTTATAAATTTTAATATGAAAACAGCACTTTTTGCACTTTTTGAAAATTGGGAAGATGATTATCAAAAAGCAATAGCAGATCAAATTGATTTGATCTGTTATGCTGAAGACTTAGGTTTTGATGAAGCTTGGATTACTGAGCATCATTTTAATAACTTTAGTGTAATTCCCAGTCCATTAAGTGTTGTTTCATATCTTTTAGGAAAAACAAAAAATATCAAAATAGGAACAGCTGCTATTTTGCTACCTTATTATAATCCTATTAAATTAGCAGAAGAAATAGCAATGATTAAATCTTTTGATAATGATAGATTTTTATATGGTATTGCAAAAGGTGCATTTCCTATTTATGATAAAACTTTCAAAGCAGATGCAAGTACTAATAGAGCTGTTATGTTTGAAGCAAATGAACTTATTCATAAGCTTTTAGTGGAAGAACTTGTTACATTTAAAGGTGAGTTTTTCTCTTGTGAAGATATTTCAATACGCCCAAAACTATCTAAAGTAATAGATACTTTTATTGCATCTGAATCAATTGAAGCCATAAAAGAAGCTGTATCTAAAGGCTATGGATTAATTGGAAGTATTGCAATTAGTAAAGAAAAAATAAGAGAGATTTTTAAATCTTATGAGAATTTAAATCCAATAAAACCTTTATCATTTAGACTAGCTCGTGGGATAAATATAGGTTTTAATAAAGAAGCAGTTCTTAAAGAGACACAATATTGTGCTGATATTTTCTTAAAATCTATGATTGCATCAAAAGATACAAGTCCAACTTTAGTAAAACTTTTAACGAGTGAATATCTTGATATTAGAAACTCATTATTTAATAGTAATAGAATCTTTGAAAATGCTATTTATGGAACACCCAAAGAGTGTATTGCGCAAATAAAGGCTTTGAAAAATGAGTTCGATATTGAAGCATTACTTTTAAAACCTCTTACAAATTCATCACAAAAAGCAAAAGAAATTATAAATTTATATGTAAAAGAGGTGAAACCTTATGTTTAAAATTTTTATATTTGTACTTAGTTTTTGTATTTATTCAAATGCTGTTGTTTTCGAAGATATGTTCAATGAAAAAACACAAATCAAAGATGATATTCAAAAAATATACGCTTCCAGTCCTATTCTTTTATACTCACTTTATGCTGTTGATAAAACAAAAATTGCTGGATTAAATTTTCCTTTTAATGAAACTGAAGCCAAATACCTAGATAAAGAAACTATAAATCTTCCTGTTTTAGGTGGATGGTTTGGTCAAGGAAGAACTCCAAGTGCGGAAATGATTTTAGAAATAAATCCTGATGTAATTTTGCTAACAGATACTACAAAAAAACTGGGTGAAAATAAAATAAAATCATCTTTAGCAGGTGCTAAAAATATTCCTTTGATTTATTTAAAATCAAATGATTTAGAAGACTTAGTAAACTCTTTTTCTTATATTGGAAAACTTACAAAACAAGAAGAAAGAGCAAGTTTACTTGAAGCTTATGGAAAAAATAGTTTAAATTTAGCAAAAGTGATTTCACAAAAAGCAAGTTCAAAACCAAATGTTTATTATGCCCAAGGAAGAAATGGCCTTGAAACAGAATGTCATACTTCACTTCATGCAGAACTTATAAATCTAGCAGGTGGAAATAATGTTCATAAATGTGAAACTACAAACTCTTTTGGAAAACAAAGTATAAATTTTGAAAAAGTTCTATCTTATAATCCTGAAATTATTTTAGTTTATGATAAAGAGTTTTATGAAAATATTTACAAAGATTCAAAATGGAAATACATTGATGCAGTTAAAAATAAAAAAGTATTTCTTCTACCAAAAGATCCATTTAGCTGGTTTGATAGACCTCCATCATTTATGAAACTTTTGGGTTTAAAGTGGTTGCTTTCTATTTTTCATCCAGAACTTTATACACTTGATATAAACAAAGAAGCTAAAGATTTTTATTCTTTATTTTTACAAATGAATTTAACTCAAATACAATTAGATGAAATTATGGGAAAAGATTTTGACTAAATTAAAGTTTATAAGTTTAATTATTTTTTTAATAGTTTTAATAAATAGTTCACTATTTATTGGAAACTATGAAATATCATATAATGAATATTTCTTATTTTTAAAAAAACTTATTGGCTTAGAATCAAGTATTAGTTTAGAAAAATATGACACTTTAAAAAGTGTTATTTTTGATATAAGATTACCACGAATTATTGCAGCGGTTCTAATAGGCTCATCTTTAGCCATATCAGGAGCTGCTTTTCAAGCTATGTTTGTAAATCCTTTAGTATCACCTGGAATATTAGGTGTTTTAAGTGGAGCCTCATTTGGTGCTGCTCTTGGGATGGTTATGGGTTGGAGCTGGTTTTTTATAAACTTATCTACTTTTATTTTTGGCCTAATTGCTGTTTTATTTGCACTTTTAATTTCATTTATTTATTCAAGTGCAAAAAATATGATTATTCTAGTTTTAGGAGGAATCATAAGTAGTTCACTTTTCTCAGCACTTCTTTCAATCGTAAAATATGCAGCAGATCCTTATGATGCAGTTCCTGCAATTACATATTGGCTTATGGGAAGTTTAGCTTTTAGTACGCCAAATGTTGTTTGGAATTTATCTATTCCTTTAGTTTTAGGAATGCTTATTTTAATATTTTTATCAAAGTATTTAAATGCTCTAAGTTTAGGTGATGAGGAAGCAAAAGCTTTAGGAGTTGATACAAAAAAAATTAAAATAATAGTTATACTAACTGCTACATTTTTAAGTGCTTTAAGTGTAATTCTAGCTGGAATCATAGGTTGGATTGGTTTGATTATTCCTCATATTGCTAGGCTTTTATTTGGTGCTTGCAATAAAGTTATTATTCCAATTAGTGCTCTTTTAGGAGCTATATTTTTACTAGTTGTGGATAATACTTCAAGAATGATATTTAGCTTTGAAATTCCCATTGGAATAGTAACAGCAATCATTGGGATTCCTATTTTTATTTTAGTTTTAAAAAATGCAAAGAGAGGTTTTTAGATGCTATTAATTGATGCAAAAAATATCTCTTTTTCATATGGAAATAAAGAGATATTAAAAAATATAGATTTTCAATTATATAAAGGTGATGTCTTATCTTTAATAGGTCAAAACGGTTGTGGAAAAACTACTTTATTAAAAATATTATTAGGAATATACAAATCAAAAGGAAGTATAAAACTTCTTTCCAAAGAGATAAGTACTTATAAAAACAAAGATTTAGCAAAGCTTATATCTTATGTTCCACAAACCCACCAAATACCCTTTGATTATACGGTTTTTGATGTGGTTATGATGGGAAGACTAGCTCACATTGGGCTTTTTTCAAACTACTCATCAAAGGATAAACAAATAGCTTTAAATGCAATCGAAAAAGTAGGTATTACTCACTTGAAAGACAATATCTATTCACAAATAAGTGGAGGGGAAAGACAACTAGCTTTCATAGCTCGTGCATTAACTCAAGAATCAAAAATCATATTTATGGATGAACCTGTAACTGGTCTTGATTATGGAAATCAATTAAAACTTTTGAAGTTTCTAAAAGAACTTTGTACTGAGGGTTATACATTTGTAAAAACAACACACTATCCAGATCATGCTCTTTATGCTTCAAATAAAGTAATGATGCTAAAAAATGGTGAGATTTTAGATGTTGGGCAAATAGATGAAAAATTAACATCTCAAAATATAAAGAGTCTTTATGATGTTGATGTGGAAATTATATCAAGGGAAAACGGATACAAATTTTGTATACCAAGCATATAAAAAGGAAATAAAATGGCTTTAGTAAAAACAAATTTAGATAGATTAAATTTTTCAAAACTGTATAAAAAACAGATGAAAAAATCTACTTTTAAAAGTAAGAAAAGTGATGATTGGGACAAGAAAGCTAGTAGTATGAATATTGGTGTTCAAAATAGTCCTTATACAAAAGAGTTTGTATCAAAAATTGATACAAGTGATTGTAAATCTTTACTTGATGTTGGTTGTGGACCTGGAACAATTGCTTTAGAAATGGCATCAAAACTAGAGGAAGTATATGCACTTGATTATTCTACTGGAATGTTAGATTGTGTAAGTGATAATTGCAAGCAAAAAGATATTAAAAACGTAACTACAATTCATAAATCATGGTACGACAATTGGGATGATGTTCCAAATGCTGATATTGTAACAGCAAGTCGTTCTATGGAAGTAAAAGATATTAAAGATGCAATTATAAAACTAAACTCAAAAGCAAATAAAAAAGTATATTTAACGACAAAAGTTGGTGGAAGTTTTGTTGATGTTGAGATTTTAGAACAACTAGAAAGAAAGATTATTCCAAGACCTGATTATATATATATTTTAAATGTTCTTCATAGTATGGGAATTTATGCAAAACTTGATTTTATAAAAAATCAAAGTCATAAACTAGAAGCAAGTGATGATGAAGAGTTTGTGAAAAAAGTTTCTTGGAGTTTGGGAGAATTATCAAATAAAGAAAAGAAAGCATTGAAAAAATATTTTAATACTACTTATAAAAACAAAGTTGAGAAAGATTATATAACTTGGGCATTTATATCTTGGGAGGTAAATTAATATGAAAAAAATAGTTCTAATAGCGCTTTTAACATTATCGTTATTTGCAAAAAATGATTTAGATAAAGCACAGTTTGAAACA
>JAGOIF010000074.1 GCA_017995775.1 Aliarcobacter sp.
AAAAGTATTCAAGCAACTGCATATGCATCAAAACAGTTTGAGAATGCTTATGTAGATGGATATTTATCTTATTCACAACATAAAACAGATGGAACAAGAACAGCAAATTCTGGAAAAGTAACATCAAGTGTAAAATCTGATCAAATAGGTGCAAAAGTAGAAGCAGGTTATAATATTCCTTTAAATGATGGAATATCTGTAACGCCATTTGCTTCTGTGGAATATGGTCTTATCAATCAAAAAGCTTATAATGAAAAAGGTTCAAAATACCAAAACGATGCTTTAAAAGTTGATGCAGTAAAACTAAACAAAGGTACTGTTGCTCTTGGAGCAAAGCTTACAACAAATATCGAGTTTGATGATGTTTTAATAACACCTGAATTCAAAGCAAGTGTATATAACTCATTTGGTGATAATAAATCAGATATAAAAGCACAATTCATGGGTGGCGGTGATAAGTTTGTAACACCTGTTCAAGAGTTAAATAAAACTATGTATAACGTAGGAATGGCTGTTGAAACAAAGATTTCTGATTCAACAAGTTTAATATTTGGCGTAGATTATGATAGAAGCAAAGATGGTAAATTCCAAGCATATTCAGGGAATGTAACATTTGGAATTAGCTTTTAATTTTGAAAATTTTATAGGAAGGTAGAAAAATGATAAAAATCTTTTCAACAATTTTACTTGGTACAATAATTAGCATAAATTTAAATGCAAATGAAAATGAAATATCATCATATTCAATTTTAAAATATCAAGCAGATTTTAGTAAACAAACTCCACAGTTGCAAGAGTCAATTACAAATGAATATTTAAGAGTAAAAAAAATAGCTACAATTTTGCAAAATCAAGAGATGAAAAATGATATTGATTTAGAAGTTGCAAAAAATATTGCAACTGTTGATCTTTGGACAAATAAATTTATGCAAATTTATAAGCCAAGTAATGAAGAATTAAATGAACTTTATAAAGCTGAAAAACCAAGGGTAGTTGCAAAATATGAACTTAGAAATATTTTAGTTTCTTATGAAAAAAATGCCGATAGAATTATCGCTATTTTAAATGAAAGCCAAAATAAACAAGAGAAAAAAGACTCTTTTATCAAATATGTAAAATCAGTTTCAAATGATGTTGCATCAAAACAAAATGATGGATTAACTGAATTAGTGGATGAAAATAAATTAAATCCGCAAATTAAAGCTGCTTTAAAAGATAAAAAAGAGGGTGATATAATAAAAGTAAATATAAAAGATATTGGAACTCAAATCTTATATGTTGAAAAATATATTCCTGAAAAAATTGCTACTTTTGAAGAATCAAAAGGTGCATTAGAGAATCTTGCAAAAAGAAAAGCTTTAACTAAACAAATGGAAATAATATTAAGACAGAAATAAAAAGTTTATTTTTACTATCTTTTATAACACTTGGTTTAAGCTCTTGTGTAAACACTATTCCTTCTATACAAGAACGTAAGAGTGAAGCCCTATCTTTGGTTAAAGATAAGGGATTTAGTGAAGTAAATATATCAACTTCTACTTTTAATTTGTTTAGTTTACAAAATGAACAAAATAACTGCAAAAATAAAAATCTAAATGTTTATATTGAAGGTGATGGTTTATCTTGGATTAATAAAAAAACCATTTCCACTAACCCAACACCTATTAATTTACTTAGTATAAAACTTATGAATGAAGATAAAAATAGTTGCAAAGTTTATCTTGCAAGACCTTGCCAATTTACAAGCTCTTTTTCTTGCGAAAATAAATATTGGACAAGTCATAGATTTAGTGAAGAGATAATAAAAAGTTATGAAGAGAGTTTAATGTATTTAAAAAATAAATACAATAACAAAGAGTTTACTTTAATTGGATATTCAGGTGGTGGCGCTGTTGCTTTACTTTTGGCTTCAAGAGCAAAAGAAGTTAAAAGAGTTATTACAATTGCAGGAAATTTAGATACGAATAAATGGACTTCTCTTCATAAGGTAACAGCATTAGAATACTCTTTAAATCCAAGTGATTACACAAATAAACTTGAAAATATTGAGCAATTTCATTTAATAGGTAAAAAAGATAAAGTTGTTCCTGAGGATATATTTTTATCATATTTTTCAAAATTTAAGAAAAAAGATAAGATTAAATATTTGTACGTAGATTCAGATCATAGTTGCTGTTGGCAAGTGCCATATAAAACTTTTTTAGATGAATTAAAATAAAGTATTAAAATTCATCTAAAACTTCTTAAATATAATTAGTTTCCTATTTTCATTCTAAAATATCTAGGAAAACTATCTTTTAAATTATCATCTATTTTTACTGGAAATACTTTTGTAATCGAAGATTTGATTTTTTCAAAATACTCTTTATTTCCATCTGCTAAGATTAGTTGTTCATATCTTCCATCTTTTAAAATAGTAAGTTTTATATTGATATATTCACCTTCATTAGCAGGTGTAGTTTCAATATTTTTATTGATTTTTTCTCTAATAGTTTCATAGAATAACTCAACTTGATCTTTTTGATCAATATTTCTTGTTTCAACTTTATTTTCAAGAGAAGAAGTAACAACTTTTGATTTAATATCTGTTTTTATCTCTTCAATTGGAGTTATCTCTTTTTGCTCAATTGGAATATGCTCTTCTTTTATTTCTTCAAAAATAGCTTCATCATTTTTTAATTTATTGTCAATTGTTTCATTAATAAGAGGAGTTTCTACTTTTTCTTCTATAGTTATTTTTGGCTCTTCTGTTTGTGTATTTTCGTTTGATGAAAATAGAAAACTATAAATAGCATAAATTATAAGACCAATAATAAAAAGGATAAAAGTATCCTCTAAAAAAGATTTGTTTTTTGTTTTCATTTTTTTCCTTATTTCTCTTCAGCTGTATAAATTTCATCTAATAAACTATCAACGAAATCATCAGGACTAAATTCAATTAAATCATTCTCTTTTTCCCCAACACCCACATAAAAAATAGGAAGTTCAAGTTGATTTGAAATAGAAAACAAGGCTCCACCTTTTGCAGTTCCATCAAGTTTTGTAACAATTATTCCATCAATTCCAACCATTTCATTAAAAGCACGAGCTTGTGCAATTGCCGTATTTCCTTGGGTTCCATCTAAAATCATAAGTTTTTGATGGGGAGCTCCAACCATAGCTTTTTCACAAACTTTTACAATTTTTTTAAGTTCATTGTTTAGGTTTGTTTGAGTTTGTAATCTTCCTGCTGTATCAATAATTGCATTATCCATATTTCTTGCGATTGCTGCACTTATTGTGTCATATGCAACAGCACTTGCATCATGACCTTGTTTTGTTTTAATAATTGGAACATCTAATTTTGCAGCCCATGTAGAAAGTTGCTCAATTGCTGCTGCTCTAAAAGTATCACCAGCTCCTAAAATAACAGTTTTTCCTTGTTTCTTAGAAATATTTGCTAATTTTGCAATAGTTGTAGTTTTTCCAGCACCATTTACACCAATAATAAGCCTTACAAATGGTTTTGGTAAATTAGATAAATCAACTTTTGGAGCATGTTCAAAAAGCATTACAAGTCTATGTCTTAACTGTTTTCTTGTAATCTCAATAGGAAGTCCATCCATAGCTTTTTCAATGATTTCATATTCCATATCTGCTTCAATTAAAAGTTCTTGGATATCATCAAATGAGATTTTTTCCTTTTTTTGAGGAACAATAGTTTTAATACTCGCAAAAGTCTTTTCTAATGCTCGAGTGAAAAAACCTTTTTTTTCTTCTAGGATTTGTTCTTGAAGAACTTCTTCTTGAATTATCTCTTCTTCTTTTACTTCAACAGGATTAGCATAAATTTCTTCTGGTTCTAGTTTTGTTTGTACTTCTTCTTGAATTTGTTCTTGAAGTACTTCTTCTTCTTGAACTTTTACATTATCTTTTTTCTTTTTAAAAAAACTAAACATTAATTACCTTTATTTTTCCAGTACTTTTTTGATATCTATTTCCATCATTTCATTTGGAACAATTCCCACATATTTTTGGAAAACATTATTTTGTTTATTTATTAAAAACATAGTTGGAATAGATTTAATTCCTCCTAATCCTTTTGCAAAATCCATAGCTTCAGGGCCAGTAATAACAGTATAATTAATATTATATTCTTTTATAAAAGCTAAAATTTCTTCATTTGTTTTGAACTCTTCTAATAAAACAGAAACTACTACTAAATCATTTTTATAGTCTTCTTGTAATTTTATTAAATTAGGAATTTCTGCTTTACAAGGAGGACACCAAGTTGCAAAAAAGTTTAATAATACAATTTTGCCAGAATGCTCTTGTACTATTATTTTTTCATTGTCCAATTTAACATTTACACTTGCACCACTTGAAGTTTTTAGTTGAAATTCTGATTTTCTTTCAACTTTTTGCGTTTTTTCTATGCTATTATCATCTGATTTATCTTTAGAATCACACCCAGTAAAAAATAATATGGATAAAATAGATAAAAATGCCAAAGCTTTAAACTGCATTTTAATTCCTTTGGGTAAAATTATTTGTTGGGTAAGAATTTTACCCAAGTGAGGCTTAAATATGAAAAACTATCACAAAAGTGATTTTAGAAAATCGTGTATAAAAAGATTAGAATTTACGAGCCTTTTTTTGAAGTATTATAAAAGTAAAATTATTGTTAGAGAATTAAAAAACTTTATAGAAAACAGTGGCGCGAAGAATATTTTATTATTCATACCTTTAGGTATTGAAGTAGATGTAAAGCCACTTATTATGAGTCTAAGAAAAAAAAGAAATATGAATGTATATGTACCTTATATGCAAGGGGATAGTTTTAAAATTGTAAAATATAGATTACCTTTGCAAAAAAAGAAATTTGGAATAAAAGAACCAAATAACTCTTTTGTTAGACCTAATAAAATTGACCTTGCAATCGTTCCTGTGGTGGGGATTGATGGATTAGGAAAAAGAATTGGATACGGAAAAGGTATGTATGATAGATTTTTTGACAGATTGACTTATAGACCAACAATATTATTTACACAATTGACACTTTGTAGAACAGAGCAAATTCTATCAGACAATTACGATATTCAGGCTGATTATATAATTACAAATTAAGGTTTATAAACATGGAATACATAGTTGTTAGTGCTGTTGTAGCACTTGTAAGTTCTGCTTTAAGCATTTTCGTTGTTAAAAAACTCGATAAAGCAAAATTTCAAGTTTTTATTGAACAAGCAAAAGCTAAAGCAAAAGTAATTGAACATGAGGCAGAAGTTGCTTTAAAAGATGCTCAGTTAAAAGCTAAATTTGAATGTGATAGAGAGTTTAAACACGCAAGACGTGAGTATGATGTTATGCTTTCTAAAATAGAGAAAAAAGAGAGAGAATTAAACGAACATCTTGAATCAGAACTTAAAATTATTAGAAGTGAAAAAGAAGATATAGTTGAAAAAAATAGAAAAATTACAAGTTTAAAAGATGGAATTGAGCAACAAAAAAAGACTTATGAAGAAAAGACTTTAGAAGCTATAAAAATACTTGAAAATGCTTCAGGACTTACTTTAATTGAAGCAAAAGATTTAATGCTTAAAAAAGTAAAAGAAGATTCTCGTGCTGAAATAGCTTCAATTTTTAGAAAAAAATATAAAATTGCAGAACAAAACGTTAAAAATGAAATAAACAATATGTTCTCCCATGCAGTTACAAGATATGCAGGTGAATTTGCAGCTGAGAGACTTATTAATAATATACCTATTAATGATGAAGAAACTAAAGGTAAGATTATTGGAAAAGAAGGGCGAAATATTAAAGCTCTTGAAATGCTTTTAGGTGTTGATATTATCATTGATGATACTCCTAATACTATTACTATTTCATCATTTAATCTGTATAGACGTGCAATTGCTACAAAAACTATTCAAGAACTTCTTGAAGATGGAAGAATTCAGCCTTCAAGAATTGAAGAAATTTATAAAAAAGTACAAGGTGAATTTGATAAAAATATTCAAAAAGAGGGTGAAGACGTTGTTCTTGAATTAGGAATAAAATCTATGCATCCAGAGCTTACAAAGTTAGTTGGAAGATTAAGATATAGAGCTTCTTATGGACAAAATGCATTGGCTCATACTCTTGAAGTTGCTCACTTAGCTGGATTATTAGCAGCTCAAATGGGTGGAGATGCAATATTAGCTAGACGGGCTGGATTATTACATGACATTGGAAAAGCAATGACACATGAAATGCCAGGATCTCATGTTCATTTAGGTGCTGATATTTGTAGAAGATATGATGAATGTGATACGGTTATAAATGCAATTTATGCCCACCATGGACATGAAGAACCTATAAACGTAGAATCAGCATCTGTTTGTGCTGCTGATGCACTTAGTGCTGCACGTCCAGGTGCAAGAAGAGAAGTGTTAGAAAGTTTCTTAAAAAGAGTAGAAGAAGTTGAAAATATCTGTACAACTAAGTTGGGTGTTTTAAATGCCTACGCAATTAATGCAGGTAGAGAAGTAAGAGTTATAGTTAAAGCTGAACTTGTAAATGATGATGAAGCAATATTACTTGCAACTGAAATTGCAAAAGAGATTGAGCAAAAAGTTCAATATCCAGGTGAAATAAAAGTAAATGTTATTCGAGAAATAAGAGCAGAAAGTTACGCTAGATAATAAAATTTTAATTAAGGTAAGTTATGAAAACTGAAAAACCAACCACAAAAATAATCGCGGGTAAATATAAAGGGAAGACCTTAGAACTTCCTTCTTTAGATATTACAAGAAGTTCAAAAGCTAGATTAAAAGAGTCATTATTTAATGTTTTACAGTTTGATATTATTGATAAGATTTTCATAGAATCATTCGCAGGAAGTGGTTCTATTGGTCTTGAAGCTATTAGTAGAGATGCCAAAAGATCTTATTTTGTAGAATTAAATAAAAATTCATATCAAATTTTATTAAAAAATTGTAGAGCTATTGATATGCAAAAATGTCAAACAGTTCAAGGAGATACTTTTATTCAAACTCCTTCGATTCTTGAATCTTTGAAAAATTCAAATGATGAAGTTATTTTATATGTTGATCCACCTTTTGATTATAGAGAAGGAATGGATAATATATATGAAAAATCTTTTGTAATGATTGAAAATATTGAAAATGAAAATATTTTTATGATTATAATAGAACATGAAAGTTCACTTGAATTACCAGCAATTTTAGGTAAATTCTCTTTAAATAAAACAAAAAAATTTGGTAAAAGTTCTCTTTCTTATTATTTATATACAAAGTAAAAATTATGTTTAGATTTGCTTCTGCTCTTTTATTATTTGTAATCTTAGCTATGTTTTTACTGCCTTTTTTTTATACGGTTTCACCTTATGAATTAAATCCTAGTAAAATCTTGCAATCACCATCTTTTACACATCTATTTGGAACAGATAGATTAGGTCGTGATATGTTAGCTAGGATTTTAGAAGGCGGGCAAACTTCTTTAATTATTGGATTTTTAGCAGCATCAATATCTTCTATTGTGGGTTTATTCATTGGAATAACTGCTGGTTATTTTAAAGGAAACACAGATAGAACTATCACTATAATAATCGATTTATTTTTAACTTTCCCTACGTTTTTTCTACTTTTAGCCCTTGTATCTTATATTCAAGCATCAGCTATTATTCTAATCATTGTGATTTCAATAACAGGATGGATGGGAATGTCAAGAATGATAAGAAGTGAAAGTTTTGCTATTGGCAATAAACCTTTTATAAAAATACTTAGACTTGCAAATGTGCCAACATATAAAATAATCTTTAAATATTTTGCTCCAATATTAGCTCCAATATTTTTAATCTCATTTACTTTTGGAGTAGGTGGCTCAATCTTAGCAGAATCAGGACTATCATTTTTAGGACTTGGAATTAATCCTCCTGATATGTCTTGGGGAAGTTTGTTAAGTGATGGTAAAGCTGTTATTGATATTGCTTGGTGGGTCAGTTTTTTCCCTGGTCTTATGATATTTATTATTACTTTTTGTTTGATTCAAATTAGTGATTATTTACAAAGTTTAACTAACAAAAAAGAGATTATCAAAAATTAAAGGATTTCTTATGAAATATTTAAATCAAATCTGTCTTATATGTATAGTAGCTTTTTTTAGTGCTTGTAGTCCTAAACACACTTTAAATATAAATGAAATAAAAACAATATCATTAAACGAAAATATTGTAGTAGCAGGTGTTCCACAAACCTATAATAGTCCTGTTTCTGTTGGTCTTGGAGTTGGTGGTGGACTTTCAAATCATGTGGGAATTGGGCTTAATACTTTTTTTACTCCAAAGTTTGAAAATAATCAAGATTTAAGATTACAAGACTCTTTTTATAAGAATAAGGTTTCGATTTCAAGTTTAATAGGAAATGAATTTAAATTCCAAATGAAAAATGATGTTATTTTTAAAGATAAATTTATAAATTTTGCAAGTGATTACACAATCTATCTTTATGTTTCAAAATATACACTAGAAACTGCAACCTTCTCATCAAAAGCACAGCTAAAAATAAATATAGATATGAAAGTATTAGATAATAACAATAAAATAATCTATGAAAATAGTAAAGATAATATTTTGTTCTCACATAATTATATTTACGATAAAGATGAGATTTTTTACTCAAAAGATGCGCTGGTTCAAACAGCAAATCTAGCAATTAAACAAGTTGTTGCTAGATTGATTTTAGAGATGAAAAAAGATAGTAAGATTTAAAGAAGAATTAGATTTTATTTAATAATTTATCTAATAAACCAGTAGATAAAATTCTTTTTGCAAATCCTAGTATATATGTGGCTTTTGTTACATAGTATCTAGGTTTTGGTTTTTTCGATTTCAAAATTTTTAAAACAACATTTGCCACACTTGAAGCTGGAAGATTAAAAGGTGCTTTATCTTCTGTTGTTTCAAGTCTTGCTTTTAGCTCTTTTGCATAAACATCTTCAAAAAAACTTCCCTCAATTTTTATGTTTTTATTGAAATTCTTCAAAGCATTTTCTCTAAATTTTGAGCTAACTGGTCCTGTATTTATTGTACTTATAAAAATATTACTTCCTAGGACTTCTTGTCTTAAAGTGTCGTTTATTCCTTCTATTGCATATTTACTTGCATTATATGCACCTCTATATTTCAAAGAAATTATTCCTAAAACTGAGCTATGTTGTATGATTTTTCCATAACCTTGAGTTCTAAATATTTTCATAGCTTGAATTGTAAGCTCATGAAGTCCAAAAAAGTTTGTTTCAAACTGCTTTTTTAAAACTTCTACACTTAAATCCTCAACAGCGCCTGGTTGTCCAAACCCAGCGTTGTTAAATACCGCATCTAGTTTCAAATCATTTTTTAAAATCACTTCTAAGGCATTTGTTATATCTTCTTTGTTTCTTACATCTATTAAAAAAGTTTCAAAACCCAAGTTTTTTAACATCTTTACATCATCTTCTTTTCTTGCACTTGCATATACTTTGATATTATTTTCTTTTAAAATTAGTGCAGTTTGAAGTCCAATACCACTTGAACAACCTGTTATTAATATATTTTGCATATTTTTTAATCCATTTTATT
>JAGOIF010000075.1 GCA_017995775.1 Aliarcobacter sp.
CCCCCCCATTGTTCAATATATCCAAGTTCTTTAAATACTCTTGCAATTACTTTATTTCAACATGCTCATAATAACCAAGAAGTATTAGTAATCCATGGGTTGGATAAACTTTATCTTGCTCTTGCTTTATTAATTTTAGGCTTAAAAATTTTGTATGATCAAGAGTTTTACCTAAATTTCTGAAAGCTTTTTGAAGTGAAGTAATATCTAAAGAATCAAAAGTTACATCAAGAGCAATTTGTTCATCAAAACTTTGATGAACTCTTTGTCTTTCGAGTTCTTGAATCATTTCTAAACTAGCTTGTCTACTTGTAGCACCAAGTCTTACATAAGTTCCATTATCTTTTCCATGATGTTTTAAATAATATGATAGAAATTAAAAAATATAATAGTATAACTACTGAATATCAATTTTCGAAAAAAACTTTAGAAAGTTTAAATTTATCACAAAACTTCGAACAAAGAAGCTAACACTCCCTATCTTTAATTATCGATTACTAATTACCATTTTCCCAAATAGACTTTCAAATGGAATTTTTAATTGTTTATGAAGATTTTTTATCATTTCAACAGTTAGTTTTCTTTGTCCTTTTAAAACTTTTGAAACAACAGCACTATCACCAATAATTGGTATTAAATCTTTTTGTTTTAAATCTTCTTGTTCCATTCTAAATTTTATTGCAGATATTGGATTAGGTGCATCAATAAAATAGTGTTTTTCCTCATAACTTTCTACTAATGTAACTAAAACATCTAATTCGTCAAATTCTAAAGTACCAGGAATTGAATCCATTAATGTATCAATTCTTTTTAAAGCAGCTTCATAATCTTCTTCAGTTCTTATTGGTTTAATATTCATATTAATCTCCTAGATTTGCGTTGCATCAATTTTGTCATATTGTTTATGTGTTCCAATAAATATAACTCTAGTATTCTTTGTTTTTAGATTTTTTAAAATATAAATCTTTGAATGAATAGTTGTACCTGTAGTTGTAAATCTAATAGATACATCATTGTTTAATATTTTTGTTAAAGTTTTTTTATCTAAGTTTGAGAAAAAAGTACTTGTATAATTTGGATCAAATAAAAATTTTTGAGCATTATCTGCATCTTCAATTCCTAAAAGAAGCTCGATTTCATAAAAATTATTTGCTTTATTAAAAAATTATAACAAAAAACAAGAGTTTTTATGCCCTATTTTTAACTAGTAGCTATATTTTAAATTTTTTTGATTATATATTTCTCAAAAAATCTAAAATTATTTTTTTATGATCAAAAACTAATTTTTCAAAAGGTATTTCATCTATTTTATATACGAATACTTCTTCAGCATCATCTTGAGCTATTGGAGTTCCATAAGCTTTACAAATATAAACTACTGATACAGTGTGAAATCTATCATCTCTTTTTGGATCCGAATAAACTCCTAATAATGATTCAATAGAAATCTCTAAAGAAGTTTCTTCTTTCATCTCTCTTACAACTGCATCTTCAACTGTTTCACCAATATCAACAAATCCACCAGGAATTGCTAATCCAAAAGGTTTATTAAGTCTTTCAATTAAAACTATTCCTTTGAAATTTTCATTTTCATCATACAGTTTTATAATCCCATCAACAGCTAAAAAAGGTGTTTTTATCATGCTTAAGCCTCAGTTTAATAGTTTTTCTAAAATTTTAAATTATATATAAATAAATTTATTTACAAATATTAACATTTATAAATAAATATCTTCCTAAATGATTTTATTAAATTTTTGCAATTTACTCGTTACATAACGAATAAAGGAATAAAATATATAAAAACATATCAAGTATTACTTGAAATATATTTTTAATTTCGATACAATGGTAAAAAATATTACTCGTTACATAACGAATAAAGGAATAAAATGACTAAAATACTAGGTGATGTTATTGGTGTTACAGTTCAAAAAGGTGGAGTTGGTAAATCAACTTTTTCTCAAGCAATAGCATACTCATATGCAAATAAAGGTTATAAAACAGCACTAATTGACCTTGATCCTCAAGCAACTCTTTCTGGTGCATTTTTTGGTTATTCTTACGGTGCATTTACATATACTGAAGAAAATGGTGTTTTAAAATATGATGTAAGCAATATTACAAATATATTTAGAAATGAAAAAGTTACGCCAATTACTATTAAAACTACAAAATATTTAGATAATCCAAATAAAGGAAAAATGTTACAACCTCACTATCTTGAAGATAGTTTAGAAATTGATTTTTTCCCATCAAATTTTCAATTGTTAAATTTAACAGAATCTGATGAATTTAAAAGAGAAGAAAAGATTAATATCTTATCAAACTTTATTGAAAGTTTAAAATCACAATACGATAAAATAATTATAGACGCCCCACCCTCTTTTGGAATAATTACAACTTCTATTTTAAAATGTGCAAAATCAATTTTAATACCAATTCCAACTAAAAACGTTGATACAGACGGGATGGTAGGATTTTTTAGAACTTTAGATAAAATATTTGTTACAGAAAATTTAGAAAATTTAGAAAAAATTGTTTTAGTACCTAATATGTTTGATAAAAGAATTACAGATGCAAAAGAGACTCTTGCTGAAATAAAAAGAATCCCTACCCTACTTCATGAAACACAAAATTTAAGAAATTTAAATTGTAAAGTTATGAATCCATTTCCTCAAAAATCATGTGTTCAAGAAGCTCCTAGTTTAAAATATTTTTTAGTTCCATATATTATGGATTTTCAAAGATCTCAAAATCAAGATTTAATTTTAATGATTGATAACATTGCAGATGAATTAAATTAAGGATTAAATATGGCAAAAGTTAAACCTCAAAGAATTACTTCAATTAATAATACAATTGATGAATTAAAAGCTGAACAAGATATATTATTAAAAAACAATACAAATGTTATGTTAGTTGATATTGATTCAATTAATGAATTGAAATTAGACAATGATATATTAATGCACAATAGAATATCTTACTCAAAATCAAAATTACTTGAACTAGCAGAAAATATTTCGAAACTAGCAGAAGTTGATGCTGGTATTTTAGGTACAGGATTACTTAATCCTGTAATGTTAAGAAAAAAAGATGGAAAATTAGAAAGAATTCATGGCGAAAATAGAATTAGAGCTTTAAAATTAAATGGTTCAAAACAAGTACCAGCGATAATTTTAGAAAATGTTAGTGATGAATTAGCTAGATTTATGAGATCTAGTGAGAATCTAAATAGAGAAGATTTAAATACATATGATGAAACTTTATCTATTTTAGAACATATTCAATTAGCTTGTAATTTTAGTGATATTGAGAGCGTAAAAAGTTTTTTAAATAAAGTAAAAAATTTTCAAGCTGGAAAAAGTAGTTTAAATGAAGAAGAAAAAGTTTTACATAAAAATGTAAGTAATGTTTTTGAAAAAGTAGGGCGATTTGATATTATTACATTTGTTGATAGATTATCTGTTCTTAAATTAGACCCAATGATTAAACAAGCTTTAATTGATGAACAAATAACTTATAGTCAAGCAAAAGTTATAAAATCTAAATTAAAAACACAATCTGAAATAACAAAAATTTTAGAAGTATTAAAAAATAAAAAGTTATCTGTAAATGAATTAAAAGTTTATATAGATAATTTAAAAAAATCTACTACCAAAGATGAGCCTTTAAATAAAAATATATTTGATAAGGTAAATTTCTACTCAAAAAAACTTTCTAAAAAAATTTACTCAGGATTATCAAATGAAGATAAATTTTTTATTGATAATAAATTAAAAGATATTGAAAAACTATATCTTGAAATAAACTCTAAAATTAAAGAATAATCTCTCTTTTCTCTAAGAGAGTTTATTTCTTTTTATAAGACTATTTATTAAAGTTTATAAGAAGCTTGCAAGTAGTGATATAGTAGGCATTTGAAGCATGTTTACTACATACAGTATGAGATATATAGCATCTCTTTTGAGATACTATACCATATAAAATGAGAACAGTTGAATCTCAGATAATATGATATAGCATATAAAATGAGAACAAGAATGAAATTTGTTGGTTTTCTATCTTTTAATATTATAATCTTCTCGTTTTATATGCTAATAGCAAGCTTTAACATATAAATTGAGAACATTAGATATTTTTAATATTCAAGAAATGCCTAAACATATTAGAATTTCCCCTATAAGAGCTGTTTTGAAGAGATTTACTAAAAAAAACAATTAACATATAAAATGAGAACTTTTAGATTTAAAGATTGAAGCTATAGAATGTAAAAAATCAAAGAACTTATTGAAAAGACCCATTTGTAGATAGTTGACATATAAATTAGTATTATTAGCAACAATAGTAACAACATATAAAATGAGAACTTTTACTATAAAATTTGCTATATAAATAAAAAAAGTAGCATTTTATATCATTTTTCTCGTTTAATATGCTAATAGCAGGCTTTAACATATGAATTGAGAACATTAGATATCTTTTAATATTCAAGAAATGTTTAAACATATTAAAATTTCTCGTATAAGAGCTGTTTTGAAGAGATTTACTAAAAAAAACAATTAACATATAAAATGAGAACTTTTACTATAAAATTTGCTATATAAATAAAAAAAGTAGCATTTTATATCATTTTTCTCGTTTTATATGCTAATAGCAGGCCTTAACATATGAATTGAGAACATTTTATTAAATATATAAATTATAAAAAATCTCCAGATAGTATATAAAGTCCATATATTCGTGCTTTAAGTTAAAATATTGGGAAAAATGAATAAACATATAAAATGAGAAATTTAATATGTATAAAATAGGTTCATAAATTAAATAAGAGGAAATAGTATTTCAAAGCTCTACATAAAGGCTTGTTTTAAAAATATATTGATTTCTTCTCTTAGCATATAAAATGAGAAATTTTCACATATAAATAAAAAAAGTAGCATTTTATATCATTTTTCTCGTTTTATATGTCAATAGTAAGCATTAACATATAATTTGAGAATATTTATGTAAACAAACTTAATTTTAGAGAAATTATTTAACAAATAGCATAACTTTTGAGAAATTTAAGAATTATATGATAATATACAAGAACTTTTTATAAGAAGAGAAACATGAGAAAAGATAATTTGATGACTAAGCAACAGTTGATTGCTGAAGAACAAAAAAGACTTTTTAAAAATAGAAAAGTTGTACAGTTAAATAAGTTCATAAAAGGGGATGTATCACCATTTACTGTTAATGATTTAAAAATTTTCAAACTGATTATTTCAAAAGTTGATAGTAAGGATTCTTTATTTCAAGATTTTTATGAAATTACAACAGATGAGATAAGACATTTAAATATAAATGAAAAACATTTATACAGTGAAACAAAAAAATCTTTAAAAAGACTAGCAAATATATATATTACATTTGAAGAGAACGATAGTTTTAGAGAAGTAGGGCTTATTAGAAATGATTTTAGATTTGATAAATATTCAAAAAAGATATTAATTAATTTTAATGATGATATGGGTGAATATTTAATAAATCTTAAGAAAAATTTTTTTATGTATGATTTAATTGATATCGTAAATTTTAAATATAAACATACTTTAAAACTATATGAATATTTTAAATCAAATTCTTTAAATGTTGTTAAATTAAAAGTTGATACTATAAAAGATATTTTAGATTTAAAGAATAAATATATAAGATATACAAATTTTAAAAAAGATGTTATGGAAGTAATAATCGATGAAATAAACTCTAGTTCGAATACATTGTATTTAAAATATAGCGAGGAAAAAGTAGGGCCTAAAGTTGAGTATATAATATTTCATGTAACTAGAATCAAAAATGATGCTATATTAGAAGGAACGCTTAGTGAAAATAGATTGTATTCTAATTTATACGGAAAAGAGTGCAATTATTTAGGTAAATATTACACAATAGAAAATATAAATTTAGAAAATTTATTAATTGTTTTAAAAGAGCAATACTCAAACAATCATACAAATATTGTAAGTGAAAGTAAAGAAAAACTTGAAGAGCAGCTTAAAAAACTGTTACCAAATGATTTTAAAAAGAAAAATATAGATGAAATTGAAATAGATGAAATTGAAAGATTAAGTGCTATTAAAGATTTTAGACTATTTAAATCAAAAGTTGTAGAGCAATTTAAAGGTAAAGTAGTTGGAAATCATATGCCAGGATTTGATAAAGAGGTTCTTCTTAAACTAGAGGAAGATAGTGGATATTTGTTTGATACCTCTGTTGGTAAGATTATCACAAAAGAGGAGAGTTTAGAAGTATGGAAATATCTGTATAAAAATAAAGATAAAGTAGGGTTAGTAGTTGAAGATAAAGTTGAAAATGAGGTGTATAAGTATATAAATAAAATTATCTTTATTACAAAAAAAGACTCTTTTGGTAATAAAGAGAGTATTAAATATATTGTAACTGATATTAAAGAAGAAGCCGATAACAAAGGGCTTATTAAATATCGATTACATATAAATAATTTAGAAGACCCAACTCAAGATGTAGAAAAATCTAAAACACTATTAACATTTGAGCAAATTAAGCTTTTTATTGAAGAAAATAGTGTTGAAAAAAATTACTCGTTACATAACGAATAAAAATAGGGGATACTTTGGATTTTATAAATATTTTAAATATTGAAAGATTAGTTTTAAGTTCTATATTCTTTGATTATGAGCAAATTTTTGAAGTTTCTTTAATATTAAAGAAAGATGATTTTTACTTAAAAGCGCATCAAGATATATATGAAGTTATGATAGCTTTACATGATGAAGGTTTACCAATAGATGAGGATTTCATTAGAAATAGGGTACCAAAAGATGATTTTAATGATAATGTATTATTAGAAATACTTAGTGCAAAACCTATTGTTAATACAGAAGCATATTGTCTTGAGATAAAAGAGAGCTCAAAACTTAGAAAATTAGAGCAACTTTCAAAAAATATAGTTGTTAATGTTAGTAATGAAAAAAACAGTCAAGATATAATTACTAATATTCAAGTTAATATTGAAAATATTGAAAATGAGACTTTACAAAAAATACCAACAATTAAAGACACAATAAAAGAATTAAAAGTTGATATGCAAAAGGCATTAGATGGTGGAGCAAAAATATTAGGTCAAAGTAGTGGGCTTGAAGCTTTAGATAATATTATAGGAGCATTTGAAGATGGCGATTTAATTGTAATTGCTGCTAGGCCATCGATGGGTAAAACTAGTATAATTTCTACTATTGCAACAAAAGCTTTAGAAGATAGTAGGGGAGTTTTAATAGAGAGTCTAGAGATGCCTAGAAAAAAAATAGTTAGTAGATTGATAGCTGCAAGATCACAAGAGAGTTTAACAGATTTAAAAAGAGGCTTAGTAAAAAACAAAGATAAGTTTAATGAAGCTGTAGAATTTTTTGAAAATTCAAATTTAATAATCCACGATAAATCATATCCAACTATTTTAGAGTTACAAAATAGAATAAAAGCAACATTAAGAAAAAATCCAAATATAAAAAATATTTTTGTAGATCATACAGGAAAAATTCAGTTACTTGGTAAAACTAGAGAAGATATAGAAATAGGGCATATTAGTGCGATGTTAAAGAAAATTGCTAGAGATTACAATATTAGAGTATTTTTACTTCAACAGTTAAATAGATCATTAGAATCAAGAGAAAATAAACGACCGATGCTCAGTGATTTAAAAAATTCTGGAAATATAGAAGAGGATGCTGATATAGTATTAGGTCTTTATAGAGATTCATATTATAAAAAAGATAAAGAAAATGATAAACTATCTATGCTAAATCAAAATAGTATAGAAGACGCTGAAATTTTGGTTTTAAAAAATAGAGATGGTAGAGTAGGGGTTGCAAAAGTTTCTTTTGAAGGAAAATCAGCTAGATTTTTAAATAAAGTTGCAAGTGAACCTACAATAATAGAGTTTGAGTGAACTCTTATTGCAATGACAAATATTTAAGATAATTAAAAATGAATAAAATTAATAAAAACAATTTGTTGATAGTTAAAATGGATAAATCAATGATATGTCAAGTTTCAAACATAGCCTCTTCTACGCTAGGAAGCTCATTTATTAATGAGGATATATTAAATAATGAAATTATAACTATCATTGCTATATTTCATAAATGTAGATATTTTTTTATTGATAATAAACATATATAAAAAATGTAAAATTATCATATATGGAGATTTGCCAATATCTTTTTTTATGAAATTGCTTTGTTTTAGAATAGAACTAAAATTTATATCTCTTAAAATAGAAAGAATAGGATTTTTTAACACTCTTCTCATAGCAGTTTGGATAAAATTGTCAAGTTCCATAAAAAAGCCTTTTATAATAGTGTTTTGGTCGATACAATTATATCAAAAAGTGCCTATTTATGGGATTTAATAAAGCTTTTTTATATAGAAATTTATGATTTACTATGTGCGAAAGTTGAGTTTTCAAATTGATTCTTTGTAAAAATAAACAGTATAAGTAAGTTCTGTTTTAATATTATTTGCTTAAGTTTCTTAAAAAAATGATACTAAATTTAAAAAAACATTACAAGAATGCATTTAATAATAATAAAAGAGAATGCTTGTTATAATCCAACAATTTTAACTTTTTGAATAATTGACTTGTAATATTTTGCAAGTTTGCTGCAGTATATATTTTTTAAAATATATAAAACCAATGGATATTTTATCGAAAAATTTATCCATTACTAATTATCTTTTTAAATTTGTAAAAGAAAAATCAAACATATAATCCCAAAACTTACGAGTTTTTTGTCCTCGTGTAAACGATAACATACCCAAGCCTTACTACGATTCAAATGCAAGAATAAATGCAGATTGTCTCCATACATATAGCTAATGATAGCAGCTTAATCTATCATCAGCTTAAAACAAAAAAATTATATCAAAGGATAAAAATGGAAAATTTAAAAATTTGTGAAACTCTTACAAAACTGGATGCAAAAGGAATAAAAAAAGCTTTTAAAGACTTTGCTAATTTTGATGTTGATGCAAGAAATGAGATATTCAAAATGCAAAGAACGCATTTTCATAGATTAAAAGAGAGACATAAAGACTTTAGCAACGAAACATTATCACAATGTTCACTAGTAACTGCTGTTAGAGAATATATTAAATCAATTTCACCAGAAGAGCGTGAAATGAAACAATTTAGCAGACAAGGTAAAATAGAGAGAATGCTACTGGAACGTTGGTCATATATTAGAAAATCTAAATTGGAGAAAAAATTAAGTTTTAGAATAATAGCTAAAAATCTGTACGAAAAATTTGGTTTTAAAGTAGAACAATCTTATATATGTAAAATTTGGAACAAAATTGAAGGAGACCTTTAAAATGAAGAGAAAAAAAATAGTTAAAAAAGAAGTATCTGAATTCAATATTACTCCCCCAATAAACAGAGTTAATTTTATCAACTAGCATATTTAACACTTGGATGTAAAAAGAAATTTGCAACTTTTTGTGGATTTTTTTGTAAACTCTCCATATAATTTTGCGTATTTTC
>JAGOIF010000190.1 GCA_017995775.1 Aliarcobacter sp.
AAGAGAGTATATTCAAGGATATGACAAAATCGTTGCTTTCGTTCTACTTTTACTTATTGGTGGAAAGATGTTATATGAAGCATTTACTGAAAATGTAGAAGAGGAGATAGCACAAGTAACAAATAAACTATTATTAACTTTAGCAATTGCAACAAGTCTTGATGCTATGGCTGCTGGGTATAGTTTGCATCTATTTTCTGTAAATGTTTATTTATCAATTTTTATTATAGGAATTATCACGTTTATTATTAGTTATATTGGAGTTTATGTAGGCAAAAGTGGTGGAGAAAAATATGAGAGTAAAGCCGAGATTTTAGGTGGTGTTGTTTTGATTCTAATTGGATTTAAAATTTTACTTTTTTAAATAAATAAACTGGAAGAGTTTTTTCAGGCAAAGTACTAAAAGAATAAAAATATAAGTATATATTTTAATTTTAATTATCAATATGGTAATAAAATTAAGTTTTGTTTGGATATATTTCGATTTTAATTTCTGCAACTTAGTTGCAATTGAGGTCATAATATGAATAATAATTCAACCCTAACATTAAATCAAAGACTCTACTCTATAGATATTTTAAGAGGCTTTGTTATCGTTTTAATGCTACTTGACCATGTAAGAGAGACTTTTTTTCTTCATGTTCAAGTTTCTGATCCTATGGATATAGCAACAACTAGTGGTTTTTTAGCAATTAGTAGAATGTTGGCTCACATTTGTGCACCTAGTTTTATCTTTTTAACTGGACTTTCTGCATATTTATATATGCAAAAAAACAAAAGCAAAAAAGATACAGCTTGGTTTTTATTTACAAGAGGGCTATTTTTAATCTTCTTAGAATTAACTTTTGTAAATTTTGCTTGGACTTTCCAATTTCCTATGGAAAAACTATATTTACAGGTAATTTGGGCTATTGGTATATCTATGGTTTGCCTTTCAGTACTGATTTATCTTCCTAAAAGAGTTCTTTTTATCCTAGCTCTTTTTATTATTTTTGGACATAATTTACTCGATAATATTCACTTTACAAAAGATGAGTTTTTATATATTCCTTGGTCAGTTCTTCACGATAAAAACTGGATAGAGTTTGGTGAAACTTTTAAAGCTAGAACAACTTACCCTGTTTTACCTTGGATTGGAGTAATTGCTCTTGGATTTGTAGCTGGAAATTGGTTTGATAAAAATGTAAGTTTCCGAACAAGAAAAAGTTATCTTTTTAAAGCTGGGATTAGCCTACTTATCGCTTTTTTTGTAATTAGATTTATAAATACCTATGGAGATAAAGAGAAATATATAACTTATAACTCTTCAGTAGATACAATTTTAAGCTTTTTCAATGTTACAAAATATCCACCATCACTTCTTTTTCTTCTACTTACTTTAGGAATAAGTACTTTTTTACTGATATATTTTGAAAAATTCCAAAACTCAAAAGCTATTGTTTGGTTAAAAGATTTTGGAGCAGCACCAATGTTTTTTTATATTCTTCATCTTTATATTTTAAAATTTTTATACCTTATTGCTGTTGCTAATTTTGGTTTAAATCAAGGGAGCTATTTTGGTTTTGATAATATGTTGCAAATTTGGTTAGTTACTATTATTTTAGCATTTATTTTATATTTTCCTACAAAATGGTATGCAAACTTAAAACAAAGAAGAAAAGATTTAACATGGCTAAAATATTTGTAAGTTTTTTTATTGCTTTTGTACTAGCTCAAAACTCTTTTGCACAAAATAGTTTAAGCGATTCTTTAATAAATGCAAACATATCAGGTGAAGCTAGAATTTTTTATTTTGATAGAGATAGAAAAACTAGCCATGAAGATATTTTAGCTACTGGAGTTTTATTAAATTATGAAACTTTGGATTTTTATGGATTTAAAGCTGGTCTAACTTTACAAACCGCTACAAATCCTTGGGCAAACAAAGCTTCAAAAGATATGTTTATAAAAGATATGACAACAAAAGGAGCAAGGCTTTCTCAAGGATATTTAGATTATACAGTTTCAAATACCTCTTTTAGAGCTGGAAGAACTTTTTTAAGTACACCTTTGGTTGCAGGAAGTGGCTCAAGACTTATAAAAGAGTCTTTTGAAGGAATTCATCTTACAAATAAAGATATAGAAAATACAACTTTGGGTTTTGTTTATATTGATAAGTTTCAAGCAAGAACAGATAAAAAAGGAGATATTGGAAATTTTGAAGAGTATAAAGATGGAGCATATTCAGTTTATATCAAAAATAACTCAATCTCAAATCTAAGTTTTGTTAGCTCTTTTGCAAAAATAGATGATTATATAAAAGATGAGTCAAATTTAGATATTTATTATGCAGAAGCTATTTATAAAAATAGTTTAAAAAGTCTAAACTATGACTTAAATGCCCAATATTGGCTAAACAAATACAATCATCAAAATATTGATAAAATAGATGCTTATGCTTTGAAATTTGGTTTAAACTACTCTGATTTTAGCTCATATTTTGCATACTCAAAAATATCAAATGATAAAGTAGCTATAAATCAACTTCTTCACGGAGTTGGAAATGGAAGCGATACTATATATACAAATTCACTTATTGGTTCATATAACTATGAGCCAAATATGGAAGCTTATGCTCTTAATTTAGAGTATAAACTATCTTCTATTTTTAAAGTTGGAACTCTTTACACATATGCAGATATTAAAAATACAGAACAAGTATCTTATAGTGGAGTTTATACAAATATGGATTTTAATAGCTTACTAAAAGGTTTAAGTAGTGTTGTACAATATGAAAAAATAAAAAAAGACAAAAATGAAAATGAACTTAGAATTAAGCTTTTTTATAAATTTTAGCAAGTTTCGATATAATCCGCTAATTAATTACAACGGGGTTTCCTCTTAAGGAGACCATTTAAAAGGAACAATAGTGAGAATTTTATCAGGTATTCAACCCTCAGGAACAATTCA
>JAGOIF010000076.1 GCA_017995775.1 Aliarcobacter sp.
ACTGCTGTATCTACAAAAATAGTATTTTTTGCAGATAGTTTAAACTTATCCAACCATGCATTTTCAAATGAAACACCTGTGTAAAAATAAATCTTAGAATTCGAAAGAGATTTCATTTGAGATGATTTTGGCTCATATGTATGTGGTGATGCACCTGGTTTTACCATTACATTTATATCAAACTTATCTTTTACTATTTTTTGTACAAAATATTTTTGGGGTGAAATACTTACTGTTAATTCTTGCTTTGATGCATTTAATATTGTAAATGCAGCTATAAATAAAAATAATATTCTTTTCAAAACTTCTCCTTGTAAAATTATTGCAACTCAGTTGCGATATGGAATATTAATTAATTTATTCTTTAATGCAACTTAGTTGTAAAACTTTGCTTTAAAACTAAATTGATATAATAATAGTATGAATGAAATAAATAATTTAAATAACATAAAAAACATCAAGCTAACAACAGCTAGAAAATCAATATTAGAGCTATTGATAGACTCAAATAAGCCTTTGTCCTATGAAGATATGAAAGAGCATATATCTATGGATAAAGCTACTTTTTATAGAAACATAACAATTTTTGAAGAAGAATCGCTGGTGAGTTCTTTTGAATCAAATGATAAAAAAAGATATTTTGAAATTTCAAAAACTCCCCATTCTCACTTTATTTGTTCATCTTGTTCAAAAATAGAGTGTATTCATAAAAAGATAGATTTAAATCTACCTGAGTATAAAATTGACAATATTATAATAAAAGGTATTTGTAAAGAATGCCTATTAAAAAAGGAGAAAAATGATTAATAAGAAAAAAATAATTAAAAGTAAAAAAATGATTAAGAAGTTCTTAATCATTGAAAATTACATTTCAAAAGAAGCTTTAAGTGGTGTTCTTTTATTTTTAGCAACACTTGCAGCAGTTATTGTTGCAAACTCAAGTTTAGGTCAAGATTATCATGATTTGTGGCAAATGCCATTTGGAATGACATTTGCAGATAAAACTATTTCAATGAGTTTAACTTACTGGATTGATGATGGGCTTATGGCTTTATTTTTTCTTATGGTTGGTCTTGAAATAAAAAGAGAAATGGTAATAGGTGAGCTTTCAAGCGTTGCAAAAGCATCTTTTCCAATAGTTGCAGCAATTGGTGGAATGATTATTCCAGCTCTTATTTATGTGGCTTTAAATACTGATAATCCTTTAGGATTTGGTATTCCAATGGCAACAGATATAGCTTTTGCTCTTGGTATTTTAATGTTACTAGGAACTCGTGTAAATCCAGCACTTAAACTTTTTTTAGTAGCTCTTGCCGTTGTTGATGACTTAGGAGCTGTTTTAGTTGTGGCGACGGTTTATACAAGTGAAATAAAAACTGAGTATTTTTTACATGCAGGAATTACTTATGCATTAATTTGGTTTTTAAATTATCTTGGTGTTAAAAAGCTTTTACCATATTTAGTTTTAGGTCTTTTTTTATGGATTTTTATTCACGAAATTGGAATTCATGCAACAGTTGCTGGAGTTTTATTAGCTTTTGCTATTCCTATTAATTCTAAAATGGATGAAAATAAATTTATTAAAAGTGCTAAAAATTCTTTGATTGATTTTGAAAAAAACAAAGATGAACTTCCTATTTTAAATTATAATCAAACAAATGCACTTGCAAGTATTGCTCATAGTTACGATAAAGTTCAAAATCCACTAGTACGACTTGAGCATAATCTTCATGGATTATCAGCATTTTTAATTATGCCTTTATTCGCTTTTTCAAATGCTGGAGTTATTATTGATTTTACATCTGTATCTGCTAATTTAATGATTGTTTTAGGAGTTATTTTAGGACTTGTAATTGGAAAACCAATTGGTATTTTCGGATTTACTTATCTTGCAACAAAAATTGGGCTAATTAAAAAACCTGATGATATTTCATGGAGTGATGTGGTAGCCGTTGGATTCTTAGGTGGAATTGGATTTACAATGTCTATTTTCATAACACATCTTGCATTTGCTGATGAAACAATAATAGCAGCAGTTAAACTAGGTGTTTTTGCAGCATCTTTTATAGCAGCAACTATTGGTGTGACTTTAATAATGTTAAAGAAGAGAGCTTAAATAAGCTTTCTTCAACTCTTTTGATATAATCTACTATGACTAAACTATTAAAAAATACTCTTTTTGAAAATATAAAACATTTAAATGAAAGTTTTTCAAAACATTATCATGATTCCTACACCGTGGGGCTTACCTATGATGGAGTATTAAAAACTTACACTTCAAATAAAAGCTTAGATTTTTATAAATATTCAGTTCGTGTAAACAATCCAAATGATGTTCATAGTGGAACTTCATATCATTGGAGCCATAATAACTTTTATCCAACAATTGAGCTTTTATCAGATTTATATGAACAAATCTTTTTTGAAAAGAAAATACCATTTTTTGAAAACTATATTATCAATGATAAAATATTGTTTTTAAAACTACATAGTTTTTTTGATTCTTTTTTTAAAAAAGATGATGACATGATTATAGAATCAAAATTGATTGATTCTTTATCTTACTTAATAATAAATTTCACCTCTTACACAAAATCTTCTGAAGAAATTTTTGATAATAAAATTGTTTTAAAAAAATCATTGGAACTTATAAATGATTGTATTGATGAAAATATTAGCCTTGATAAACTTGCATTAAATTGTAATCTTAGCAAATACCATTTCTTAAGGGTTTTTAAAAAAGAGATGGGTTTAACGCCCCACTCTTTTATTATAAATGAAAGATTAAATCGTGCAAATAATCTAATTCAAAAAGGCTTAACAATAAGCGAAGCTAGTTTAAAAGTAGGATTTAATGACCAATCTCACTTTAGTAGGAATTTTAAAAAATATTTTGGTTACACTCCTACTTTACTTCAAAAAAATAGCAATATTATTCTATAAAAAACTATTAGTTTTGTGTAGAATCTCTTTATAAAAATAATAAAGAATTAAAATGACACAAACAAATAAAAATATCTTCTATCTTTTAATGGTTTTAGCAATGGCTGGATGGGGCGCATCATGGGTAAATGCGAAAGTTTTAAGTTCGTATATAAATGAATATGAACTTATATTTTTACGAAACTTTTTTACAATTATTACACTAGCGCCTGTTTTAATAATAAATAAACACTATTTTAAAATAAGTAAAAGAAGTTTAGCACTTGCCTTTGTTACTTCTATTGTTATGATTGCTTATTTAAAATTTTATTTCTTAGGTACAAAGTTTGGAACAGCAAGTCTGGGTGGAGCTTTAGTTACAACCTTGATACCTATAAATACTTTTTTAATAATGGCAATATTCTTTTCTAAAAAAATCTTAAAAAAAGATATTTTTGCTTTGGTTTTAGGAGCTCTTGGAATACTTACAATGCTTAATGTTTGGAGTTTTTCCCTTGAACAAATACTAAGCCAACATAATATTTATTTTTTATTAGCATCAATTTTATGGCCATTTATTACAATAATAAGCTCAAAAGCTACGAAAACTTCACCTTTGGTTTTCTCTTTTTATATGTATGTTTTTATGACTCTTTTGGTTTTAATATTTTTTGTAGAACCTACAAAAATGGCTTATGACACTTTTGATTGGATTTTTTGGGCAAATATTTTATGTGTTTCAGTTGTAGCAACTACCTTTGCAACATCTGTTTATTTTGTTGGAATTGAGAAACTAGGTACAAATGAAGTAAGTTCATTTATATTTTTAGTTCCTCTTTTTGCAATTATTTTAAGTGTAATTTTCCTAAAAGAGCATATTAGTATTTCCATTGTGTTAGGGACTGTTTTAACTTTAGTTGCAGTAAAAATATTAAACAATATCAAAATATTTAACAAGTAATATTTTTACTACTTTCATCTAATTGTTTTTTACTTTAAAATACAATGAATACAACACAGGCACAAAAGCCAAAGTAAACATAGTTGAAACCATTAAACCAAAGATAATTGAAATAGCCATAGGTTCCCACATAGCACCACCACTATACCATAAAGGAACAAGCCCTAAAACTGTTGTTAGTGTTGTTAAAACTATTGGTCTAAATCTGCTAAGACTGGCTTCTATGATTGACTCATAAGCACTAAAGCCATTCTCTTTTTCTTCTGTTTGAATTCGCTCTATTAATATAATTGCATTATTGATAACTATTCCTGAAAGTGAAATGATTCCTAAAAGCGTCATAAATCCAAAATATGAGTTTGTAATATATAAACCATATGAAACTCCAATAATCCCTAAAGGAATGCTTGTGAGTATTATAAGTGGCTTTCTAATAGAATTAAATTGAGTAACCATTAAAAGTAATATTGCCATAAAAGCTATTGGAAGATTTACCATAATAGATTTATTGGCTTTTCCTGAAACTTCAAACTCTCCACCAAATTCATAATAATATCCCAAATCAAAAGATTTTGAATACTCATTAATCCAAGGAGTAATCTGCTCAAATATTTCTAAAGCATTTGCACCTTCTTCTATATTAGCTCCAATGGTAACTGTTTTTAATCTATCACGTCTTATAATTTTTGATTCTTCATAAACTACATTTACCCTTGCAACTTGAGATAATGGAATATTTTTTCCACTTGTTTGAGAATAAACATTTATAGTTTCTAATCTATTAATATCATCTTTTGTTTCTTCCTTTGAGCGTAAAACTATTGGAATTAACTTATCCTCTTTTCTAAAAGTTGTAACTTCAAAACCACTAAGAGTAGTTTGTAAAGAAAGTGCAATATCAAGATTTGAAATACCCTCTTTTAAAGCTTTTGCTTCATTTATTTCAATAGTTAATTTTTTATTTCTAATTCCCCAATCATCAACAATATTTTTTGTTCCTTTAATTGTGGATAATTCTTGTTTTACTTTGGCACTTATTTCAAAAAGTTTATCTATATCTTTTCCACTAATTCTAATCTCAACTGGTTTTTTAACAGGTGGTCCCATTGCTAATGTTTTTACATTTATTTGCATATCAGGAAATTTTGATTTTGCAAAGTTTTCTATATCTTTTCTAATTGCAGTCATATTTAAAGTATCTTTTGTATTTACCAAAATAGTACTATACTCGCTACTTGCTAATTCTTGTTCATAAGATAACCAAAATCTAGGAGCACTTTCTCCTATAAAAGATACAACATTTGTAACTTCATTTTCTAAAATATTTGCCATCATATATTTTTCTTTTATATAGTTCTCAATTACACTCACACTATATTTTGTAGTCTCAATTGCAGTTCCAACGGGAAGTCTTATTTCTGCTGTAAAGGTAGATTCACTTGATTCTGGAAAAAACTTTTTTGGAACAAGTTGTAAAACTTTTATTGAACTTGCAAATATTAAAATAACCACCACTACAACAAGTGCACGATTTTGTAATAATAAATTTAAAAACTTTCTATAAAAAACTGCCATCTTACTAGGCTTATGTTCTGTTTGTAAATCTTTTTTCATAAAATATTTACTCAAAACGGGAGTTAAAGTAAGTGCTAAAATCCAAGAACATAAAAGAGTGATTGTTACTACTTTAAAAATAGAATTTGTGTACTCTCCCGTATTTGATTTTGCAAGAAATATTGGTAAAAAAGCAGCTGATGTTGTAAGTGCTGATGTTAAAAGTGGAATTTTTAGTTCGTTTGCACTTTTAATAGAAGCTTCAACTACATTTTTACCCTTTTGCATTAAAACCATTATGGATTCACTCATAACAATAGCACTATCAACAAGCAATCCCAAAGATATAATCAAAGCAGCAAGGGAAACTTGGTCAAGCCAAATATCAAATATAGACATAACTATAAATGAAGTTAAAATAGACATAGGAATTAAAACAGCAACAATAAGTCCTGTTCTAAATCCAAGAGAAAAAAGCATAACAATAACAACCAAAGCCATAGCTTGAAGTAAGTTATTTACGAAGTTTTTAATAATCTTATCTACAATTTTTGGCTCATTAAATATTCTTTCTAATTTAACCCCAAGAGGTAATTTATCTTGAACGCTTAGAAGTAAAGAGTCAATTTGTTCACCTAATCTAATAATATCTCCATCTTTTTTCATAGAAATCGCTATTATCAAAGATGGTTTTGAATCTTTTTGAACAATAAAAGTGCTTGGATTTTTATACTCATATTTTATTGTTGCAATATCTTTTAGATATATTTTTTCGCCCGTATTTAAAGGAATTATTGTATTTCCAATTTGCTCTACATCTTCATAGTTTCCTGATGGTTCTATTGATAATCTATTTGTTTCAACTTTTATACTTCCACCTGATAAAACTATATTTTTACTCTCTAAAATATTTTTTAAATAACTAGCACTTAGGTTTAATCTAGCCATTTTTGAGTTATCAAACTCTACATATACAACTTCTTGTTGAATACCTAAAATATCTATTTTAGCAACATCAGGAAGTCTTAAAAAAACATCTTTAGTATCATTTGATATATCTTCAATTTCTTTGGGGCTTAATCCATCGCTTGAAATTGAAATCATAGAACCATATACATCTCCAAACTCATCATTTACAATAGGTTTTGAAACACCTTCTGGCAGTTCTCTTGAACCATCTTCAACCTTTCGTCTAAGACTATCCCAAATGGGACGCATATTTTTATGCTTTTCTAAAATATTTACAAAAATAATTGAAACACCACTTTTAGAAGTTGATTTTATAAAATCAATTTCACTCATTTCTTGTATTTGTTTTTCTAGTTTATCAGTTACAAGTTGCTCAACTCTTTTAGCACTTGCTCCTGGGAAATATGTAACAACAGTAGCTGTTCGTATTATAAATCCAGGATCTTTCGCCCTTGGTAAATCCAAAAATGCAATAAGTCCATAAACAAAAAGTAAAAGTGCAAAAACAATAGTTACTTTGTCGTTTTTTAAAGCAAATTGAGTAATACTCATTTTAGTTTCCTAACTCTTTTAGATTTCCTATTTGTACTTGCATATTTTCAAAAACTTCACTCATTCCAGCTTTTAAAACTAAATCATTATTATTCAATCCTTCTATAACTTCAAAACCTTCTTTTATTAAATTTGCTACTTTTACATCTTTTCTTTTTATAAAATATTTCTCATTCTCTTTTTGAACCACATAAATAAAATATCCATTTTTATCATTTAAAATAGAGTTTGCTGGAAGTAAATACTTAACCTTAAGACTTTTATCTTCCACATCAAAATAAACATCCGCAGACATTCCATCTTTTATCAAAGGTGAACTATTTTCAAGTTTTGCTACAACTAAATATGTCTTTTCATTTTGAGATACATATTTTGATATTTCTGATATTTTAGCTTCAAAGGGTTTTGAATCAATAGAATTAAAAACTACTTTTACGCCACTATCTTTTTTAATTTTATTTATAAATATTTCAGGCACTTGGATTTGTACTTCATCAACTAATTTATCACTAATTAAAACAATTGGTGCTCCAATAGCTATATTTTCATTTTCATTTACATATTTTGCACCAATATAACCACTAATTGGCGCATATAATTTTGTATATGATAGTTGCAATTTTGCATACTCTAACTCTTTACTTACATTTTGTACTTTTGCACTTGTTGCATCAAAAGCAGCCTTTGCATTATCTATATCACTTGCACTTGCATTTTGATTGATATATAATTTTTTTGTTCTTTCATATGTGCTTTTAGCATTTTGTAAACTTGCCTTTGCCTCAATTAAAGCATAATTTATTTGAGAAACTTTAAGCTCATAAGGTGTGGAATCAAGAACAGCTAGAAGTTCACCTTTTTTTATTTCATCACCAATTTGAAGTTTGAAATTATTTAGATTTCCTTGAACTTTAAAGCTAAGTTTTGTTTGCTGATTTGAAGATGCAATTGCGTTAAAAACTCTATTTTGCTTCTCTTCTTTTAGTATTGGTTTTATTACAAAAACAGATTTTATAGCATCTTTTACAATAATATTTTCTTTTTTTTCACAAGCTGAAAAAAGTACTAATAACACCATTACAAATATATTTATTTTTAAAAAACTTTTCATTTATTAACCTTTTATCGCCTTTGATATTTTTTCTTCTATATCTATTTTTTTATTTTCATCTATTAAAATCTCTATTTTTCCACTAAAAAAATATATTGATGATAAATCTTGTAAATAATCAATTATTGATATATTTTCAGTAAGTTTTGCAACAATATAAGCATTTTGAGCATCAAGAAGTGAGATTATATTTTCTTTTCCATTTTTGTATTTATCTTGAATTAAATCATAATTCTTTTTTGAAAAATCCAAAGATGTTTTTGAATAAGATATTTTTTCATAAGATTTTAAAAGTGAATCATAATCTTGTTCTACATTTTTTTCTATCAAACTTTTTACATTATTATATTGCAGTTTTAAATTTACAAACTCTATTTCATTTTTTTCAATACTTATACTTTTAGCTCCACCTTCATAAAGAGGTAAACTAAGATTTATTACAGCTTGATACTCATTGTCATCCCAATATCTAGTAGCCTTTGCACCTACTCCATATCTATTTAGTGTGTTTTTTGCACTTCCTTCAAAAGCGATTATTGGAAGATATCTTGATGATTTATTCATTTTTAATTCTTGTGCTTTTGCATTTATTAATTCATCAATTTGTTTTAATTTTGAGTGAGAATAAATAATATCATCCAAAAATAAATCTTGAACTTTTTTATTAGAAAGATATTTAATAGCATCATTATTTGAAAGTTTAAAAATATTTGAATTTAAACCATATTCAACAAATGAAAAATTTTTATCTATTTGAAGTAAATTTGCCAATTCGATTTTTAAATAATTTAACTGTTTTTGCGAATTTGACAACTCTATATTTGCATTTGATAATTCACTTTCCCATCTATAAACATCGCTTCTATCTTGAACACCAATTTCAACTCTTTGTTTTGCAAAATCAAGATTTTGACTTATAAAATTGTATTTTATTTTTATAATATCATTGTAATTATTTGCTTTTATAACATCTAAATAACTCAATACTACTTTATATAAAATCTCATCATTTTGTGATTTTATATTGTTAGTATTTGAAAGATCTAAGAGTTTTTTGATTTCTATATTTTTTAATATTTTATCTGAGTATATAACTTGACTTAGTTTTATTCCAGCTTCTACTGAACCTTCACTATAAAGTCCATTACTATATTTCGCCCTATCTGAATCAATTTGAGTTAAGTTTGAATAAAAATCAATTTGTGGTTTATAGGCACTTTTTGATTCATCAATATTTAGTTTATCAATTTTACTATTGTTTTTATTTTGTTGTATTTGAATGTTGTTGTTTATTGCTAGAAAAAAAATCTCTTTTAAATCTAATTTTTTTATATTTGAATTTTCTTTTAGTTCTTTAAAG
>JAGOIF010000191.1 GCA_017995775.1 Aliarcobacter sp.
AGAGCGAAAAGATATTAAAGATTTTGCCGTAAATGGTGCATTGTTTTATGGGCAACATTTAGCAAAAAATACAACATATAAAAAAGTTTTAGCTTTTGGAATTTCAGGAAATGAAAAAAAGCATAAAATAAGCCCAATTTTTATAGATGAAACAGAATTTTATAGAGAATTGCCTGAACTAGAGAGTTTTATATCTTTCAATGAAAAAAATATTGAAGAGTATTATATAAGGGAGATATTAAAAGAAGAAACAAATAAAGAAAAAGAGTTAGCAGAAATTTTAAAAGATGCTGCAACACTCCACAAAGATTTAAGAAATTATGGAAATTTAGAAGATAAACAAAAACCTCTGTTGGTTTCAGGTATATTATTGGCTCTTAGAGAAGTTGAATTTAAAGGCTTTAATATAGATGATTTAATAGGCGATGATATAAACACAGACGGACAAAAAATCTATGAAGCTATTGAAAAAAATCTTCAAAGAGCAAAAGTATCTCCTGAAGTTAAAAAAGATAAACTCTTAAGCCAATTTGCACTAATAAAAGATACAAAAATATTAAATGAGATAAATAAAAATTTAGGGAAAACTCCACTAAAACACTATGCAGAATTTTTAAATGATAAAATATATAAAAGCATAAAATACACTAAATCATCAGAAGATTATTTAGGAAGATTTTATGGCGAGTTTATGAGTTATAGTGGTGGAGATGGACAAAATTTAGGAATAGTTCTAACTCCAAAACATATTACTGATTTATTTTGTGATTTAGTAGATATAAAATACAATGATATAGTGCTAGACCCAACTTGTGGAACTGGTGGTTTTCTTGTAGCTTCTATGTATCATATGTTGGAAAAATTAGAAGAAGAGAAAAATAAATCTGATATTACAGATAGCAAATATCAAAATTTACAAGCAAGTATTAGACAAAAACAGCTTCACGGTTTTGAGCTGCAACCTTATATGTTTACAATAGCAACTACAAATATGATTTTAAGAGGAGATGGGAAAAGTACACTTTTTAATGATGATTTTCTAGCACAAAATCCAGCTAAACTACAACTAAATCAAGCAACAATTGGAATGATAAATCCCCCTTATTCTCAAGGCTCAAAGCAAAATACAAATTTATATGAGATAAATTTTATAAGCCATTTATTAGATAGTTTACTAGAGGGAGGAAGATGTATAGCTATTATTCCTCAATCTTCAATGACAGGAAAAACAAAAGAAGAGCAAGAGATAAAAGAAAATATACTTAAAAAACATACTTTAGAGGGTGTAATAACTCTAAACAAAGATACCTTTTATGGTGTTGGAGTAATGCCTTGTATAGCTATTTTTACAGCTGGAGAACCACATACAAAAGATAAAGAGTGTAAGTTTATAGATTTTAGAGAAGATGGCTATAAAGTAGCTGCTCATATTGGGCTTATGGAAACAGAAGCAGCAAAAGATAAAAAACAGCATTTATTAGATGTTTGGTTTGATAAAATGGAAGCCGAAACAAAATTTTGTGTAAAAACTACAATAGAAAGTAGCGATGAATGGCTACATAGCTTTTACTATTTCAATGATGAAATCCCAACAGCAGAAGATTTTGAAAAAACTATCGGAGATTATCTAACTTTTGAGTTTTCAATGATTATGCAAAATAGAGAGTATCTCTTTGAAGAGGAAACAGAAAATGTTAAATCTTGATAATATCAAATATAAGAATTTTAAAGTTGGAAATTTATTTTTAGTAGAAAAATGTAAATGTAACAAAGCAGGTGATTTAAAAATTGGGAATATTCCTTATATTGGAGCTACAAATAGAAATAATGGGTTAATGTCATTTGTAAATAAAGAAAATAAATTAATTTCACAAGGAAATTGTATAGCTTTTATTTGTGATGGACAAGGTTCAGTGGGATATTCAATTTATAAATATGAAAACTTTATAGGCTCTACAACTTTAAAAGTTGGAAGAAATAGTAAATTAAATAAGTTTAACGGATTATTTTTAACTTCTGCTCTTGATAAAAATAAATCAATATATGATTATGGATATAAAAGAAATGATATTAGGTTAAAAAATGAACAAATTATACTCCCAGTAAATGAAGACGAAGAACCTGATTATAATCATATGGAAGAGTATTCAAAATCTATCATAAATAGCAAAACTGAAAAATATAAACAATATGCACAAAAAGTTTTAAATAGTATTGAATATAAAAATATAGAAACACTAGAAAACAAAGAGTGGGAAAATTTTTTTCTAATAGATATTTTTACTACTATTCAAAGAGGAAAAAGATTAACAAAACAAAATCAAACAAAAGGAAATATACCTTATATTTCATCAACAAGTTTAAATAATGGTGTAGATAATTTTATAGGAAATAAAACAGATGTTAGGATTTTTTCTGATTGTTTAACGATTGCAAATAGTGGAAGCGTAGGAGCTAGTTTTTATCAGCCTTACAATTTTGTAGGAAGCGACCATATAACGCATCTAAAAAAAGAGAATATGAATAAGTATGTATATATATTTATCTCAACTTTAACAAATAGATTTTCAGAAAAGTATAATTTTAATAGAGAAATTAATGATAAAAGGATTTCAAGAGAAAAAATAATGCTTCCAATAAATGATAGAAAAGAGCCTGATTTTCAATATATGGAGCAATATATGAAAAATCTAACATATAAAAAAGTTAATCAATATTTGTCATTTATAAATTATGATAATCTTAAATGAATGAATTTTATTTGACATCAATTTGATAGTTTGATATAATTACAACGATTTGGAAAACATTAGTTTAATCTTTCAAGAGTGGCTCTCTTGATAGTTATCGCATTTAAAAGGAAGGGTTTTTACTCTTCCTTTTTTTTTGGGTAAAAAAGCTAAAAAGAAT
>JAGOIF010000192.1 GCA_017995775.1 Aliarcobacter sp.
GAAGATAATATGAAAGCATATCTTGAAGCAACACAAAATCTCTATGAAGAATCTACAAAACTTAATGAACTTATATCTGAAAGTTTAGAAGTTAAACAACTCCAAAATCAAATAGAAAATTTTCTTGAAAATGGTAATTTGAAACAAGCCCAGGAATTAATACAAGATGAGAGATTAGAACACACTACAAGAAACTTTTTTGAATACATTTACGAAAGTATGTTGAGTGATGACAAGATACTTGATGAAGTATATGAAAAAATAGTTACCAATTTAGATTTGGAAGAAAAAACTTATGAAGCATTTAAAGGAGATACATTTTTAGAAGAGATGAAAAAGATAGATATAGAGGAAAGACTCATTGATGAGATATTTAATGAGATGAAACAAGAAGAGTTAGAAGAATATGAAAAAACATTAGGAGGAGAATAAAATGGCAGGAAATACACTAATATCGCCAACGATAGTAAGAAAAATAAAGTTAATACTAAATTATGGATTACTTATATCTATAGGGTATATATTATTAACTTTAAATATTGATACAAGATTAATCCATTTTGAAATAAGAGACCCACAAATAGCAATGGAGATTTATAATACATATTTTTATAAAAATCATATAGGAAAATATCTATATAAAGCTTATGTTTATTTACTTAGTGATTTTTCTATAAATAGAATTTTACAAGGCTTAATTTTAGGGTTTGGAATATCTTTTTTTGTAGTTAAAAAATTAACTATTAAAGAGGGTAAAAAAGTATTAAGAGGGGCAAAAATCGTTGAGCAAAATGAGTTAAAAAATGAAATTATACGACAATCTAAAAATAATAGAATATTTATAGCTAAAAAAAATATACCTTTGCCATATTTTGAAGAGAATAGAAGTATTTTATTTATTGGTAAAGCTGGAGCTGGTAAAACTCAAGCATTTTTCAATCTACTATTACAAATATTTAAGTTTAATGAAACAATGATTATATATGATAGAAAACCAGATTTTTGGAATAGATTTTATGATGAAACAAAAGATTATTTATTTTATCCAAAAGATGAAAGAAGCTTAAGCTGGAATATTTTTGATGATATAAAAGATGAAGATGATATAGATTTTGCTATAAAAAGTATTATTCCTGTAAATACGGAAGTAAAAGATCCATTTTGGGATAATGCTAGTAGAGATATATTAAAAGCTATATTCCTAAAGATACTTACATTTGAAAAACCATCAAATAAAAAACTTATAGATTTTCTTCGTGTAAACTCAACAGCAGATGAACTATTTGAAGAGTTATATGAAATATCAATCAATAATGGAATAAATTTAGAATACTACTTAAAATCAAAAAATACAACAGCAAGTATTATGAGTACATTATCAGCACATACAAATAAACTGCTTAGAAAAGAGTTTTACTATGAAAATGGAACTTTTAATGTAATTGATTTTATAGCAAATATTGATACAAAAAATAGAGGAAGAAAGCTTTTCTTGGTTCAAACTGCAAATGAAAGTGGAGTTTATGAAGTATATTTTAGATTAATGATAGATTTACTAATTCGCGAAATAAAAGGATTATTAAATAACTCTCAAAGAAGAATCTGGATTGGCTTAGATGAGTTTCAATCTTTAGGAAAATTAAAAGAGATAGAAGAAGGACTAGCTGAAGGTAGATCAAAAGGCTTAGCTATTTTACTTGGAACGCAATCTTTAGCAAAGGTTGAAGAGATATATGGAAAATTACTTATGAGAAGTTTATTCCAACTTTTATCTACAAAAATAGTTCTTCAATATGATGAACCAGAAGGTGCTAAATTTTTATCAGACTTTTTTGGAGAACAAGAAGTGATAGAAGTAAATGAAAACAGAATGGTTACAAGTCAAGGAAGTAGAGATATATCTCAAATGCAACAAAAAGAGACAACTAAAAAGATATTTTTAGGTGGAGAGTTTGCTACTTTAAAGCCTTTAGAAGCCTATATAAGAATATCAAATTTTAATATCTCAAAAATAGAGTTTAAATACTTAGAAATTCCAGACGTAAATATTGTAAAAAAAGCAAAAACTATAGCATTTGAGAATATTTATGAGACTGTTGAAGAACCACTTGAAGAGTTAGAAATAGAAGATAAAAAAGCAAAAGAAGAGAATAAACCACTAATGAAAATTGATAATAACGAAAATCAATCAGATGTAGTAGCTGATACATTAAATGAACTTGCAATTTTACAACTTACAAAAGGAGATGACTATGAACGATAATAAACCAAATTTTAGTATAGATATTGTCTTAAAAGATGATGATATAGAAGTTACTTCAACTTCTGATAAAAATTTTATCATGAATCAAAAGGAGAAAACACTACTTTTAATTGCACTATTTCAATTAAAAGAAAAAATAATAAATAATGAGTTAGATATAGAGGTTTTATCATGCTGAAACTAATTTTTACTCTATTTTTTATCTCTATTCCTGCATTTGCAATAGATTCTATATATACTTGGGGATATGGAGAAGATATAAGAAATATTTTAATATCTATAAAATTTTTTACTGCAAATGCAACATATTTAATTGATACAGCTATTGCAATTGGGCTTTTACTAGTTATGTATAAAGAAACTCAAGAAAATAATACAGATAGGATAATGAAAGTTGCATTTTTAGCTCTAATTGTTTCACAGCTATTTTTCCACTCTACAAAAGATTATATGGTAGAAGATGAAGTGACAAATCAAGCATTTGTAGTTACAAATGTACCAGTTGGAATAGGAGAACTATTTAGTTTATTTACATCAGTTGAAAGAGTATTAATAAAAGCTTTTGAATCTAGCTATTCAACTCCAAATAGTTTAAATTTTTCACAAGTTGGATTAGGTTTTTCAATGGCTGCACATTTA
>JAGOIF010000077.1 GCA_017995775.1 Aliarcobacter sp.
AGTTTCATATTTTGAATCATCATGAATTATTATATGTTTTTTAATTTTATCTTTAAATTCTACTAATATTGGATAAATAGAAGAATCATGAATTCCAAGAAGTGAAATTAATATCATTGTGTTCCTTTCGATAAACTATGTCTAACTGAATTAGACTAATGTTGCTTTTTGATGTAATTTGTACTAAAAGAATTTATATAACTCCTATTTTTTTTAAAATAACATCTATTTTTTGTCCAATAATATTTCTCTTTTTCCATAATAAAAAAGCTGCTAAACTAGTAATAGCTATTGCTCCAATTTTTACGATAATAGATTCTGTAAAATATGGTACTAACTCATTTAGGGCTACATATATAGCAGCTATTATTGCAATAACTGCAGAATTGTTATCTTTTATAATCTCATTCGTTTTAACAATATTTTCTTCTATATTTTTCATTAATGAATCAATTCCAAGTGCTGCCTTAATTTTTTTATCAATTATGGTAGGCTGAAATGAATCTGCAACTTCTTCTGAAAAATAATTAGCTTTTAAAATAAATAAACTTTCCAAATTTTCTCTGGATTTATTTTGTTGCATAAAACTATCATCTATAATTAATTTATCTAAATGTTGCAGTCGTAGTTTTATATAAAAGTCAATTAGATATATAAGGTAAACTTCATTATTACTTTGATGAACTATTGATCTTCCTCCATCATTTATAGAAATAAAAGACAAAGAGTTTAAATTTGCAATTCCAGACCATAAACTCCATAATCTAATCCCATAGTTTTTAATATTACTTCTTACATAATCTAAATCTTGCTCAAATTGTCTGCTATTAGCTATAAAATCATTAGCAGACGAAAGATAATTAGATGATATTTGTAATAAATTAAGGGCAACATCCGTTTCATGTTGAAGTTCAGCATGCGCAAATAATAGTTTATTTTCCAAATCTTTTTCAATGTTTGTATGAATAGAAGTTATATATTTTGCATATTTTGATTTTCCTGATTTAAGTTCTTCTAATTTGATACCATTACTCATAGAAATAAGTGAAAATATAAACTCATTAAAATTTATTATTATGCTATTCTCATTAATATATTTTGCTTTCAACTCTTCTACATTCTTTAAAGTACTATCGAAACTAAGAATTCTTAGATTTTTTTCATCAAAATATAAGCAACTAGGATTTCTAAGTTCTCTATTTAGAACTGAAGATATGTTATGGATAATATCATTTGATGATGTAAAAAATGAAATTATTCCTATATTGTTTTCAAAAAAAACTACCTCTATTTTTGAAATATTACATGTTGATTTCTTTAATCCATCAACCCATATTTCATATTCTTTATCAATACTTTTTGAGAATATGAAGTTTTTACCAAAAAGAACATCTCCCACGTAATCAGTAAGTTTTTCAACTTTATGAAAATCATCTGAATCTTTTTTATGATATACCCAACCTGCTCTTGTTAAGTTTTCTATTACCGTTTTAGAATTTTTATTAAATTTATAATTATATGGATACATAAAAATTGATGTATGTCCATTATTTGATGGAATCATATTCCCTAATTCTTCTATAGATTTATTCCAAGATAATCTAAGACTTTCATATGCTGTAATCTTATCTATCATTAATTCTCACCTTTATAAACCATTTTTTTAAACCTTTGTGATAAGTAATTATCAATTAAATCTTGAATTGTTTCCATATCAAATTCTAGTTGGTGAATTTTTTCATAAAAATATTCACTGAATTTTTTATTTCTTTCCTCATAAGGGATCTTATAAAAATCATATTTAATCTCATATAATTTTCTGTATAAAATAGCCTTTTGGAGAATTTCATTTGAAGTAGTTGAAAGATAAATCATTTGTCCTTGAATTACCATATAAAGTTTTTTATCTTTTTTATGTTCATTTTGAGGGAAAGGTAACCTATTTATTGGTATTGGCATGTATTCATAATTTGATTGTTGTGAAAAATTCCCAATATATGCTAATAATGGATGCCCATTAAAATCTAGTTTCAATGTTTTTTCTGGAATTGATGAAGCAATAATCTCTACACAATTAAATTCTTTATTTATAACCTCAATATCACTAAACCCAAACTCACTAAAATAATCTTTAAAATTCTGAGAATAATCACTTAATTTTGTATTATCAATACTTATTTCATTTAATAATTGTTTAGAATCGATTGCCCAATCTACTTCATCTTTATTTATTGTAATTTCTGGCTGATAAGAATTTTGTGAAGTTTTATAAATTGTAATATCTGCCTCCAAAAAAACTTGTGTATAATCAATATATTCAGATATATAAGCAACTTCATCTTTAATGTTATATTTTCTTTTATCAATGTCTTTTAAATTTAAACTTTCTAATGAAATTGTAGGTTTTTCATCAATCAAATACTTAAATCCAATGCATGATGGTAAATCACTTACTTCAATTCTTTTTGCACCATACATTGCTTTTGGAATAAGTTTTCCAGTGATTCCACATAATAATAATGAAGCCCGTGTAGCAATCATCTGATGCCCACATGATATACTTTCTTTACCTATTGATGATATCATGAGTTTGTTTTTATTACATTCTAACATCCCATAACCAATCATTTCCTCAATAAGTGCATTTAATTTATCTGCCTTATTAAATCCAGTCAATTTAGCGATTTGTGTAAGATCAGATATACCTAAATTAATAAGTTTTAAAATAGTCATTTCTAAAATTCCCATATCTTCTCTTGACTTTTCAACAGTTATTACTTCAATTTGTACACATGGATAAAATGAACTTTTTTTATAAACTATCATTTCATTATGTATATTTTTTTCAAAAACTGATTCAAAATAATCTATAAATTTTCTTTTTTGATTCATTTTGTATCCTCTTCAAAAAATTTTCTACCATCAATAATTGAATTTTTATTACTCAATTCTGACTCTAATATCCTCATGGCTTGTTTAAATTCTGATTCATGTTTTTTATTATTATCCATAGTTAATGTTTTTAAACTACCAACCATTATCAACTGTTTTTTTGTTCTTGTCATAGCAACATTTAATCTTCTCCAATCAGCTAAGAAACCAATATTTCCACCTTTATTTGATCTACTAAAGGCAAAAATGATAACATCCCTTTCTTGTCCTTGATAACTATCAACAGATGCTACTAAATCTTCAACATTCAAATTTCCAATATCTAGCTTTAATTTTTTAATTGTTCTTTTTACTTCAAGCACATGGTTTTTGTAAGGAACAATAATTCCTATTTCATTTTTTTCAGCTAAATATGGCAATTCTCTAATAAAATTCATCAATGTTTTTATTATAATTGTAGTTTCAACTTCATTACCCAATACTTCTGTTCTACCATCAGTAACTCTTGATTGTTCAAAACTATTTAAAATTTTTGAGGTATCAATAAATGCCATTGTTGCATTAAAACTAGGTAATATTGGTTGTTTTTTCTCCATTCCACTACCTGCAAAATATTTTTCTTCATAAAAAGCTTTTGATACAAAATCACTAATAATTGCAGGACATCTGAATTGAGTATCTAACATTGTTTTATGGTCTTCTGGCATAGGGTCCCATAATATTTCAAACCAACTTTTTTGAAGAAATATTGGATCAAAACCTTGTTCTTCTAGCTCAGCTGCCAACTCATCATCAACTACAGGAGGTAATTGTTTATGATCTCCAACTAAAATTGCTTTTGATGCACGAGACAAAGGTACCATTAAATTATGAAGTTGAATTTGTCCACTTTCATCAACAATTACTACATCAAATGGAATATTTGCAAAAAGTTTATTTGAATTAATTCCAATACAAGTAGCTCCAACTACATCAACATACTCTAAAATTGTTTCATATAATGAGCTTTGTCTTTCACTATGAATACTTTTTTCCCATTCTGAAATTACATCAATTAGGGAATTATAATATTCAAGATCAACTGTACTTTGAGTAATCAATCTATCGTAGACTTCCTTACTATTATTAAATCTTGCATATATTGAATCATCAATATATTGGCATGATACAAACTCTGGAATTTGTGGTTTTGAACTAGTAAAATTTAAATACTCTTTTTCAATATTTTCAAGTTGAGAATGTAGTAATTTTAAGTGTTCCTCTCCTTCAAGCATTAATTGTTTTAACTCTTTTAGTTTTGTAGTATTTTCTATAAAAGCATCTTTTGTATGTTCAATTTTTTGTTGAAGCTTTTCTTCTACATGAAAGCTGATTTTTTTATACATTGCTTGTTTTTTAAAAAATTCTACATATTTTTCTTCTGAATTATCTATAGTTAAACTATATTTAAATATAGGTAAATTAGATGAAGCTAAATTTAATTCAGTAGTAATTATCTCAATAGATTTCTTTATATTTATACTTAAAGAAATAATCTCTTCTATTCCTTGTTTAACTTTAATTATTTTATCTTCAAGCGTTCCAATATTAATATTTAACTTATTTATTTTGTATAAATTAAACTTATTTGGTAAATACATAAAAAATTTTAAAACTGAAGTCATATTTGGATAATTATTAACTTTTTGTTGAACTTTAATAAGCTTATCTTTCATATTATTAAGCTTTAAATTACTATTTTCTAGTTGTTTATTTAATGAGGAACCTTTTTTTTCATTTTCTTTAAATTCTTCTTCTGTTTGAGATAATTTAATTTGTATCTCTGATATAGATTGATGATACATTAAAGATTTAATAAGTTCACCTAAAAATTCATTTTCATTAGTAAGATTATTTATTGAAAATGTATTAGTACTTAATTTATCGTTTTGCTCAATAATATATTGCTTGTATTTATTTATTTCTTTATTAAATTTTGTATCATTCTCATCGTATTGTGACAATCCTTTTAATGCATAATTGAGCATATTTAAATAAGTTTTACTTTGATGTATAGACTTAGTAATTTCAGATAAATTCTCTACTAATTTTGATTGAGCATTTAAAGCATAGTTTTCCAATAATAGTCCATGTGCATCTTTCATTACTTTAGATTCATTCCCTACTCTTAAGCATTCAAACTCTTTCTCTTCATCAAGTCTAATAAGCACATTATCAACTGCCATATTACTTTGTGAAGTAACTAATACTTTTTTACCCTGAGCAACAAAATACTTTACCCAACTTAAAATTACAGTAGTTTTACCAGTACCTGGAGGTCCTAAAACTAATGTAATATCTTTACTCCCTGCTCCTTTATCAACACCATCTTTTTGTGCAGGTAATAATGGTCTTTCATTGTTATATTCAGGAACATTCTCTTTTATTGTTTCTTTAAATTTATATACACCTGCTGCAAGTGGTATTAACCATTTATTTGGACTAACTTTACCTCTTAAATCATCAATAACTCTTTGTCTTACTTTTTGAAGAGTTGGTATAGCAACTAAATATAATTCATTTGAACTATCTATCATACTTTGGTCAGTTTGAAATGAAGTAGTAACTATAATGTCATTTGGTGAATTTTCTGGTCTTATATTAAATATCTCTAAATCCATAAATGTTTCATCTGTTTTTTTTATTTGAAGCATTGATGGATTCATTTCTCTTAATCTTTTTACATCTTCTTGTATCAATGTAATCCTATAATAATATTTATAGGTACTTACAATATCTTCTGCTTTAAAGTTTGTATAAACAAATGGTTTTTCAGCTCTTGCTTTACTATCTTCAATCTCATATTCTTTATTTATATATGCTTCAAGTGTTTCTAAAATTTCTTCTATTTTAGAAGATTCACTTTCATTAAATTCATCTTCATCTTTTATTTGAATTTCATTTGTTTTTGTTAAATCTGCATTAGCTTTAGTTATTGTATGAAATAAACCAATTAAGTGGTTAGATAATGCAAAATCATCATGTTCAGTAAATTTTTGATTATAACTTCGACCTGTTAGTATAAAAATACCACCATGTTCTACCCTATTTCCATATTTTATAAAATCATTCTTCTTAATATTTGTGGCATATATTAAACCATTAGTACCATTTAAAAATATTTTCTTTTTTTCTAAACTAAAAGTACAATTAACAATTATTTTTCCAGACAATATATTAATAAATAACCTATCACCTTTTAAATCAAGCCTAATGTATGATGTCTTACTTGTTGCTAGTTCATTAATCAATTCACTCATAGAAGGCTTAAAAGATTCTGGCCAACCAAATCTATAATCTTTTCCTTCAGATATTAAAATTGGGAACCTATTTTGAAAAATTAATATTTTTTGCCAAAATGGTATTACTTTATTATCCCACATATTCATTTTATACTTCTTTGTAATAATTTTAAATCTCTAATAATTTCATTTAAATTTATAATTCTATTCTTACTATTAAACTCTAGCATACCCTTAAAAATTTGTTCATAAATACTTGTATCATAGTCGCAATTAAGTTGTTCTAGTTTAAAGTCTAACCAACCATTAAAATCATCATTTGGAATAAGTGAAAGATTTGTTGAGTGTAATATATAATAAAATACGTGCCCTAAAGCATATATATCACTCCAAATTCCTATCGTTCCTATCCCTAACTCTTGCTCTGGAGATTGAAAAATTGGTGTTCCTTCACCGTTAAGATTTCTTTTTAAAGCTGATAATCCAAAATCTATAATACTAACCCCACCTTTAGCATCTTTAGAATTTGTGATAAGTATATTATCTGGTTTTAAATCCCTATGTATAATCTTATTTTGATGAATTTTTTGAAGTATATAGCAAATTTCAAGACAATAATTTATTCTATGTTTGATATCAAAACTATCTTTAGGTTTAATTTTAAAATTATTTGTTGCAGTTTTTCCATCAATCCAGTCCATTATTATACAAACTAAATCATTATGTTTAAACTTATAATGTATTTTAGGAAAATTTATTATATTTGCATTTCTATTATATGAAATTATTTCTTTTTCTATGTCCTGTACATCATTCATATTTACATCGTATACTTTTAATGCATAATATGATCCTATTTCTTGATTATATACTTTGTACAACCCTCTTTTAGTAATATTTGAATAATAAAGCTCTTCTAAAATATCAAGGTTAATTTTTAAATCAATACTTAATCTCTCATTTTTATTCATTATTTGGTTCCTCCATCCAAGTTTTAATATATTCAATTAATTCATCAACAGTAGGTCTAGATGATGGATCATTACTTAAAATACTTTTTAAATGATTTGCTGCAACATTTGGTAAACTACATTCCTCACAAAGTGTAATATGCCAATTTTTATTGTGTTTTGCTACTAACATTCTATCTTTTTGATTTGAAAATAATAACTTCCCTCTAAGCATTTCACAAATTATTTGTCCTAAACTATAAATATCTGCTGAGATTGAAATATCACTACTTGTATTAGCATTAACTTCTCTTGCTTCATATGCACTATCTAATAATCTTCTTCCACGAGGTGGCAAAGTAGGTAAAAAATCTAATTTGCAAAGTTCGAAATTAATCAAAATAGGTTTATTATTAGATGAAATAATTATATTTTTTGGATTTAATGCTCTATGTACTACAGATTTATCCTCTAAATCCCTTAAAATCAATGCTAAGTCATATATAATTTGAAGCTTTTGTGAATGTATGACATTATTATTTAATAAAAAATCTTGAAGTGTTAAACCATCAATGTATTCTAAAACAATATATAACTTTGTACCAATTTGATCCTCATCTTTAAAATCTTGTACACTATGTGATTTATTCAAATCTTGTAATGCATCAGCTTCTCTTTTTATTCGATTAGCCTCGTCTTCTAAAGAACCTTTAGAAATAGTTGTTAATTCATATTCTTTAATCCAAACAAAACTATTCTTTCGTGTATCTAAACCTTTGTAAAGTGTATAATATTCTGTAGATAAATTTTCATCTTTATTTGTATAATCAAAAGAGTATTTCCCATTTTTAATAGATGTACATAATTCATTTTGTATTGAATTAGATTTTTTATCTAAATAACTATCGCATATAAAATCTATAGTTTCTTTCGAAATTTTATTTTTTCCTTTAGTTAAATCTTTTTTCCAATATTGTTTTAATATATATGGAAAACTATCAATATTTGATACTAATATATTTCCACTTTTGTAAATGTTCTCAAGAGGATTACCTAATCCATCTATACATTTAATTTTGGCATTTTTGTGTGTAAAAATTACCGCTCCAATTCTCTTTTCTTGTAATTGTAGGTTTTTAAAAATACTCCAAGAAGTAAAATCATCCATAGCTTCATTTATTTTTACTATTGGTGAAGTGTCGGTATGTACATTACCCTCATAAATAGCTTTCATTAAAAGCCCTCTACCTTCAATTGGTACTTCAATATCACCATACCAATCTTTCAGTTCAAGAAGAACAACACCAAATGGACTTACAAGAATCCCATCTAATTTTCTAAAACTATTTTTTACTGCTATTTCAGCGCCACCTAATATTTTAAAACCTTCAAAATCTGAATCATGAAAAAGAACATTAGCAATTTTTGACAAACCTTCTTTTTCGTGCTCATACTCTTCTTGAACACCTACAAAAGGAAAATATGGCCAATCGTAATTTTCATAACTAAGTGTTTTTTCAAATGGAAATATACAAAAAGCCCAATCATTCTCTTTTTTTATACTATCAGCATATCTATACCAATCATTATTATTTTTCAATGTCTCTAAGGCAGTATGCTTTAATTCATTAAAATTTAGTCCATCCGTAGAAGCAATATAAGTAGAATCGTGTTCTATTAAAAAATCACCTGTTTTAATTATAATATCTTGTAACCCCAAAACACTTTCAGGTTGATTCATAAAATCGATTAATAAACTCATTGATTGCTTTGTCAGTTTAATAATTTGAGTATTTCCAACTGAACTATAATGTATTGTATTATTAATCTTTTTTAATACGCATACACTCGCTAATAAATCATTATTTTTATGTACTAAAGTATCATTTAACTTAATAATAATTTCTTCACTTGTATGCTGCATTAAGTCATTTTCTAGTTCATTTAAAAATTCTATAATAAATTTATTAGTAAGTTCTGGATTTCTTGAAATTGATACTGCATCAATAATTACAGATAAATTTCCACAAACACTAATCCAAATATTATCACCATTTTTAGATTGATTTCTTGATACAAAACTTTTAAAAAACACTATTTATGTTTCCTTTCCATGTATTTTTGCGTTTAATAATAAATCTTTATATATAAATTTATCCCC
>JAGOIF010000078.1 GCA_017995775.1 Aliarcobacter sp.
GAAATTATTGCAGGAATTAATGCTGTTTTATTATGATTATCAACTTCATAAAACTTTTGTTTTATTAATACTTTTTCTTCATTTTCAACTTTTACAGTAATTGGATTATTTAGTACATTTGAAGCTAATTTCTCAATATTTTTTTCATATGTAGCTGAAAATAAAAGTGTTTGTCTATTTTTTGGTAAAGAGTTAATAACTTCCATAATATCATCATAAAATCCCATATCAAGCATTTTATCTGCTTCATCTAAAACCAATGTATTTATATTTTCAAGATCAATATTATTTTGTTCAATATGTTTTAATAATCGCCCAGGAGTTGCAACAATTATATGTGCTTGATGACTTAAAGATAAAACTTGAGGTCTAAATGGAGTTCCACCACATAAAGTAAGAACCTTAATATTATGAATATGTCTTGAGATTTTTCTAATTTCTAAGGCAATTTGATTTGCTAACTCTCTTGTTGGAGCTAAAATTAAAGATTGTATTCTAAAATTTTTAATATCTAATTTGTTGATTATAGGAATACAAAAAGCAACCGTTTTTCCAGAACCTGTTTTTGCTTGAGCGATTAAGTCTTTATTATCAAGGCTTAAAGGTAAGCTTTTTTGTTGTATTGACGTAAGTTTTGTATATGATAAAGAATCAAGATTTGCTAAGAATTCTTTTGATAAATTTAATTGTGAGAAGTTTTCGATTAAAATGGGAAAGCCTTTATAGTTTTATAGTTTTTTATTATACCTAAAACTATAAAGTACTTCTTTTTTTATTTATTATTTTTTTTCAATTCTTTTAAAAATATAAGAAATTCCTAAAAATATTGCAAAGATTATTCCTAATCCTACATATTTAAAATCATCACTAATACTTAAGATATATTCACCAGCTGAGTAACTAGCATATCCTACAACTATAGCCCAAAGAATGGTAGCAAAGATATTGAAAATTGCAAATTTTATTGATGAGTATTTTGTAAGTCCCATTGCAAGTGGTATTAATGTTTTTATTCCATAAATATACTTTTGAACAAAAATTACTAAAGAACCATATTTTCTCATCATAAGATGAGCAAGTGCAATTTTTCTTCCATATTTTTTCATCATATCTTTGGCATAACTTTTATTTTTTCTTGCTAAAAAGAATAAAAATTGATCACCTAAAAAGTTTGAAACTCCAGCTACTAAAATAGATAAGTAAATATTTAAATCCCCTGAATATGATAAAACTCCTGCAAAAACAAGTCCTACAAAACCTCCACCAAAAGAGTATAAAAACAGTGCTACATATCCCCAATCTTGGATTAGTTGTTCCATATATTTATACCTTCATTCCAAAAAATTCTAAGGCTTCAATAACATCATCTTCTTCTATATCTATTGTCTCTTCTTTAATATTTTCATTTGTTTTATTAATGATATATTCTTTTACTTTTGTTCTTACTTCTTCTATATTTTCAACTATTACAAAACCATTAAATTGAATATTATTGTCATAACAAAGTAAAACACCTTCACAAGAATCTTCGATAAATTCACTAATTTCTCTATAATTTATATTCAAAGCACTTGCTTGCCAACCATAATTTTCAAGAGTTTTATCTTCGAAAATTTCTACTCCATCACTTTGATGATCAAAATAAAGCATATTATATTTATTCATATCAATTATATTTTGCCAATTTCCAACCGGTTTGATTTTACATCTAGTTCCTGTAATTGCTGGTTTATAATCTGCAAATAGCGTTGTTGCTATTGCTTTTGCATCAAGCATAGCTGACATTTGTTTATAATCTATATTTTTATAAACTACTGCTTTTTTCTTTACATCTTCTTCATTATTATAAATTTTTCCATCAACATCGATAATTATCGGAGTTTTTGAAGCATATAAATTTAAAATTTGTGTTATATCTATATCAAGTTCTAAATCTTTTATATTTATTTTATTCATTTTTATATCTTCCTAATATTTAAGATTACGCGATTTTATCGAAATCTATATTAAACATTGAGCTTAAAAAAATATTTCTATTTTAAAAATATTATTTTTTTTATATTTTTTGTTGTTTTTTTATAAATATTAAAGAATAATCCTATATAATCGTGAAAAATTTATAGAAAAAAGGTTACTTTATTGTTATTAAGAAAATTTGTTTCATTTTTTTCTAAAAAATCAAATATAAAAACCCTTTTTTTAGTAGATATACTATTTATGAAAGATATAAATGCCGTTTATAATTTTATAAATGGTGACTACATTATTGCACAGCTTAATAATATTCTAAAAACTAAAACTCAACATCAAATAAACAAGGTTTTAAAACGAAATCCTTACATAGTAATCAAAAAATCCCACTCTGATGTTTTTAAAATATTAATTCATGATGATTTGTCAATTAGAGAAATTATAAAAATAAAAAATTTAATTTATGAAAATATAGTTTCAAATGATTTTAAATTACTTGATAAAAACTCATTAATAAATATTGATGTAACAATTGGTTGTTCTAAAAGCGAAGATAAACAAATAAAAATATATGCAGAAAAAGCTTTGCATAAAGCAAAATTAGAATACTTGCATTATATGTATTATGATTCATTTTTATATAAAAATGAATTTGAAAATGCAAATTTACTTGAAACAATAAATTATAGTATTGCGAACAATCTTGTAGAACCATATTTTCAAGCAATTATGGATAATACAAACGATAAAATTGTTAAATACGAAGCATTAATGAGAATATTTGATAAAAATGGAAACATTGTTATGCCAAATGTTTTTATTCATAAAGCAAAAAAATACCGACTTTACAATAAATTAATGGAACTATTATTTAATAAAATAATAGTTTATATACTACTGCACAAAATTCATGTAAGCATAAACTTAGACTATATTGATATTTTAAATCCGCAAATAAAAAAGAACTTATTATCAAAAATAAAAAATAATAATATAGGTTCATACATAACCTTTGAAATTTTAGAAAGTGAAAAAGTATCAAATTTTAATTTAGTAAATGAATTTATTAATGAAGCGAAAAAACATAAAGTAAAAATTGCAATTGATGATTTTGGTACAGGATTTTCAAATTATGAAAATATCTTAAATTTAAATATTGATTATATTAAAATTGATGGCTCTTTAATTAAAAAAATCGATGAAGATATATATTTTAATCTAATTAAGAGTATCGTATTATTCTCAAAGCAACAAGATATAAAAATAGTTGCTGAGTTTGTAAGTGACTTAAAAATTTTACGTTATGTAAAGAATATTGAAATAGATTATTCTCAAGGTTATCATATTGGTAAACCAATGAGCATAGAAGAACTTATAGGTGAAATATCATGCGAACTAAACTTGAAACCATAACAAACTTAACAATAAATGATTTATTAAATAATAAAATCATTCTTCCTTCTTCTTATTTTGAAAAATTTACTAATCATGCTAAAAAAGTAGAAATAAACTTAGAGGATGAAACTTTTACAAACGAGTTAAACCAATTAATATTAGAGGACTTTAACAAAATAGAAGAGTATTTAAAAATCATTTTAACAAGTGTAGAGACTCTTCAAGAAAATACAAACGATGCAAAGAATGCTATTTTAAATAAAGATGATGATTCTTTGGATAATGTTTATAAAAAAATGATAACTTTGCAAAATGAAATTAATTCTTTAACGGAGCAAATTTACTTAGATGAGTCGTTAAATATCTATAATAGAAAATGGATTTATAATAAATTTTTAGATTCACAAGCCCAATTTCAAGAAGATGGAATCTGTGTGCTTTTAGATATTCTTGATTATTTTTATATTCAAAAAGAGTACAAAGAAGTTCTTAGTAAAAATCTATTGTTATTTGTAATAAAATTTATTAGTGAAAAGCTAAAAGATGAAAATTATGAATTTAAGATTGCTAGATATCTGGAAAACAAATTTTTTATTTTTATTTTTGATAAGAATAAAAAAGAAGTTTTATCAAATATTCAAAACCTTGAACAACTATTATCAAATACAACTTTAAAAAGCAATTCAGGTGTACTTATAAATACAAAATACTCTTTTAAATCAGCTTCTTTTGAAAAAGGTGTTATTTCAAATACAATATTTGAAAGCTTATTAAATTAAGAAAAAGATAGATAAAAATCTTTTACTTTTTTTGAAGCTTTTTCCAAAGAAATTTCTTCAAATTTTATTTTCGTTCCTTCCCTTGCTTGGGATAATCTAAAACAATCTATACTTAAAACCGTTCCAATTTTAGGATAACCACCTATTGTTTGTCTATCTTTAAGTAAAATGATAATTTGCCCATCATTTGGTATTTGAATAGCTCCAAAACTTATTCCTTCTGAAATAATTCCATTTATATCACAAGATATTGGCTCACCTTTTAACTTACACGCCATTTTATTAAAATCATTTGTTAGTGTAAATGTATTTGAAAAAAACTTCTTTTTTTCTTCTTCATTAAAATTATTTTCTTGATATCCAAGAATAACTCTTAATGTTAATTCTGAATCAAAAGAAGGAATAAATTCTTTTTTTAGTCTTATAGTATGAGAAATTTTATAACTTTTAAAAGGTAAAATATCTCCTTTTTTTAATTTATCTCCGCTTATTCCACCTAAATTTTCTTTTATACTTGTACTATTGCTTCCAAACTCTTTTTTAATATCAAAACCACCAGAAACTCCAAGATATACCCTATTTCCTTCTAGTATTTTTGCAATTTTTATAATATCTCCTACTTTTACATTGTAAGTTTCCCAGCATTTTTTTGGAATATCATTTATAAAAAACTCACAAATAGCTCCCGTAATTGCTATTTGAGTATTTGCATTTACTTTAAAAACAACATTTGAAAAAGCTATTTCTAGGATATTTTCTTCAAGAGAATTTCCAAGCATTTTATTGGCACAAAGATATGCATATTCATCCATAACTCCTGAGCTTGTAACTCCTAAGTGTGAATATCCGAATCTTCCCTTATCTTGAAGTGTGACAAAAATTGCATTATTCATAAGTTCTAAACTCATATAATTCCACCTTGCAATAAAAATTCTTCTTTAGATATTGGATTAAATTTTACTTTATCTCCAACATTAAAAGGAGATAGGGTTTCTAGATTTTTATCAAATAATTCCATTGCTGTTCTTCCTACTATATTCCATCCTCCAGGACTAGCTTGTGGGTAAACTGCTGTTTGTGTATCAGCAATTGCAACAGAACCTTTTGGAATTTGTTTTCGTGGACTAGAAAGTCTAGGAAGTGCTATTCGTTCATCAACACTTGCAAGATATGCAAATCCTGGTAAAAATCCAACAGCATAAACATCATATAACTTATCAGAATGAATTTTTATAATCTCATCAATACTAAGCTTTGTTTTTAGGCTCATATACTCTAAATCTAAGCCCACTTCAATGTTGTAATAAACATCAATTGTGATAATTCTTTCTTCAAAAATTTCTTGTGATTCTAAATTTATATTTTTTATTAAAAACTTTTTTAAAGTCTCAAAATCATGCTTAAAAATATCATAAGAAATAAAAATAGACGTATAAGAAGGAATAATTTCAATGATTCCTTCTATGTTTAATTTTTTCAAACAAAGATAAGATTTTTTCACATCTAGTGCAATTTTTTCATCTATTTTATCACCAAAATAGATAATTAAAGAATCAACACCAGCAATTTTAAATACCATTAGTATAAGGCTTTTCTTATAAGTTTTATAAATTCAAAAGCTTTTTCATTATCTCCATGTACACAAACTGTATCTGTTTTTAAAAATAACTTTTGTCCATTAATACTATTTAAAAATCCCTTATCTTTTAAATTTATAACCCTACTTATAACCTCTAAATCATCAGAAATAACAGCATTTTCATGCATTCGTGAAACTAAAGTTCCATCGTCATTGTAGTTTCTATCTGCAAATACTTCATAAAGCAAAGTTATTGAATAACTTTTTGCAGTGTGTTCATAGGCTTCATTTTTAGCACTTGATAAAATCATTAATTTAATATTTTTATCAAAAGAAGAAATTGCATTTAAAATAGCTTTAAATATATTTTCGTCTCTCATCATATCATTATACAAAGCTCCATGGGGTTTCACATAAGAAACTGCTGTTCCATGAGCTTTACAAAATGCACTTAATGCTCCTAATTGATATAAAATAATTGACTTTATTTCTTCAAGAGAACAAAGAATTGTTCTTCTTCCAAAACCTAATAAATCTTGATATCCAGGATGTGCTCCAATTGTGACATTATTTTTTTTTGCTAGGATAACTGATTTATTCATAGTCATAGCATCGCTTGCATGAAAACCACAAGCTAAATTAGCCATATCAATATATGGCATAATTTGTTCATCTAAACCCATTTTCCAAATACCAAAGCTTTCACCCATGTCACAATTTAATCTTATTTTCATCTCATTACCTTGCATTTACTTTCCTTTATTTTATCATATAATTAGGTAAGAACTCAACGATTTGCGGGAAATACGTGATTATTACAACGGCTGCAATTGTTAGCATAAAAAATGGTAAAGTTGCTTTTAATATATACTCAATTTTTTCTCCACTAATACCTTGTATAACAAATAAGGAGAAGCCAACGGGTGGAGTAATTTGTGATAATTCAACCATAAATACTAAAAAAATACCAAACCATAAAGGATCAAATCCTGCCATTACAATAATTGGTAAAACAATTGGTAAAGTCATAACAACAATAGAAATACCATCTAAAATCATTCCTAAAAGAATATACATAATTCCAATAATTAAAATTAACATCATAGGACTTAAACCTAAAGTTCCAATATATTCACTAATAGCTCGAGCGATTCCTAAAAACCCAATAACTTGAGATAAAAATCCTGCACCAATGATTATAAAACTAATCATAACTGAGGTTTTAATAGTGTTTAATAAAGCTTCTTTCATAATATCAAAAGAAAAACTTTTAAAATAAATAGCTAAAATAATAGCTCCTAAAACTCCTAAAGAAGCAGCTTCAGTGGGAGTTGCTATTCCTGCATAAATTGAACCTAAAACAACTGTAATTAATGATAATACGGGAAATAAATCTTTTATCGAATTTGCATAATCTTTTAATTCATATTTATCTTCTTCTTGTGGAACAACACTTTTATCCAGCTTTGATACAATCATAATATATACAGAATATAAAGTAGCAAGCATTAAACCAGGAAGGATTCCTGCCATAAATAATTTACCAATAGAAACATCAGATAAAACACCATAAATAATCATAATAAGTGATGGTGGAATTAAAAACCCTAAAGTTCCACTTCCTGCTAGTGAACCTAATGCTAAAGATTTTGAATAACCTCTTTTTTTCAGCTCATCAAGTGTTATTTTTCCAACCGTTGCAGTTGTTGCTGCACTTGAACCTGAAACTGCTGCAAAAAGTGAACATGCAGCTACATTTACATGAAGAAGTTTTCCTGGAATAAAGTTTAACCAAGGCATCAAACCATTTAAAAGTTTTGTTGAAATAGAAGATTTATACAAAACTTCTCCCATTAAAATAAACATAGGTAAAGCAGCCAATGACCATGAATTCAATGAATCATAAATAGAAGAAGCTAATAAATCTCCCATTTTATCAAAAACAGAAATTGCAAGTGGCAAATTATGATCAAATATCAACATACCTACAACTCCAGTTAAAAGTAATGAAACTCCTATCCAAATTGATGATAATAAAAAAACAAACATTATAAAAACAATTACAATAGATAAAACCAATGGATCAGATATCATTTTTTAAACCTTTCAGTACAAATACTAATACACTTAAAGCAAAAATTGTTATTCCCAAAGGCATAACTAATTGGGTTAAGTACAATGGTGTCGCTGAAACTGATTCTGAAACCATTTGCATTTCATAAGAATCATAGGTAAATAAAATTGTTCGATAAAGAGTAAACCCTAAAATAGCAATTGTAATTAATCCAGCAAACACATCAATAAATCTATTTGATTTTTTACTCATTTTTGAAGTTATAATATTAATTCTAATATGAGCATCTTCATTAAAAGTATAAGCTAATCCTAAAAAGATTGAAGCTAAATACAAATATCCACTATATTCATCTGCAATCATTGTAGACATATTGAAAAAATATCTAATAAAGATTTCAGTTAAAATCAAAAGGGTCAAAGAAATTAGTAAAACAGCTGATAAATAAGCTGCCCAAAGGGAGAGCTTATTTACGAATTTATAGAATATTTGCATCTTTTTTACTTTCTATATTTTTTGAATATTTCTTTTGTTTGAGCATCAGCATCAGCCAAATAATCTTCTAACATTTTATTAGCAATTACATCTAATTGTTTTTTTAGATCATCACTTGCTTCTGTTATTTTCATACCATTTTTTTCCATCATCTCAAGGGCATCTTTATCTTCAAGTTTTACAGCTTCCCATTGTGCTTTTTCAATTTCAAAGGCTGCTTTTAACATAGCTTCTTGTTGTGTTTTATCTAAAGAGTTCCAGTAATCAAGATTTATAGTAACAGCTTGTAAAGGATATGCATAATTTATTTTTGTATAGTTACTTAAAACTTCCCAAAATTTACCATCTTTTCCTGATGATGAAGAAGTAATAACAGAATCAACCATTCCTGTTCTAAGTGCTGAATAAACTTCCCCCCAAGGAAGTGCAACAGCATTACCACCTGCATCATTTACAAAATCTGCTGAGTTTTTATCGTATGTTCTAGTTTTTGCACCTTTAAAATCTTCAATTGATTCCATCTTTTTATTTGAATAAAATCCAGAAGCTGGCCATGTTACAGAATAAAGAAGTTTTTGATTCCATTTTTTAGCTGTATCTTCATAAGCTGGTTTTGAATCTTGATAAAGTCTATAAGCATCTTCATAAGAAGTTGCAATAAAAGGAAGAGCAGAAACACCAAATACTTTTCCACCACCTGAAGTAAATGGAATAAACATATCAGTCATAGCAACTGTTCCATCTTTTACAGCTTTTAAAGGATTTCCTTTTACAAGTGATGAACCTGCATGAACTGTAATATCAACACTTCCTTTAGTATAATCTTTTACTAAATCAGCAAATTTTTGTACACCAACTGTGTGAAAATTTGTTGAACCATATTTCGCATTTAAATTCATTTGTACATTTGCTGCAAGTACAGAACCTGCAAGAGTAGCCATTAGTAGACATTTTTTAAACATATTTTTCTCCTTAGTTTATATA
>JAGOIF010000193.1 GCA_017995775.1 Aliarcobacter sp.
ACATAACACCAACAGCATAAGAAATAAATTGTTTCATAATCTCATCTGCTTTAAATTCTAATTCATTATTGTCATTGATGATTGATTCACTTTTTAAGATAGTTATATCTTTTAAATCCACATCAGGTGTTAATTCATCATTAAGTTCATAAATATCTATGAAAAATCTATTTAACTCTTCTTCATTTGCGTGAAGTTTATAAAACTTCTCTTTCCAATAAGAACAATAGTTATTGAATGCAGTTTCTATTTTAGAATCTGATTTGTGTTTAAGAAGTTCATTTTTTGTGAAATCCCAAGATGTTTCTCTGCTGTCCCACTCTTCTTTTGAGATGTTAATATTGATTTTAGATATATTTTCTATATAGTCTCTTGTGATATTAACAGGAAACAATGTAGGAATTTTATCAATATGTTCTATAGAATAATTATCATTTGGACTTAAAACTTGTAGTAATGAAATAACAACTTTAGAATTAAGAAGAGCAATTAAATAATAAAAATATTCATGAGGAAATGAAGTTTGTCCTTCTCTCGTAAAAATAGTTCCAATTGAAGCTTCTCTTACAGAAAATGCTTTAGAATTTCCTACCGTCCATGTCATTCCTAATTGAAAATAATATTTAGGATCTCGCAATCTAAAATCTTTACCACTATTTTTAATATCAAATCCATTATTTTCCAAATTTATTACACTTTCTAAATTACCATACCATTTTCTATATTCACCTCCTCTTGTAACAGGAAACCATTTTTTCTTAAAATTCAATATATCTTCATATTTTTTATGATTTAATCCCAATTTGTTAAGTTCAAACTCTGTCCAAAGTTTTACAAATTTTTCATTATTACCAGTCATAATACCTGCTGTTGTATTAGAAAAATTATCAAAAGGTTTTTCTTTTATTAAAAGTGTTTTCACTCTTTCACTTAACCAGTAGGCAATAGGAATTCCAGCAATTTTTGTAAAATCATCTTGTTTTGCTTCATATCTATTTTCACTCTTAAAAAATCCTTGTTCTTTGCTGTCACTATCTTTGTAGTCTGTTAGTCTTATGTATGTTGCCATTATTTACTCTCCAAAAATATTTTTTCTTTTTCAAGCTCTTGTTTTAGCTCTTCTGCACTTGGCAAATATAGCTTATACTTTGAAGCAAAAATCGTTTTATTATCTATGCTTGAATATTTTACAACCGTTTCATTTTTATCACTGCAAAGAATTATCCCAACAGTTGGATTATCATCATCTGCTTTTTGTGTATCATCAAAAAGTTTGACATACATATCCATTTGTCCCACATCTTGATGGGTAAGTTTTCCAGTTTTAAGGTCTATAAGTACAAAACATTTCAATAAATAATTATAGAACACCAAATCAATATAAAAATGGTCATCTTCAACACTTATTCTTTTTTGACGACTCACAAAGGCGAACCCTCGACCAAGCTCAAGTAAAAACTTTTGAATATCTGATATAAGAGCATTTTCTAAATCACTTTCATAAAACCTTTCATTTTGTGAGAGATTTAAAAACTCTAATACATAAGGGTCTTTTACAAACTCTTTTACGCTATAGACTAAATCTTTTGTTTTTTCTTTTGCTTCATTACCAACTGATATTTTATCACTTGAGAGTAAAATTCGCTCAAAATAGTGTGAATTTATCTGTCTCTCCAATGCCCTTACACTCCAATTGGAAGCTTCACACTCTTTGATATACCACTCTCTTGCTTTTTCATCTTCAAGTTTTAATATAAGCAAATAATGACTCCAACTCAATTGTGCAGACACTGTTTGCACAATTGGAAAGATTTGATAAAATCTAACCATATTGTGAAGATTTCTTTTACTATAACCCTTGCCATATTGCTCACTCAATTGTTGCGACAGTGTGGCAACAATCTCTTTACCATATTGGGCTCTTTGATTCTGAAGAATTTCATCATTTATAGTTTTGCCTATATTCCAGTACATCAAAGTCATTGAACTATTTACAGCAACTAAAACATTTTGTTTGGTTTGCTCTATTAGATTTTTTATATTTTCAAAAAGGTTTTGGTTTGTTATATCACTCATTATTCACCTTTCTTCAAAACAAGAACTACTTCTCCACAAATCATCTTAAACCTCTAATTTCTCTATTCTCATCTAAATCATCAAGATTTATTTTGTATGGTAAAAACCCAAATTGTATCTCACTCATTATTTACCTTTTTGAATTACAAAAGCTGTACTTGGATAAGATGGATTACCAAATGCATGCCATCCCATATCTACTAAACTATCTATTTTATGATTTTCAATAATTTTTACTCTTAGCTTTTCAAAACTACTTAAAAACATCCAAGATTGCATAGTTATTTGAGCCATAAATCCATCAACTTTTGTAAGTTCTAAACCTCTTTCTATAAAAACTGCAAACATATCAGATTTACTATCAGGGTATCTGTTTTTTACAAAATCTGCTAACTCTGCATTCATACCTTTTCCACCCATATATGGTGGATTTGTAACTACACATGAGTAAGTTGAAGTTAGGATTTTTAGTTGTAAATCATATTGGGCATTGTTTTTTGAAAATATCCCATCATCAAAACTTTGTATATCTTTTGGAGCAAGTAGTGAACCAAAGTTTTTGATTCCTTTAAACTCTTGTGTACCAAACTCTTGAAGTTCTATTATATTTGCATTTGTAGGTTTTTTGAAAAATCTTTTGTGATATAGTCTTGCTTTCATAGTTAAAGCAAAGTTTGCAAGTGTTGATGCTCTTTTGTCTATATCACATCCAAAAAGATTGTTTTCTAAAATAAGTGTTGGGATTTCACTTTTACTATATCCCTCTTCTTCATATATCAAAGTTAATAAATCAAAAGCAT
>JAGOIF010000079.1 GCA_017995775.1 Aliarcobacter sp.
GTAATAATTGTAATTAGATGGATTTTTTATTTTTAATAAATGCTGATTTTGTAGTGGTTTGTAAGTAGTTGTAAGATAGGTAGGTAAACCAATAAGCCGCGTTTTGTTTTTAAGACAATAATTTATCTAGCTACTAAATTACTTTAGTAGTCTTGCGAAGACCCCACTCGTGAAGTAATTACCTAGTCTTCTTGCTGCAGGTTGGGTTTACAAAGCACTTAAGATTACTCAAAAGTCTGGTAGGCTCTTACCCCACCGTTTCACCATCACCGATAAATCGGCTGTCTATTCTCTGTTGCACTATCCCTTAGGTTACCCTAGCCATTATTTAAATGGAACCATACTTCACAGCAGCCCGGACTTTCCTCTTGATTTTAATCAAGCTATTGTCTGGTTTACCTAAGCTGGAATTATAGCTATTTTTTCTTAAAATTTATTTTCTGATAATATCGTAATGATCAGGAATTACAAATTTAAAAATATCATCTGTTATTTCACCATTTTGAATTACATTTGAAAATTTTATTTCTACTTTATTTTCAAGTTTATCTTTATAGTTTATAAATTGAATTTTATCATCACTTGGAGATGTTTTGATTATGTAATCAACATCTTCAATATTTGCCTTATATGAATTATTATCTATTTTTTTTGAACTATTTAAAAGTTTAATAATATTTATTTCACTTTCAAGTTCTGTAAAAATTGCTTGTTCTAATTCTGGTTCATCAACCACGGCAAAATTATCATTTATATATACATTTTTTTCTACTGGTGTTTTATATTTCCATAAAATTTTTCCGCTTTTTTTTATGAAAACTTCACCTTTATATTCAATTATATTATCAGAGGTAGAAGTAATAATTTGTGAAAAATTTGCTTTAAAAGAGTCTAAATTTTTAATATCATTTGCCCCAAAACAAGACAGACAAAATAGTGTTGAAGAGATTATTATTTTATAAAACATACTTTAACCTTTTTTTTTATATAATCTTCGGGATTATAACGAAAAGGAACTAATTTTATGTTAAATGTTTTTTCAAAAATTTTTGGTACAAGAAACGATAGAGAAGTTAAGCAATATAGAAAAAGAGCTGAAGAGATTACAGCTTTAGAGAGTAATTATGAGAATTTAAGTGATGAAGAATTAAAAAATGAATTTAATAAGCTTAAAGAGCTTGTACAAAAAGAAGAAAAATCATTAAATGACGTTTTACCTCAATCTTTCGCAATTACAAGAGAAGCTAGTAAAAGAGCTTTAAATATGAGACCATATGATGTACAACTTGTTGGTGCAATGGTTTTACATGATGGAAGAATTGCAGAGATGAAAACGGGAGAAGGTAAAACTTTAGTTGGTTCTTTAGCTGTTTCGTTAAATGCTCTAAGTGGAAAAGGTGTTCACGTTGTAACGGTGAATGATTACCTAGCTAGTAGAGATGCAAATGAATTAAGACCTTTATATAATTTCTTAGGATTTAGTGTTGGAGCTGTAGTTGGTGGAATAAAAAATGATGAAGAAAGACGTGCTCAATACGCTTGCGATATCACTTATGGAACTAACAACGAGTTTGGATTTGATTATCTAAGAGATAATATGAATTACGATATTAGTGAAAAAGTTCAAAGAGAACACAATTTCGTAATCGTAGATGAAGTTGACTCTATCTTAATTGATGAAGCAAGAACTCCTTTGATTATTTCAGGACCTACAAATAAGAAAAATTCTGATTATGATAGAGCTAATAAAATAGCACTTAAATTAGAAAAAGGTATTTTAATAGAACCAAAAAATGCTTCTGAAAAACCTAGTACTACAGGCGATTTTATTGTAGATGAAAAAAACAAATCAGTAATGCTAACAGAGCAAGGGCATGAAAATGCTGAAAAATTATTTGATGTAGATAATCTTTATTCTATTGAAAATGCTATGTTATCACATAGTTTAGATCAAGCTTTAAAAGCAAATTATATTTTTATAAAAGATGTTGATTATGTTGTAAAAGATAACACTGTAATTATTGTTGATGAGTTTACGGGAAGATTAAGTGAAGGAAGAAGATTTAGTGAAGGTTTACATCAAGCTTTAGAAGCTAAAGAAGGTGTTGCTATTCAAGATGAATCTCAAACTCTTGCAGATATTACATTTCAAAACTACTTTAGAATGTATAAAAAATTAGCTGGTATGACGGGAACTGCTCAAACAGAAGCTACTGAGTTTGCAGAGATTTATAAACTTGATGTTGTGTCAATTCCTACAAACGTTCCTGTTCAAAGAATTGATAAAAATGACTTGATTTATAAAAGTGAAGCTGAAAAATTCGAAGCTGTTTGTAATAAAATCAAAGAGTTACACGAAAAAGGACAACCTGTTCTTGTGGGAACTGCTTCTATTGAAAAATCAGAAAAATTACATGAAATATTAGTTAAAAAGAAAATTCCTCATACTGTTTTAAATGCAAAACAACACGAAAAAGAAGGAAAGATTATTGCCGATGCTGGTCAAAAAGGTGCGGTTACGATTGCTACTAATATGGCTGGACGTGGAGTTGATATTAAGCTTACAAAAGAGATTTTAGATCTTGGTGGATTAGCAATTATTGGAACTGAAAGACATGAAAGTAGAAGAATTGATAATCAGTTAAGAGGAAGAGCTGGACGGCAAGGAGATAAAGGTGAATCTCAATTTTACCTATCTTTAGAAGATAATCTTTTAAGAATATTTGGAAGTGATAAAATCAAAGGTATCATGGAGCGATTAGGTATTGAAGAAGGTGAACATATCGAATCTAGAATGGTTACACGTGCTGTTGAAAATGCACAGAAAAAAGTTGAAGCAATGCACTTTGAATCAAGAAAACACCTACTTGAATATGATGATGTTGCGAATCAACAAAGAAAGGTAATCTATTCTTTTAGAAATGACTTATTAAAACCTGATTTTGATATTAGTTCAAAACTTGAAGAAAACAGAAGAGAATATGTTCAAAATTTATTATTAAATGCTCATATTATAAAAGGTATGCCAACGGAAGATTTTGATTTAGAATTTATAAAAGTTAAAGTTGAAGAAGAACTAAGATTAATTTTAACTCTTGAAGATTTAAAATCAGATTCTTATGAGGATTTAGAAGAAAAATTAGCAACTATATTAAAAGAAGTTTATGATTCAAAAATGGCAATGGCTGCGATTGAACAAAAAAATGAAATCGAAAGAATTTTATACCTACAAATTTTAGACACAGCGTGGAGAGAACATTTATATTCAATGGATACTTTAAAAGCTGGAATTGGTCTTCGAGGTTATAATCAAAAAGATCCATTAGTTGAATACAAAAAAGAGTCTTATAATATGTTTATAGAGCTAATTTCAAGTATCAAATATGAAATTATTAAAATTTTATTTACTATTCAACTTCAATCAAATGAAGATAGACAAAAAGAACAAGAAGCAATCGCTAGAATGAAAGAACAAATGGAAGAAGCAACTGAACATATTACAACAAATGTTGCCCAAGAAGCTGTTAGAAATAGTGATAGAAAAATTGCTAGAAATGAAGAGTGTCCTTGTGGAAGCGGTTTAAAATATAAAAATTGTTGTGGAAAAAGTGGTCCTAAAATTGGTTTAGCAGCAGGAAACTAATTTGAATAAAAAATTAGTTAATTTTATTGTAAAAAAATATTTACGATTCGATAAAAAAAATCCTTTTATATCTATAAGTGCTATTTTGGCATTTGTAGGTGTTTCTATTGGTGTTATGGTTTTAATACTTTCTATGGCTATTATGAATGGAACTGCTAAAGAATTTGAACGAAAACTTTTCACGATGAACTATCCTTTGACTATTTATCCAAAAATGGATAATTCTTTAAATGAAGAGTTATTAACAAAACTACAAAAAGAATATCCAGATTTAAAATTTTCACCATTTATTTCATCACAAGCAATTATTCAAAGTGGTGATGCTATGAGTGGAGGTATGATTTTTGGTGTAATACCACAAAAAGAAGCTTTAATAAATCCTATTTATAAAGAAGCATTAGGAGATTTACAACCTGATAAATACGATATTATAACAGGTTCGGGAATAACTGATAAACTTTTATTAAATGATGGAGCGAAAGCAACTTTGTATTTTACAGAATTAAATCCAACTGGTTTTTCTATGATGCCTAAAATGAAAAGATTTACCTATCTTACATCTTTTACATCAGGGCTAAATGCTTATGATAAATCTTATATGTATACATCTATGGAAGCCTTACAAATACTTCTAAAAAAAGAAGTTGGAACCTATGATGGTATTCATGTTCATTCTGATGATGCCTTTGCTGATATGGAAAAATTAAAAGTTTCATTGAAAAATACAAATAGTGGAATAGTAGGATGGTGGCAACAAAATGGAAACTTCTTTGCTGCTATGAAAATGGAGAAAACTGCTTTATTTATCGTTTTAATGCTAATTATTTTAGTTGCATCTTTAAATATCATTTCATCACTTTTAATGACTGTTATGAGTAGAAGAAAAGAAATAGCCCTACTTTTATCTATGGGAGCAACTGCTAAAGAGATTAAAACAATCTTTTTAAGAGTTGGAACAATCATAGGTTTTTCAGGAATTGTAACTGGAATTGCTCTTGGGTTTATTGGTTATTGGTTATTAGATAACTTTGATATTGTTACTTTACCTGCTGATGTTTATGGAAGTGCTAAACTTCCACTTGATTTAGCTATGAGTGATTTTATTTCTATTATTATAGGTGCTGTTGTTATTGTGCTAATTTCATCTTATTATCCAGCTTCTAAAGCTACTAATATTGATGTTATTGATGTATTAAGAAACGAATAAACTATATTCTTATTTATAATTTAATCTAAAAATAAGCCTTTTATTCAGAAGGCTTATTTATTCTTTTCTCTTTTTCTAAAACTTCTTCCTCACTATCTTTTCCTGTTATAAAATTTAAAAGCATTGAAGGTGAGCTTAATATTCTTTTTGCAATATTCATAGGTATACTAAATGCATCTTTTGTAAGGTTTGTTGATATTTTAGGATTATCTAAGTCTCCAAATAGATTCACTTGCGTTTCCACTCTATTGTTGTTTCCTAATAAAACATAATTAACAACAGGTATGATTCCCACAATTTTCGAATAATCTTTTAGAAAAATTAATTTAATATCAGAATTAATAGTCATATTATTTAAATCAATTTTCCCCTTACCATCAAAATCAATTCCATTTCCAACAGTTATTAGTTTTTTAATATCAATTAAATCTTTTTCTTTACTATAAGTAAACTCAATTACTCCATTTACTATTTTATATGCCGTTAGATTAAATCCTGAATTTGTTGCCATTCCTACAACAGAAGGAAGTGCTAGAAGTGGATTTAAAAGAGCTGGAGAGGTATGTATAAAGATAAGAAGATTATTTATAATAGATAAATCATCGATATTACTATTTTCTATAATGATTTTTCCATTTAGATTATTTATATCTCCATTTGCTAGAAATAAGATCTTTCCATCTTTAAATACATTTTTATTAAAAATTGCATTAACAAATTCATCACTTATTTCATTTGAAAATATATCAATCTTTTTATCTTTTGATTCTTTTATTGTAATATCTGTATTTTTATGTTTTAAATTAATATATTTACTATCTTTTGTCATGTTAATTTCATAGTTATCTGCTAAAAACTTATACTTATCGTTTATAATAATATTTGAGTTTTTTCCTTGGATATTTAGATTTCGAATATCTTTTTTATCTTCAAGAATTTCTTTTGCATCTGTACTTGTATAAAAAACATCATATCCATCAATATTTAAAGAAGTTGAATTGTTTTTTAATTTCACTATCAAATCTTTATTTTTAGTGCTTATAGTTGTTAAATCTTTTGTATAAACTCCTGTTAAATCTAACTCTTTTATTAACTTATTATCTTTTTTCAAAGGTATTTCAAGATCTGTTACGAGTGCATCAAAGTTTATTTGTTCTTTTTTTAGAAGAACTTTTGCTTTTTTTATATTATAAGTATCTTCATCTAGCATTAGTTTACAATTATCTAAATTTATATTTATATCTTTTGCAATTTTAGTATTTTGATTTTTACTATTTATTACAACATCCAAATCTTTTAAAATTATTTTTACATCATCTTTTTTTATTTCTAGTCTTATTTTTTCATCACTAGATGAAATTGTTGTATTTTTATCTTGTATTGAACCATTAATATCTAGATTTTCTATTACTTTGCCATTTTGTTGCAAAGGAACAACTAAACCTTTTACAGTTGCATTAAATGTAATATTTTTATCATCTTTTATATCTAAAGAAAGATTTCCCTCTTTTATAGCTATATCTTTTAATAGTTTTGAATATGGATAAATTTTAGAAAGATTATTAACATCAACATGAACTAAATCAGATATTTTTATATTTGTCTCTAGTTCTTTTAGTTCAATATTTGTTTCATTATTAAAATCTAGAAAAATTGGTGTATTTTTATTTTCTACATGTAGAATCTTGTCTCCATTATCTTTAGTAATTAAAAGAGATTTAATATCTGCTGTTCCTTGTGATTTTAAAGTTTTTGTATCAATACTTAAATTCACAATACCATCAATCATTTTTTTATGTTTAAAATCTGCATCTTTTACTTCTACTATTGAGTCATTTAGTGTAACTTCTGCTGCCTTTGAAAAAAATGCGAAATTTCCTATTGAGATTTCGGCATCACTTACTAAAAATGTTCCTTTTGCACTCATTTCTTTACTTTCTTCATAAGGAAATAAAAGTGTTAAAGAAGCTTGGGTATTTCCACTTTTTTGCTCTAAAGGAAGTTTTATTTCATAAGCTTTTAATATATCTAAGATATCTTTATCAAGTTTACTATTTGCTTTTATACTTACTTCAACTTGACCATTTAAAGAACTTGCAATATCATGAATCGCTACATAACTACCTTCTAAACTTTTACCTTTAAATATAGGTTCAATTAAATCTAATTGAAGTTTATTATTCTTAAAACTTACATCTAAACTTTTTGTATCAATGGCATCAATATCTTTGTGAAATTTAATTTTTGCACCTGTGATATTTGCATTTCCTTGTAATGATTCTTCTATAATTTGATTCTTTTCAAAATCATATTCCCCATAAAATTCTTCAAGTTTAAACTCTCCTTGAACATTTTCATACATCCATTCTTCTGCAACAACAGGTAAATTTAGGAATTTTTTTAGAAATTTCAAATTTTCAAAAGTTTCACTAACTAAGTAAAATCTAGCTAGTTTTTCACTCATTTCAACATTTATATTACTTTGAATATCACCATAATAAGCTTTACCGTAATAGTTCAGTTTTTCATTAAAATAATCTATTTTAACCTTACCATCAAGCATAAGATCCACATCTTTAAAATACAAAGAATATAGCTCAAAAACAACTTGATTTGATGATATATCGAGCTTTGAAGAGATATTTATAAATTTATTATCCAAATATAAGTCTTCATTATTTAAAATAATTTTAAACTCGTTATCTGCAATTTTTAATCTTTTTATATTTATACTTTCAAACATTTTTAAGACTGTTGGTAACATTGAAAGATTTTTTCTTAAATCTTCTAAAGTACTATTTGTTTTACTTTTCTTTGTCGTAAATTCTATATTTTCGATATCTAAAATAAGTTTTTTATCCATTTTAATATAGAATTGCGAAACTGAAATATTAGAGAAGGAAAAAGAGTCTATTTTTATGCCCGAATACAGAAACGAAAAAAGTGATATTATTATTAAAAAGAAAAAAAGAAAAATAGGTTTAATCAGCTTCAACATTATAGAGCTTATCCTTATATGTATAATTGTAGTTTTATATTATTTAACGATGCCATTAACTTCAACAAAAGTATTATTTATTCCTAAAGGCAGTACTAGTAATATTATATCATACTTAGATCAAAATGGCTTCGAGATGAATACTATTGACGTTATAACAATAAAATCAATTGGTTATATTCAAAGTGGTTGGATTGACTTAAAAGAACATAAAATAACAAAAATGGATTTTTTATACAAGCTTACAAATGCAAAAGCTGCTTTAAAATCTATAACTTTAATTCCAGGTGAAACATCTTATGTATTCTTAAAAAAATTAGCTCTTGAATTTAATCTTTCAGAAGAAAAATTAAATCAAATCCACAATGAATATGCTTTTAAAGCAGATGGAAATATACTTGCTGATACATATTCTTTACCAATGGGAATGAAAGAAGATCATATGATTTTTTATCTATTTTCTCAAACAAATAAAAAATATGAAGAGTTTTCAAAAAAAATATTTGGAATATATGACAAGAGAAAATGGTATTACTATTTAAGTTTAGCATCAGTGATACAAAAAGAAGCAGCAAGCATAAATGAAATGCCAATCGTTTCAAGTGTGATTCATAATAGATTAAGAAGTGGTATGAAACTTCAAATGGATGGAACACTAAATTATGGCGAATATTCAAATGTTAAAGTTACAGCTCAAAGAATAAAAGATGATGAAAGTCCTTACAATACTTATAAAGTAGTAGGATTACCAAAAGATCCTGTTTGTGCCGTGAGTTTAGATGCTATTAAAGCTGCTATATTTCCTGTAAAAAGTGATTATTTGTATTTTGTAAGGGATAATAATAACGGTTTACATAAATTTTCTAAAAATTATATTGCCCATATTAATAATATAAATGCAAATGTGGGTGTAGAAAAAAACAATTCTAAAATAAAAGAGAATGAGACAGAAATAGACAAAGAAGCAAAAGATATTATGAAAACTGATTTAAGTAATCAAAAACCAGCCTCAATCAAAGATTTATTCAATAGCATAAATTAATTAATTGTGAAAAATTGAAACATACAATTTTTCACAACTTTAAATACAACTACTTTCAATTTCCTAAAATATTAATATAGGTACTATACAGCAACATTAAAATTCAAATTTAGGAAACAATATGTCAAAAATCATTTACACAAAAGTTGATGAAGCACCAGCTTTAGCAACATACTCTTTTTTACCAATCATTAAAGCATTTACAAAAAGTTCTGGTATTGAAATGGTTACAAAAGATATTTC
>JAGOIF010000080.1 GCA_017995775.1 Aliarcobacter sp.
GCAAGCATCAAAGCACTTGCACCTGCTCCTAGTATTGCTATATCGTAGATTGTTCATCCTTTTTACAAATAAATCTATTTATTCCATCTTCATATTCATACTCTAATTTATAATTATTTGCTTTTAAAATATTGTAAATAATATATAATCCTAAACCAAAAGAGTCTTTTGCTTTATCTTCGTGGGTAAAAAATGGCTCAAAGTATTTTTCAAGTGGAGATTCTAACTCTTTTCCAATATTTTCAAAAATTATATTCTCATCTTCACTTTTTATCATTACTTCTTTATTTGGTGAATATTTTATTGCATTATCTATTAGATTTTTAATTGCTATTGAAAATAGTTTAAAATTTACTTCAATTTTTTTATTTTCATATTTTGAAATAATTCTTTCATCTTCAATCATCAAAATATCTTTTGCATTATCAACAATATCATCTAAAAAATAAAACTTCTTTTCGATTTTATTTGAAGATGAAATTAGCTCTTCTATTGATGCAAATTCGTTTATTAAAGATTCAAGTCTATTAAAAACTGATTTTAATTTTTCATTATTTTCTTCATTTTGTTCAAGTTGTGTTAAAAACTTTCCTTTTGTTATTGGAGTTTTTAATTCATGCATAATATTTCTAATAAAAATATTTCTAGCTTCTTTTAGACTTTTTAATTTTAAAGCAGATTTTTTAAACTCACTTGCTAAAAGTGAAACTTCATCTTTACCGTTCATATTGCAACACTCAAAATCAAAGTTTTCATCACCTAATGTTTTAACTTTATCTTTTAGTAATTTAAGTGGCATTAATTTTCTAAGTGTTATTAAATAAACCAAAATAATAGTAATTAATAAAATTGAAAAAACTAAAATAATATATAACTGAGAATTACTATTTAAGCTTTCATTATCTTGAACTAACACCGTATCATTTCTTTTTTTGATATATATATAATTTGTATTATCTAAATTAATAATTCTAAATATATCATTTTGTTTTGAGTGATTTTTTTCCACTAGAATTTTTGTTTGTGGATTGTAAGTAATTGCATTTATTTTTGTTATATCTAAAAAAAGTGTGTATCCAATTTCTTCAAGATTTTTTAAAAAACTTTCATCAATTCCTATTTTTTCTTGTCTTGAAATCATTTTAATAACTGGAATATATTTATCTAAAAGTTGTCCCTCTTTTATTCTATAATCATGGGTTATTAACACTATAAAACTGGCTATCACTAATATTAGTGAAATAATAAAACTAACGCTTATTGTAAAAAATATTGATTGTCTATTCATTGTATAAATTTATATCCCATTCCTCTAATTGTTTGTAAATATTGTGGTTCTTTTGGATTTTCTTCGATTTTATGTCTGATTCTATTTATAATTACAGCCAATGAACCTGAACTTTCATAATCTTGATTTAAAATATCAGAGTTATCAAAAATATCTTCCCTTGAGATTACAAAACCTTCCCTTTTTACTAAAAGAGATAAAACTTCAAACTCGCCAGCTGTTAGTTTAACATACTTACCATTTTTAGTAATCTCTTTTTTCTCTTCATTTAACATAAACATCTTGTCTTTTTGTTCATCTTCTTGTATATTTGAGTGATTAAATCTTCGTAAAATAGTCTTTATTCGTACCTCAAGTTCCCTTGGATCATAAGGTTTTGGCAAATAATCATCAGCTCCTAGCTGTAAAGCCGTAACTTTATCAGTAATATCACTTCTTGCACTTGAAATGATAATTGGTATATCAAAATCTTTTACCAAAATTTTACAAACATCTAATCCATCCATTCCAGGAAGTGTTAAATCTAAAATAATTAAATCATATTTATTTAGTTTTAAAGACGAAAGAGCCAAATATGGCTCTTCGTAATTGGTAACTTCAATATTAAATTGTTTTAAATATTGAGTAAGAATTTCTGCTAATTCTAAATCATCTTCTATCATTGCAATTTTTATCAAAGTTTACCCTTTCGTTTTAATTCATTTTCTCTTTTTTTAAATCCATTAAAACTTTTAATTGTTCTTTTTGTTTAGCTGTTAATATAGCATAAGATTTTTCAATGATTTCTGCTTGAGATTTTAACATATTATCTCTTTTATCATTCATTATGCTTAGATATTTAGTTTTATCAAATGAGTCTTTTGTAAAAGCTTCATTTATAGTTTTATTATCTTTTCTAGATTCTTGAACTATATCTTGAATCTTTTTTTCTTGTTCAGCTGTTAAATTTAACTCTTTGAACATTCCAATAGAATCTCTTGAACCATTGTATGATTTATGATTTTTCATCATACAACTTGATCTATCATTATTGCCTTTTTGCATTTTTCCATCCATATTGCAATTTCCTGCATATAAACTTCCTGCTAAAACTGTTCCTAAAAATAATCCTATTATTGCTTTGTTTTTCATTTTAAATCCTTTTTTTGATATGTGAAATTATTGCATCATCTTCTTAACCATTTATGAATTCTATATTAACGAAACCTTAACCAAATAAAAAAGAAGAATATATTTATCTTTAGCTACAATATGTATAGTAAATATAATACAAAGAACCCCTGATATGAGATTATCAAATTTTATAAACAAATTTATTTTTTCAATTGTTTTTATTTCTACATCATTGGCTTTTTTAGTCTCGATAATGTTCCAATATATTAATTTTGAAAAAGAAAAGCTTTATATTAAAGCTGAATTTATAGCACAAAAAAAGAACGATCTAAAAAAAGAGATTGAAAGCGTTTTTAATTTAATTGAGAAAGAAGAAAAATCATTTGAAAGACTTCAAAATAAATTAAAAGGAAATATTGATTTTGAAAAGATAAAAGAAGATAATAAAAATGAATTATTAAAGTGGTTAGCTAACTATGAAACTGAAAGGAATGGATATATTTTCGTAAATACCTTGGATAACAAAGCTCTAGTTTATGATGGAAAGAAACTTGAAAATCCAATAATTTATCCAGATCAAGAACTATATAAAAATCTTTTAAATGCTGCATCAAAACCGAATGGGGATTTTTTATTTTATCAATTTAAAAAACCTGATTCAAGTAAAGAATTTACAAAAATTGCATTTGTAAAAGTTTATGAAAAATACAACTGGTTTATAGGAACTGGTAGTTATTTAGATGATATGGAAATTGAGCTTTTAAGAAAAGAAAATATTTTTAAAGATAGTGTTCAAAATCAAGTAAAATCATTGCTTCTTGTTTTTATACTTTTATTATTTGCTGTTTATATAACAACGAAGAGATTATCAAAATATATAAAAATAAATATTAATAATCTTACAAATTCATTTGAAAAAGCAGCAACTGAAAATGAGAAAATCAATACAAATGATTTAACATTTAAAGAATTTATTTCATTAGCTAATAATTTAAATATTACCCTTGAAAATAAAAATTATCTTGAAAAAGAGTTACAAGATTATATAAGTTTAGTAAATGAATACATAATTGTTTCATCAACAGATGCAAATGGAATCATAACCGATGTTAACGAAGCTTTTTGCAAAATTACAAGTTATTCAAAAGAAGAATTAATAGGACAAAATCATAGAATTTTAAAACATCCCGATACTCCTGAATCATTTTATGAAGAATTGTGGAAAACTTTAATTAGTAAAAAAGAGTGGAAAGGTGAAATTAAAAATATTGATAAAAACGGAAAAGTTTATTGGGTTTATTCAATAATTAAACCCATTTATAAAAATAATGAATTAAGTGGATATACAGCTTTAAGAACAAATATAACCGATAAAAAACAAATTGAACAGCTGTCTATTACCGATGAATTAACGCAACTTTATAATAGAAGATTTTTTAATAATAAAATTGAGGAAGAAATTAATAGAGCAAGAAGAGAAGATAACTATTTTTCTTTACTTATTTTAGATGTGGATTACTTCAAGGAATATAACGACACTTATGGACATCAACAAGGTGATCTTGCTTTGGAAAAAATTGCATCTGTATTAAAAAAACACACAAATAGAAGTAGTGATTTTGCATTTAGATTAGGTGGGGAAGAATTTGGAATTATAACTATTTTAGATAATATAAAAGTTGTTGAATTTGCACAAAATTTAAAAAATGAAATTGAAAAATTAGAGATTGAACACAAATCAAGTAAGATAGCAAAGTACTTAACCATTTCAATAGGTATTACTTCAAAAAAAGGTACTGAAATTTCTAGTAGCACAATTTTATACAAAAAAGCAGATGATGCTTTATATGATTCAAAAAAGAATGGGAGAAATTGTATTTCAATACAAGACTAAATATGAAAATACGTATAGGAACTTTTAATCTATTTCAATTTGTTGAACCGCCATATTCATGGTATACAAAAAAAGAGAAATTCACCCAAGAAGAGTGGGAAGAAAAAAAGGCTTGGATAAAAGAACAAATTACACAGATGGATTGTGACATTATTGGTTTTCAAGAAGTTTTTTCTAAAAAAGCTTTAAAAGCTCTTCTTGAAGAGCTTGGTTTTAAATACTTTAAAACCATTGATAATGCAAGAACTCATAAAATAAATGAAAGTGTTTATATAAGCACAACAGTTGCACTTGCTTCAAAACATCCGATAAAAAGCCTAAAAAAAGTTGACATTGATTTTTCAGCTTTAAAAAAACATTACTTTGAAGGTTTTTTCAAGTTTGCAAGAGAACCTATCAAAGCAACTATTATTTTACCAAATGAAAAAGAACTTGATGTTTATGTTTGTCATTTAAAATCAAATAGATTAAATGAATTTGAGTATATTTTTACAAAAGATACTTCAATGAAGGAAAAAATCGAAAAAGTTACAAAGGCTTTAAAAGACAATTATTCAAACTCTTTAAAACAAAGACTTTGTGAAGCAAGTTCACTTTATAGTAATATTAAACGATTAAATAAGCCAGCTATTTTATTAACTGATTTAAATGATAAAGAATTTTCACTAACAATTGATGCTTTATCAAACAAAAGATACCATGAAGAAAAAATAAAAAATGATGATTTTTTACTAATAGATGCTTATCATTTACATGAACAAAAAGTTTATAATCCTCATCCTGAATTCAAAGGTTTAAAAAGAACTCCAACGAGCTATTTTGCAGGAAAGGGAAATGTTTTAGATTATATATTTGTCTCAAAAGATTTTGATAAAAAAGATAAAAATAGTATTGCAAAAGTAAGTTCTTACGAAGTTTTTGATTTGCATTTACAAAAAAATCAAAATGGTTCTTTAGTAAAAAGTGATCATGCTCAAGTGGTTTGTGAGTTGGAATTTTCTTAAAAAGAAAGTTTTCCTAAGATAAGCCACTTTTTAAACACTTTGCTTTTGTATAATTCTTCTATAATAAATTTTGCAGTGGATTTATTATAAGAGCGCCATAAATACTTACAATTATTAAATTCATTCATGCTCTTTCCTAAATTATAAAAAAGAGAAAGTGTGCTTTCTTTCTCTTTTTTATTTGATACTTTTACTTTCTTAAATACCTCAATGTAGTAGCAATAATATCATCATCATCTTTACTAGGTGATTTAATACTCTCTTTTGTATCATCATTTTTTGTAAATGTAATATTCATTTCATAAGAGCTTATGGCTTGAATTTCTTTATTAAGAGCTAGAATTTTTATTATAATAAGCTCTATAAACTGTTTTGTAAAGATATCTGGTTTTCCAAATCTATCTTCCATCTCTTCTTCAATAGCATATACATCTTGAATATCACTAGCCTTACTTAACCTTCTATATAGCTCAAGTCTTACTCTATCTTCATGTATATAATCATCCGAGATATATGCAGAAATTGCTAGTTTTATATCAACTGTTTTTTTCTCTGGTTTATTTTCACCACTTAAACTGGCAAGAGCATCTTCTAACATTTTTAAATATAAACCATATCCTATTTGTTTAATATGTCCACTTTGTGCTTCACCTATGATATTTCCACCACCTCTGATTTCTAAATCTTGGTGAGCTAAAGCTGTTCCACTTCCTAAATATGAGTTTGACTCTAAAGCTACTAATCTTTTTACAGCATCAGCTGTAATTTTCTTTTTATCTTCAACTATGTAATAACAGAAACCTTCTTTATTACTTCGCCCTACTCGCCCTCGAAGCTGGTGTAAATCTGCAATTCCAAATCTATCTGCACCATCAATTATGATTGAATTTGCATTTGGTAGATGAAGTCCTGATTCAACTATTGAAGTTGCTAATAAAATATCAAATTCTTTATTTTCAAAGGCGTCTATTACCTTTTCTGCAAGTTCTGGTTTTATTTGAGAATGAATAACTTGGATTTTGATATTTGGAACTATTGCTTCTATATCTTTCTTTTTAACTTCAATTGAAGCGATGTTATTATGTACATAAAAAAGTTGTCCACCTCTTCTTTTTTCCCTTAAAATTATCTCTTTAATTAGTTTTTCACTAAACTCTTTTACATAAGTTCGAACTCCCAATCTCTCCATTGGTGGAGTTAAAAGTGAGCTCATTCCTTTTAGTTTTGATAAAGCTAGATTTAGAGTTCTTGGAATTGGTGTTGCACTCATTGAGAAAATATGAACATCTTCTCTTAGGTGTTTTAATTTTTCTTTTTGTTTAACTCCAAATTTATGTTCTTCATCGATGATTACTAAAGCTAAATTATTTGTTCTTATTTCTAAAAGAGAATGCGTTCCAATAACAAGTTTTATCTCTCCGCTTTCTAGACCTTTTTTGATATGCGCTTTTTCTTTTGCATTTGTTTTTCCATCAAGTTTTGCAATACTAATTCCAAACTCAGAAAATCTTTTTTGCATACTATGATAATGTTGGGTTGCCAAAAGTGTTGTAGGACAAACAAAAATTGTTTGAAAACCATCTAAAATAACAGCTAACATTGCATTCATTGCAACTTCTGTTTTACCAAAACCAACATCACCTGAAAGAAGTCTATCCATAACTCGACCGCTACTTAAATCAGTAAAAATCTCTTTGATACTTCGTTTTTGATCTTTAGTATAATCAAACCCTGCACTTTTTTGAAAATCTTCAAGTATTTTTTTGTCCGTATTTATTTGAATTCCATTTACAAGTTCCCTTGCCGCTGCTATTTTTATAATATCATTTGCAATGGCAAATAATCTATCTTTTACTTTCTCTTTTAATTTAGCAAAGCTTCCTTTGCCAAGCTTATCAACAACAGCATAAGAACTTCCATCTGCCACATATCTATCAATTAAATCTATGTTTTCAACAGGAATCAAAAGCTTATCTTCATCTGCATACATAACTATTACAAAGTCTCTTTTTGCACCCATAACTGTAACCGGCTCGATTCCTTTGTATTGTCCGATTCCATGTTTTTCATGAACTACATAATCATTTAATTGAAGTTCATCAAGTACAAGTTTTACTTTTTTCTTTCTTCGTTTTTTTATCTCTTTGTTAAGTGAAATGATTACTTCGTCGTTACTTACTAGATTTAAAATATAGTTTTCAAAAATATATTTGATTTTTTTATCATTTAAATCTAAATCATAACCTTTAACTTTGGCTTCCGTTCCAGAGATGATTGTGATTTTTTTCTCTTTATGAAAAGATATAAACTCTTTTACATTTGCAGGGGCGATTTCTTGATAGTTTTTACTATTATAAATTTGAGGAGTTACTAAAAACTTATCTTTATTTATTCTTTTTTCTTCAAAAACATAAACTTCTTCAAGCTCTTCAAGAGCATCTTGAGTGATAAATGAACTTAAATTTTGTGGTAAATATTCACCTAAATTATCTAAGTACCAAAATCCTAAAGAGTGAATATCTTTTATAAAGGCATCACTTGAAATACTATCAATTTTCTCATTTATTTGTTCAAGTGCTTCATCATCAAGTGCTAAAAATGCTGGATTTATTGAAAATGTTTCTATCTCTTCTTTTGATGATTTTTGATCTTCAATATCAAACTTTCTAATACTCTCAACTTCATTATCAAATAAAGAAACTCTAAACCCAAACTCACTTCCTAAAGGGCAAATATCAATAATATCTCCTCTAATAGAGACTTCACCTTCACTTGTAACGATATCTACAAAATAGTATCCCCAGTTGTATAGTTTTGATTTTAGCTCATCGATTTTAATAGTATCTGCAAAGTTTATTGTAAAACTATCAAAGCATTTTTCTTTTGGAAGTGGATATGAAATAGTTCGGATGGGTGAAATAAGGATTTTATCTTGTTTTTTATATGAATAATAAGAACTCAAAGTTTTTGTAATATCTTGAAGTTCATCACTAAAAGATAGTAAGTCATCTCCAAAATTTGCTCTAAAATCGGATAACACAAAAGGTTTGAATCCTAAGAAAGAGACAATATCCGATGCAATTTGAGCTTGTCTATCATCATTTACTATTAATAGTTGACACTCTTTTACTCTTTTTTCATTTTTTAGGTTTTTTAAAAAGTCATAAATATTTTTCACTATTTTTCTACTTGTGCCAACTCAAAATCATTTGTCGTTTTATCATAATAATAAGTAGGATAAGGCGTTTCATTTAATAAAAAAATTAAATTTGCATCATTAAAACTATTTTTTTGAAGTCCTTTTTTAAATACTTCTAAAATATAGGCTTTCGTTGAAAAAGTAGTAGTTGATGACTGTGCTGTATAAACGAAATCTTCGCCTTCAACTGTTTTAAAACCTTCTCTTTTAACGTGTTTTTCGAACTTTTCTTTATCTTCTAATCCACCAACATCTAATAAAACAATAACTTCAATTGCGTCCATTTTGTCCCCAAAAATTTTTTTATTATTCTAACATATAAAAGTTTTGTTATTGATTGTGATTTAAACCTCAAAATTATCTATTTCATAGTAAAATAATAAAATAATTAGTTTAAAACAAGGATTGAGAATGAACTATCAACTATTAAGCAAACTTGCAATGGAAGAAAATGATAGATTAAAAAACGACGTCTCAATTCTTAGAAGAAGAAATGAAATACTTCGAACAGAAGTTGAAAGACTCGAAGCTTTATTAAAAAATATGGAAAAAGAAAAAACATCTTTTAAAGA
>JAGOIF010000081.1 GCA_017995775.1 Aliarcobacter sp.
TTTAAATCAGATACATCTAAAATAGCTTTACTTTGAGTTTGTAATTCTATTGTTTCATTAGAGATTTTAGAAAGTTGTTCATCATCAGTTTTTAAATTTGATTCTATTGATTTGATTTTTGTATCAAGCTCTTTTATTTGTATTGTTAAATTTTGAAGTTTTATATCAAGCTCTTTTTTTGATATTTCATTTTTAATAAAACTATCTTTCTTAGAGACTATTGTTCTAAAGTTTTCTTCAAACTTTTCATCAAATGTTAGTTCATATTTACTATAAATATTTGAAAGTTCCTCTTCTAAACTTTGTTTTTTAGATATGTTTTGAGTTTGTTCATTTTGTAATTGTTCTATTGAACTTTTTAGTTTATAAAGTTCTTGTTCATTTTGTAAAACAAAAGTTTGTTTAGTATTTAGCTCTTTTTGAAGATTATCTCTTTGAGCTAAAACTTTCTCTTTTTCATCTCTAGTTTTTATTATATTTCTTAACTCTTCTTCTAAAAGTTGTTTTTCTTCTTCTAAGTTTGTTTTAGAATCATCTGTTAAAATAAAATTTAATGAACTAAATACTTGTTCTATATCTTCTTTGCTTTTTGATAATTTATTTAATTCTAAAATAGAACTTTCTATTTTAGTTTCAAGTTTTGATAAGTTTAATTCAATAGTTCGTAAAGCTTTATTTTCCTCATCAAATATTTGCTTCTTTTGAGCGATTAAAGATGCTGTTTCATCAGCATTTACACTTATTTTATGATTTACAAATGGATGTTCTTTTGAACCACATAAGAAACACTCTTCACCTTCTTTTAGATTTACTCTATCACTCTCATATTTTGCTATTAAAAGTTCTGCTTCTCTTTTATCATTTAGAGTTTGGATATGTGTTTGGATTTCATTTATTAGTTTTGTTTTTTCTTCTATATTTATTTTTATAATTTTTGATTCATCTTTTGAAGATGATATGATATTTTCTTCTTTTAAAATAGATTCCAACAATCTTTTATATTCATCTATAGAAATAATTAGTTTTTCAATACTCTTTAATCTATCTCTATTATTTGTTTCTTTTTGATTAAAACTTGAAGTTTGAGCTTCTAAATCTTTATACTCTTTATCTTTTAAATCAAACTGTTCTTTTATTTCATCAAACTCTTTTTTTGTATTAGTAAAACTATCTTGTAGATTTTTTTCATCTAAAGTGGTATTTTGAAGTCTTTCTTCTGTTTGTTTTAAAAGTTTTACTACATCTTTATAATCATTTACATTTTTTGAGATTAAAGGTATTTCTTCTTTTAATGATTCATCATTTTTATTTTTTATTAGATAATCGCTTACAATATTTAAATCATTTACTATATTTTCTTGATTTACTTTTACTATGTTCAAATCTTCATTTAGTTTTGTTTTTTGTTCATTTTGAGAGCTTATTTTATTTTCTAAATCTTTGATATTTTGAAGTTTTGATTCTATTTTAGTTTCTATTGTTCTCACTTCTTGAAGTTTTTTAGAGTTTAAATCAAATGACATTTTCTCTTTATCTAATTCATCTTTTGATTTTATAGATTCATTTGTTTTTGATTGTAAAAGCTGTTTTAAATCTTCTATATCTTTTTGAAGTTTTTCTAGCTTTTCTTTATCTTGATTTATCAATTGAGTTAAAGAGTTCTTTTCTTGATATATTGGCTGTACATTTAAAGCTTTATTTGCTAAATCTAATCTAACAAAGTCTTCTTTTTTATTCTCTATTTCAAGAGTTATTTGTTCAAATTCTTGAATATATTTAGTATTATCAGTTTCTAATTTTTGTAAGTTTTCAAGCCAACTAGCAATAACTTTAAGTTCATTTCCCTTTGTATCAAGTTCTAGTTTTTGGACTTTTGAATTATTTAAAACAGATGTTTTTTCAATAACTACTTCATTTGATAATAATTCAATATTACCTAATAAATTTTCATCCAATTTAATCTCATCATTTTTTCTAGTATAAGTTTGATATATTTCTTGAGATATTTGTTTATAGATTTGTGTTCCAGTAATCTTTTCAAGTAAGCTTGAACGCTCATTTTCCTTTGCTTTTAAAAAGGCATCAAAACTTCCTTGAGCTAACATCATAGATTGTATGAATCTGTCAAAATCAAGTCCAGATAACTCTTCTATATATTTCGGAACTTTTGATAGATATGACTCTAGGATTTTTCCCGATTCAACTTCACTAACTTCCATTTTTGCAGTTTGGAAAGCTCCATTAGGACTTTTTCTAGCTCTTTTTTGACTCCAAGAGCTCACATAAACTTTTCCTTTTACCTCAAATTCAACTTCGCATAAACACTCTGCTGTATGTCTACTCATAAGTTCATTTGGAGGACTAGATAATCTTGCAGTTCTTCCATATAAGGCACAAGTGATAATGTCTAGAATAGTACTTTTACCAGCACCAGTTGGTCCAGTAATAGCAAATAAGGATTCATCTTTTAAAAACTTTTCAAAGTCTATTTCAAACTCACCTTTTAGTGAGTTAATATTTAATGATTTAATTTTTAGTATTTTCATAGACTTTGCACCTTTGAAACTACTTCTTTAAAGTTTAAAACTAGTTCATTTTCAAAATCTTTATCTTCTAAATTTTCAAGTTCTAATCTTTTTTCAAATACTTGTTGAACTGATAGTTCATCTAAACTTATTACTTTTAACTCATTTGCTTTTAGTTGCTTTTCACTTTTATCTATTTTTACTGCTAATAAAGTAAGTTCAAGTTTTGAAGCAAGTTGTCTGATTTCACCATTTACAAACATTGCATTATCATCTTTTATATGAACTTCTATCCAAGAATTTTTATTTTCAATTTTAGTAAGTTCATTTTTTATAGTCTCAAAATTTCCTTTTATAACAATAAGTTTTCTAAAAAGTGGAATTTCTATTTCTTCTATATTTATTCCATTTTGAGTAAAAGATACAAGATTAACCTTTTGAGTATTTTTTGATTCAGAAAAACTAAGAGGTAGAGGTGAACCTGAATATCTTACATGTTCAGTATTTCCAACAATTTGATTTATATGAAGATGACCTAATGCAACATAATCAAACATAGAAGCTAAATAATCACCTCCTATATCAATAGTTCCACCTATATAAATATCTCTCTCACTTTGAGAACTTCTACTTCCAACTGTTGTAAGATGCCCCATAGCAATTATTGGGATATTTTTATCTTGTTTTAGTTCAAGGGCTTTTGAGTAGCAGTTTTCATAATAAGTTTTGATTCCACTATTTGCTAATTTTTCTTTTTCGCTAATTGTTTTTCCACTCAAAGATTCTCTAATAACACTATCTCTTAAAAAGGGAACAGCACAAACAATAGATTTTAATTCATCATTTTTATTTATAGGAATAATTACATTCTCATCTTCATCACCAGTTGTAATTATATGAATATTTAAAACTTCTAAAAGTTGTTTTGGAGCTTTTAAAGTTGATACAGAGTCATGATTTCCAGCAGTTATAATAGTAGTGATTAGTGTTTTTATATTTGAAAGCTCTTTTAAAAAGTTATAATATAGTTCTAGGGCATAATTTGGAGGAGTTCCTGTATCAAAAATATCTCCTGATACAAGTAAAACCTCTATTTGTTTTTCATCTATAATTTTTAAAAGCCAAGATAAAAAAGCTTCATGCTCTTCTATTCTACTTTTCCCCATAAAATTCTGACCTAAGTGCCAATCTGATGTATGTAATATTTTCATAGTATCACTTTTTAATAATTGAGTAATATTCTATCTAAAAGCCGTCACAAATTGCGTCACAATTTTAATTTATGAGAAAATAATTAGATTAGATAGATGTTCCCATTAAAAATAAATCTGAATTGTATTTAATTTGATTTTCAATTTCTTTTTTCTTTGGATCATCTGGATGGATTCTAATTTGTGGCATCCATCTTTGAAGTATAGAAATAACTTCTAAGTCTAAATTTCTATAATACATCTTTACTGTAACATGCTCAGAATTTAAACCTATGATAACTTCATATTCCGGTTTGTTAAATAGACCAGAATCTTGAAAAAAGCTAGCACTATTTTTATTAAAAATTAAAATAACATATTTGTCTTTTTTATATTCCCCATACTTATTACCATAAATATCTTTTTTAAATATTTCATTTTCTATATATTCTACGAGTTTAATTTCACCTATTTTATCAAATCTAAAAGACCTTAATTCACCAATATTTTCATTATTTCTTTTTTCATAGCTTATAAAGCAATAATATGAAAATGTATCTTTGAAAATAGTATGTGGCTTAATAAATCTTGAATAACTTTCTTCTCCATTTGTTGTATATTCAACTTCAAGAACACAATTATTATTTATAGCTAATGTAAATATTATGATTTTCTTTGACATATCTGATAATTTTTCTGTTTCAATCATAAATAAGTTATTATCATTATTAACTAAATTGTCAATGATAAAGAAATCTTCTTTTAAGAAGCTGTCATTTATACTTTCTTTAAAAATCTTATAAAAAATCTTATAAGGTATATATTTAGGTAATAAATTTGTAAATCTATATCTTTTTAGTTTTTTGTCATATATAATTTCTTCAGAATATGGTTTAAGAGTATTTTCAATTGTTTTAATAGTAACATTATATTCTGCTGCTAAATTTTCTTTTGTACATAGTATATTATTTTCATACAATTTTAAACAAATGTCTTTGATTCTTTCATTCATTATGTATTCCTCATAAGTAAATTTTATTGTAAGTATAACATAAGATATCTAATAATATAGAGATAGATTTCTGTTTTTATATATAAATACTGAAATATATTTCTATAATTTAGAATAAATAATATATTTTATTTATTTAATTTAAGAAACTAATTTGATTTTTATTTCTTTTTTGTGTATAATTAGTCATCTGTTTTTATTCTTTAGTAAAAATGGAAATATATTTTAAAGGAGTCACATTGAGCGACTATTCTAAAGGTTACTATGTCCTTATAAAACATAGTGGTATAAAAGAGCCTTACCATTGGGTATTAAAGGCTCCAAATCATGAGGTGATTTTAAAATCAGAAAATTATGCAAGTAAACATGGTGCATTAAATGGTATAGAATCAACACAAAAACACTGTCCTTTTGATGAAAATTATCAAAGACTAGAAGCTAGTGATGCTAGTCATTATTTTAATCTTAAAGCAAAAAATCATGAGATTATAGGGACTAGTGAGACTTACACAACAAAAGTTATGAGAGATCATGGAATTGAAGCTGTTAAGAATTATGGTATTACATCTTATATAAAAGATGAAACTGGTTCAGATAATGGAGATGTTGGTCTCGGTGCAACTTTAGTATTAGGTAGTGAATCACATGTAGAAGAAAAACCTATGGTAACAAAAAAACCAGAGAAAAGTGGTTTAGCAGGAAGATATGCATAAAAATCAACAATTAACTTCAGAACAAATCCTGGCAGAAACGTATTTGGAGGAAATTGGATTTTTAAACATACCAAGTGAAAATAAAGTATTGACTATGACAAAAGAATACATGGTCAATACAAAACCTACGGGCATTATAATCAGAATTTTGAATACTTTTCCCCTAGAGTATCCAAAATTTTATATAAAAGATAGTTCATTGTTTCTTGTTTACCCACATATAGAGCAGAAAAATGAGAAAATAGATGCTAATGCTATTTGTTTGTTTGAAGAAAAAGATAAATTTTATTATGAAAATATAGAATTTTTATTGTTTGATAATATCAAAAGACTTGAACAATTTATAAATGATATTAATAATGGTAAATTGGATTCTAAAGAAATATTTGATGAATTTGATAGTTATTGGGATTATTCAAGATTAGTTTTAAATTATAATAAAGAGTTTATCAAAAGTCATGAAAGTGATTTTAATCTTTTTGATTTATACATTTCAAAATCTACTCAAAATCTTATGATAATTGATAAGTCAAATGATGTAGAAAGCTTTTTTAATGCCTCTAGAATAGCTTATGATAAAAAGAAAATTCTTTATATAAATTTTAAAGATAATTTTCCATCAAAAATACCTATTAACTATAAAGAGTTTTTAGATGTAATAAGAAATACTGAATATTTTGAAGAATTTAAGAATTTAAAGTCCATAAAGAATTTATTCAATGGACTTTTATTTTCTTTTATTTTACCAAATGGTAATGAACATTTTTCTTTTTTATTTATAGAAACAGCTAAACGCAAAATAGGTAAAAAAAATGAACTTTTAAATCCAATTATAGATATTCAAAATCCTTTAAGAATAAATAGAAAACTTAACGGAGGAATTGCAAAAGATATAAGTATGAAAAGAGTTTTTTCAAGAGGTGGTAGTGAAATGAATGTATCTATTAATCAAAAAGACAAAAAAATTGCAATTATTGGATGTGGTTCAATTGGGGCATCTTTAGCTTATAAACTTTTAAAAGTTGGATGTACTAATTTAGTGCTAATTGATCTAGATAGACTTAGCGTTGATAATATTTCAAGACATCTTTTAGGTATGGAATATGTCAATATAAATAAAGCATTAGCTTTAGAAAACTTTTTTAAAAAACAGTTTATAGGTGTAAATATTAATGCCATTGCAGATAATGTAGTAAATTGTTATGAAGAGTTAAAATCTTGTGATTTGATTATAAGTGCAGTAGGCAGTGATGCAACAATTATTGAAACAAAAATGATTAAAGATGCAATCTTAGGAGAATTACCAAGTGTAATTTCATGTTGGGTAGAAGCAAATGCAATTGCTGGACATGGAATTTTATTTGAGAAAGATTCTATAGATTTGAAATCTTATATTCCTGACATTGTTGATGAAATCTTTGGACAACTTATTATCTTAGAAGATGAATATGGAAAAAGTTTAAAAAAAGATGATGTTGGATGTAATTCAAGTTATATGCCTTATTCTTTTTTAAATTCTGAAATGCATGTTAATCATTTCGCAAATATGATTGTTCAATATATTTTAGACCAAAAAATAAAACCAATAGTTTCTTCAATAGGTAATTTAGCTGATGTAAAAGAGCATTTAAAAAAAGATTATAAAGATCTTGATTCATTTATGCTTTATACAAAAGAGTTATTTTGAAAACAATAAAATTCACTTCAAAATCTTTAATAATTAATATAGATGGTAAGTTAGTAAATGAACTTTTATCTTATAGGCAAAAAAAAGATAGTGATAGTGAGACGGGAGGTGTTCTTATGGGAGAACTCTATCCTAACTCAAATAGGATTCAAATAACGCATATTTTAGTATGTAAGCATACTACTAATAGCAGATATGGATTGGAATTAAATGTAGCATGTTTACAAAAACAGATGAATGAAATTTGGGAAAAAAGTAAAGGAACAATCACTTATTTAGGAGATTGGCATACCCATCCTGAATTTAATCCGAAACCATCATATGTAGATTACAAAACTTTTGTAAAAAATTATTATAAAAGTAAATTTGAGCAAAATCTTTTACTTTATATAATTTTAGGGCAAGAAAAAGAAATATGGTTTAAGTCTTTCAATGGCTTTCAATTTAGAAAAATAAATTTTTAGAATATAAGTATTAACTTAAGATTTTATTTAAAAAATATTACAAGAAAGGAAAAACAATGGCAGGAGCATACGCACACTTAACAGTTGTAAATAAATCATTTACTGAAAGTGAATTAGAAGAATTAGGTCTTAGTAATGATGCACTTAGTGTATTAGCAGATTACTCAAGTTTTATAGAATTAGGTTCTGTTAGTCCAGATTATCCATATCTAGCAATTACTGAAAAACATAAAACATGGGCAGATTTAATGCATTTAGAAATGAAAACTAAATCTTTCATTTTAAAAGGTATTGAAGAAGTTAAAGCAATCAAAGATGAAGAAGATAAAGGAAGAGCTTTTGCATGGCTTTGTGGACTTGCTGGACATATAGTTACAGATGTAGTTATTCATCCAGTAGTTGAATTAAAAGTTGGTACATATGAAGGTCATGAAGCAGCTCATAGAAACTGTGAAATGCATCAAGATGTATATATTTATAAAAAAATTACAGGTTATGGAGAAATTTCTGAAACTGAACAGTTATCTTTATTTGGAAAAGAGTGTAGTGATAATGGGGATACTGGTAAATTAAATAAAACTATTTCTTTAGTATGGGAAAAAATGCTAGAGCTATTAAGTAAAGAACAATATTTAGTTAATAAACCTGAGTTTGATACATGGCATAGTGGATTTCATTTCTTTGTATCAAAAATAGAAGAAACTCAGAATTTTCCTACTATCTCAAGACATGTAATAGGATTAGATGATGGAACAATATATCCTAAGTTTGAAGAAGTAGATAAAAAAGAGTTTATTGAAAATCTAAAAGTACCTGGTAATAAAACTATGCATTATGATGATATATTTAATAAAGCTGTATCTCAAGTACAACAAACTTGGAAAGTTTTAGATGAAGCAGTATTTGGTAATGGTACTACTCATTTAGAGTATTTTGCAGATTGGAACTTGGATAATGGTAGAACATCATCTGGTAAATTAGAATATTGGGCATAAGGATGAAAAATATGGAAATAACATTAAAAAGAAGTTTATTTATAATTTTATTAATAGGTTTAACTGGTTGTAGTTTAAAAAGTAATGATGATTTAATCGAATTAAAACCTAATTTAAATAATCTTACTAAAAGAGCAAATAATGCCATAGAAAGAAAAGGTGTTGCAGTTAATGATGTAGCAGGATTTCTTACGACTAAAGACCCAATACTGATGGAGAACTTTAAAGATTATGATTTAAAAATAAAGTATGAAAACCAAATTACTGTAGTTCTTATATGTAAAGATAATAAAGCAATCTATGAAGATTTATCTTGTGATTTACAAATTGACAACGATTATACTAATGATAATAAAGAATGTGGGTTTTATGTTCAAAATCCTATTTGTGAAAAATAAATTGCAATACAAAATGCTATAATCAAATAAAAAAGGTTTA
>JAGOIF010000194.1 GCA_017995775.1 Aliarcobacter sp.
ATGAATAAATCTTGCATTTAATGTCTCTAAATCATTTTGTTTCAATAAAAATAAAATATAATTTATTTCATTTATTAAGTCTTGAGGAATTTCAGTTCTTTTTGAAATTCCCTCTTTGTTCAAGATTAACTCTTCTTGGCTTAATTTCTTTACAGAACAAGCTGTTATAAATATTGAAAAGAAAATTAGCATACAAATATTTTTTAGTGTCATATTTTATTATACCTTAGAAATTATTTTTATTTAATATATCATTTATTCCCATTAAATGTCTAAGTAATTTTTGCTTAAGAGTTAATTTTAATAATATCTTAGCTAAAATCAAGTTTTAAACTTTAATCATTAGGAATTTATAAAATGACTGAATCAAAATATATATGGATGGATGGAGAATTTGTAAACTGGCATGATGCAAAAGTACACGTTTTAAGTCATACACTTCACTATGGAAACGGTGCTATTGAAGGTACTAAAGCTTATAAAACAGTTGATGGTAGATGTGCAATTTTTAAATTAAATGAACATACTAAAAGATTACTAAACTCTTCAAAAATGACGCTTATGAACGTTCCTTTTACACTTGAAGAATTAAATAAAGCACAAATTGAGCTATTACAAAAAAATGAATTATTTGACGGTGCTTATATTAGACCTTTAGTTTATTTAGGTTACGGTGTTATGGGTCTTTATCATAAAGATGCTCCTGTAAAAGTGAGTGTTTCTGCATGGGAATGGGGAGCTTATTTAGGAGAAGAAGGTCTAAAAAAAGGTGTTAGAGTTAAAATATCTTCAATGACTAGAACTCCTAATACATCAGGTATGGGAAAAGCAAAAGCAGTTGCAAACTACTTAAACTCTCAAATGGCAAAGTATGAAGCTGTTGAAGCTGGATATGATGAAGCATTATTAAGAGATGATCAAGGTTATATTGCAGAAGCTAGTGGTGCTTGTTTCTTTATTGTAAGAGATGGTGCATTAATTACTCCTCCAAATGATAATACTTTAGAATCAATCACTCAAGCAACAGTTATTGAATTAGCTGCTGATTTAGGGATTCCAGTTCTTAGAAGAAGAATTTCAAGAGAAGAAGTTTATATAGCTGATGAAGCATTCTTTACAGGAACAGCTGCTGAAATAACTCCAATTAGAGATGTTGATGCAAGAATTATCGGTTGTGGTTCAAGAGGACCAATAACTGAGCAAATACAATCAGCATACTTTGATTTAGTAGCTGGTAAAAACGAAAAATATATTAAGTATTTAACATACATTAACTAATGTTTAGTAATATCAAATTTATTAAACATTCAAAATAAGGGAAAAAATGCCAATAGACAACGACTATTTTAAAAACCGTCAAAATAACGGTGGTTCTAACAACAATAATAATAACAAAGGTGGGGGGAATTTTCAACCTCCTTTTGAAACACCTGAATTTTTCAAAAATTTTGGTAAAAAAGCTGGGATGTTATACCTTGTAGTAATTATTATTGCCGCTCTTTTTATATTTAAGCCTTTTGTGATTATTGAATCAGGACAAGTAGGTATTAAAGCAACAACAGGAAAATATGATGAAACTCCTTTAAATCCAGGTTTTCATTTATATCTTCCAGTTTTTCAAAAAGTTATAATTGTTGATACAAAAGTAAGACTTTTAAACTATAGAAGTGTTGAAGAAATGAGTGGGTTTGATGCAAGTATAAAAATAAATCCAGCTATTAGTGTTCTTGATTCAAGAGGTTTACCTGTTTCTATCGAACTTACAGTTCAATATAGACTTACAGCTTCAGGAGCACCTGCTACTATTGCTACATGGGGATTATCTTGGGAAGATAAGATAGTGAATCCAGTTGTAAGAAACGTTGTAAGAAACGTTGTTGGTGGATTTAACGCAGAAGAACTTCCAATGAAAAGAAACGAAATTGCTACTATGCTTGATAGTTTAATTAAACAACAAGTTACTGATTTAGCAGATGCATCTGTTACAGTTGAGTCTGTTCAATTAAGAGAAATCGTACTTCCTGAGAAAATTAAAGAGCAAATTGAAAGAGTTCAAATTGCAAATCAAGAATCTGAAAGAGTAAGATACGAAGTTTTAAGAGCAAAACAAGAAGCTGAAAAAAGAGCTGCTCAAGCAACTGGAGAAGCAGAAGCTAAAAGAATTGAAGCACAAGGTAGAGCTGATGCTGTAACAATTGAAGCAAAAGCACAAGCTGTTGCTAATAAATCTATTGCTGAATCTTTAACTCCTAGTTTATTAAATATGCAACAAATTGAAGTTCAAGGTAAGTTCAACGAAGCATTAAGAGAAAATAAAGATGCAAAAATATTCTTAACGCCTGGCGGATCAACTCCAAATATTTGGGTTGATACAAAAGACAAATCAAGAGATGCAATTATAAGTAAGTAAAGGAAAAAAGGAAGTATTTTTACTTCCTTTTTGACTATTATGAAAAAATATTCTTCTTTATTAATGTATATATTAATAATTCTTTATTCTGTAAATTCAATACAGACTCCTTATCCTTTCGAGTCAAACATCGATTCTATTTTAAAAATCAAGCCTCAAACTAAATATTATGAAGATTTAAAATATCAAGAGATAGGAAAATATCAAGATTTAAATGATAAAGAGATAAAATCAGATTACGAATTTAATTTTAATATAGATATTAATAAAGAAGAACGTACCATTGATGGTATAAAAATCGATATTGGAACACACTTTTAAAGGAAAGCTAATGGATCAAATAACAAAAGTTGATTGGGAAAAGATGGATGGATTAATTCCAGTTAT
>JAGOIF010000003.1:0-25373 GCA_017995775.1 Aliarcobacter sp.
ATATTTAGTTTATATAAAAGTTCATCATATTTTTCTATTAGTTCAACATTGTCTTCATGAGATTTTATAAAACTTGTTATAAAAAGAAAGCTTTCTTTTGTGATGTTTTTATTCCAAATTGTTCTTATATTTTTATCAATATATACTCTATCTAGTTTTAAAAACTCTAAGTTACTAATATACTTTATATCATCTTCACTCAAGTAAGAATAAATAGCATATGAAACTTGATAAAGTTTGCTATTTTTTATAGTTTTCCCCATAGCATAGTTGAAATACTTTTCATTATCAAATAACTGAATTGATGCTGCAAATGTTTCATCTGGTAAAACTAAAGCAATCTTTGATGGATCAACTCCATCTTGAACACATCTTACAATTGCATCTTTTATATATGCGATTTGATTTAGTCTTGAAGAGAAACCTTTTATTTCTAATGATTTAAGATTTTTTTCTATTTTTTCTTCTTCTAAAACTATTTTATTTGTAAGATCTATTTTATATTTATAATCTATTTTTATATCATCTATTATATCTTTGAAAACTTCTAGTGATTTTTGATTATATGTATTTGAATAAAATGTGATATTTAATTTTATATGTTTTGAAATCATTTGAACTATTTCAAACTCAACTTTTGTAAAATATCCTTCAAAGTGTAAATCAACTTCTTCAAATTTATTAAAAAAGAACTCATTTATTTTGTAGTGATGATGTAGATTTATTCTGTCCACATAAGAGTTTTTTTCTAGTAAATCTATATAGTTTTTCTTAATAGTTTCTAGTATTTGTAAATGCTCTAAATAATAATCATAAGTATCTATATTTTGAATATCTTTTATTTCAACTTTTTCACTTGAAAGCTCTAAAAAAAATCTATAAATATAATCACTTTGTTTTAAAAACTTTGTAAAGTTTTCTGATATTCCTAATTTATGAATATCTGTATCTTTTATTGCTTGTGTTAAAAAAAGAACTCTTTGTTCTTCTTCACAATATTTTTTATTATTTAAATTTACTGATTTTTTGAAAAATTCATCTATTGTAAGCAAAAAAGGCAAAAGAGTGTTTTCACTCTTTTGCTCTTGTAGGTAAGATCTAATTGATCTTGATGTAGGAAAAACTAAAAGTTTTTTTTTAAATTGCATTTGTTTTAATATAGATATATCCATTAATTCCATCAACTATGAAATCTCCTGTGATAATCCAATTATTCGATTCTTTTATTTCAAAATTCGATGTATATATTTTATCTGCGTTTGTAAAATTTTCATTTGTTAATAATTGATCACTATCCGCAGAAATTGTTTTACTAATAGTTAAATTGATAATTGCATCTTTTTTTTCATTAGTATTTTTATCAATAATAACTACTTTTAAACTATTATTACCAACTTTTAATAAATTTTTATGTGGTGAATATTTTTCAATTACTCTTTGAGAAAATTTAATATCTTCAGTTGTTAGATCAAATTGTTTATCATTAACATAAAATTCTAAATTATATTTTGATTGAAACAAAGTATTTGAATCCATCATTTTATTATAATTTTCATCTACATCTTGATATTTTTTCATAAAGCTATGATCTTCAATAACAGGTACATTAATTGCACTTTTAATTGTCCAAATAATCATTCCTAAAGTGAAGGCAAATATGCTAATAAATAATAATGGCCAATAATTTCTTTTCATTTTATTTTCTTTTTCTTAAAATTGCGTAAGTATAAGCTAGTAAACCTAAAACTATAAGCGTATACATTACAACTCGCCATATTGTACTAGATACTTTTCCAGCATTACCAATACTTGATTCTAATTTCATATCTTTAGAATCTGCAATTTTATCTGCAATTGCTGCATATCCATTTAAAGTTGCTGCACTTACTTTTGCAAATAAAGTATTTTTATCATTTGAAGCAAGTAAAGGAACTACATAACCATCTAAAATATCATTTTTATCTAGAACTTCTTTTAAACTATCACTAAAAAGTAAATTAACATGAGTCTCTTCAACAGCAATTGTTAAAAGAACATATGGTTGTTCTAAAGTTGAAACTAGTTGATTTTCATTATTTCTAATAAACTCAATTTTTTCTTTTGTTTTAATATTTTCATCTAAACCTAAATTAGATTTTGCATAAATATATATATTAACACCTAATTTAGACTTAACTTCATCACCAATTTGATTGATTTTTTCTTTTGCTCTATCGTCTATTAATTTGTCATCATTTAATATAAACTGTGCGGCACTTAGATTTGAGTATAAAAAAAGCAGAAGTGATAAAATCACTCCTACTTTCAAAAAATTAAATTTTTTCATTATCCAACAAATACTTTTGTAGAATCAAAAAAAGCATAATATGCAGTTAAAACAGCAGACACTAAAAGTAAAATACCAATTATTCTTTCCATCAACTACTCCTTAGTACCAGAACCAACAAGTTGGTACTGCTTATGATTATCAGAACTATTCATTTTTAATCCATGTAAATCTTGATTAATTTTATAATAATTCGTTGCTTCATTTTGTTGTACTTTTATTCCAAATACAGTTAATACAGCAAGTATAGTTAATAATAAAAGTGTTGCTATTAACATTCCTGTAATTCCACTAAGTTTAAAAATACCTCTTTCGTTTTCGTTCATTTGTGTATTTCCAGCCATGTTACTCTCCTAAACTTCTTAAATAAGCAGCAAGTGCTTTTTGTTGAGTTTCATTTAGTCTTCCGTCAAAACTTGGCATAGTACCAATATTTGATTTTTTACCATCTTTTAGAACTGATGTAACTAATGCATCATCGTAAGCTCTAATATTTGGTCCAACATATTCCATACCATTTCCATCAATACCATGACATCCAGCACAAACAGCAAAAGAAGCTGGTTGTTCACCTTTGAATCCACCTGATACATAAGAAGCAACAGCTTCAATATCAGCAGCTTCTGTTAACATCATTGGAGGCATTCCACCTGGATATGCAGTAGTTAAACTATTTGAACCATTATTAATAACGTGAACAACTTGTTCTTTAGAAATTCTTTTTGTTAAGTTTTGAGCTTTTCCATCAATACCCTCAGCATCAACACCGTGACAAGGTGCACATTGAACTAAAAATGTTGATTGACCCATTGCTTTTAAAGTTTCTTCTGATGGGTTTTCCCATTTCTTTTCAAACTTTGCATTGTATTCTAAAGTTTCTTCATTCCATTGACCAACTTGCGAGAATCCATTAATAGGATATCCAACAGTTAAATACCAAAACATCCATATGATTGTTCCAATAAATGCTAAAGCCCAACCAGTTGGAACTGAATTTCTATATTCACCAATTCCATCCCATTTTTCTTCAGCTAAGTCACCACTTGCTGTATCATTTTTCATTTGATTAACATATTTTAACGCAACGAATACAGTAATTGTAATGATAGATACCGCACCTAACATTGTTAAGCTGTTAATATAATCATCGCTAATAAAAGCATCACCCGCTACAAAGTAAGTTCCTGCCATTAAAGCGATGATAAGAATTAGTCCACCTATAATCATAGATTTCATCTTATTTCTCCTTATTATCTATATCTTTATCTCTTATTCTTTCTTCAAGAGGAGATGAAACACTTGAATCATCATGTACCAGGTTAGAATATTTTTCATAATCTTTCTCACCTGATTTATCCCTTTTATATATAGAATAAGCATAAGAGTAAAATATAATAAATACAGCTAAAATCAAAAAGAATTTAGCATAACCTTGTACTGTTAATAGTGTTTCATAATCCATTATCGCCTCTATTTTAAAGAATTTAAATATGCAATTAATGCAACTATTTCAGGAATTTGACCATTTGCAACAGCATCTTTTATTGCTTGATTTTTCATATCAGCAGCAATAAGCTTAGCATCTTCTTTTGCTTTTGCAATCGCAGATTCATAAGCACCAAGTTCAACATCAATTTTTCCATCACCATCTAAATCTTGATCATAAGGAGTTGCAAATACTGTTTTAACTGTATAAGCTTCTGCATATGCCGTGTCTAAATCAGCAATATTTGAGAAATGATGTTTGTACGCTGGCATAATACTTCCAGGAACAACCGCAGATGGTTCCATCATATGATTTTCATGCCAATCAGTAGTTCTATAATTTCCAACTCTCATTAAATCTGGACCAGTTCTTTTTGATCCCCATAAAAATGGTCTATCATAAGCATACTCACCACTTAATGAATACATACCATATCTATCAGTTTCAGCTTTGAATGGTCTGATTAATTGAGAGTGACATGCATTACAAGAGTCTTTAATATACACTTGTCTACCTGCTAACTCTAAAACACTGTATGGTTTAGTACCAACAGTTGGTCTACTTTGTTTTGCAAAATCTGGAATAACTTCAATAATACCTGCAAATGCAACGAATATAAATACTAGTACCGCAAAGAAAAACGGTCTTTGTTCAAACCAATGAAACATAATTTCTCCTTTCTTATGCAGCTACTGGTGTAGCATTTACTGGTTCTTTATCAAGCACTCTTCCACATTTAATAGTTTTATAAATATTATATGCGAACATAAAGAATCCAATTAGGTATAATAACCCACCAACAGCTCTGATTGTATAATATGGATGTAATACAGTTACTGTATCAATAAATGAATAAACTAATGAACCATATTCGTCATAAGCTCTCCACATCATACCTTGTGTAATTCCAGCAATCCACATAGAAGTAAAGTATAAAACGATACCTGTAGTTTGTAACCAGAATTGTGTATCCATTAATGATTTAGAGTAAATTTCTCTTTTATACATTCTTGGAACCATATGGAATAAAGCAGCCATAATCATAAATACAACCCATCCTAAAACACCATCATGTACGTGTCCTGGAATCCAGTCAGTAAAGTGTGCAATAGCATTTACAGATTTAATAGCTTGAATTGGACCTTCAATAGTTGATAACATATAGAAAGTTGAAGCTAATACCATAAACTTAATTAGTGTATTTGTTTGTAATTGTTGCCACTCACCCTTCATTGTTAAAAGCATATTAATAGCTGATCCCCATGATGGTAAAATTAAAACAACAGACATTACAGAACCCATAGTTTGCATCCAGTCAGGAACAGTTGAATATAATAAGTGGTGTCCACCAGCCCATAAATAAACAAATAATAATCCCCAGAATGCTAAGATTGAAAGTTTATAAGAATAAACGTTTTGACCTGATTCTTTTGGTAAGAAGTAATAAATTAATGCAATGATTGGAGTTGTGAAAACGAATGCAACAGCATTGTGTCCGTACCACCATTGTACTAGCGCATCATTTGTACCTGAATACATAGAAACAGAGTGAAGCCATGAACCATAACCTGAAACTAAAGCAGTTGGAACTTCCATATTATTAAATAAATATAACATTGCAACAGCTATAAATGTAGCGATGAAATACCATAAAGAAATATATAAAGTTCTTTCTCTTCTAATTCCGATTAATCCAAAAATAGAAACACCCCATAAAACCCACCATAAAACAACTAAAATGTCTAATGGCCACTCTAATTCAGCATATTCTTTTGAAGTTGTATAACCCATAAAAAGTGTAACAACTGCTAAAAGAATAGTAATAAAGTAAAGAACAAAATGTAGTTTTGCAATAGCCATTAAAAAAGGCGACTCTTTTAATGATACTTTCAACACTCTTTGTCCGATATAATACCACCCAGCAAAAATACCACTTAGAGCAAAACCAAATGCAACACCGTTAGTGTGTAAAGGTCTTAATCTACTAAATGTACCATACTCCCCAGCTAAATGATTTAACTGTGGAAACGCCAATTGAAACGCAAGTACAACACCAATAGTCATACCTATGATACCAAACAAAATTGTTGCAAATGTAAAGGCTTTTGCAACTGAGTAATCATACTCAATTTGTGCACCGTTTTGCATCAATCTCCTCCTACTAATTTTATATACAAGTCACAAAAATGTCACTCATTGCGATAATCATAGCTAAGAAAAACTTAAATTATACAAAAGAATTAACGAATAATTAACAATAAAACCTTAATTTAATTATAATTTTTACTTATAAATTAAGATACTTTTTATCTTATTTATAGTTTTTTAATGCTTGTTGAGTTTCCCTTAACATCGTTTTTGTTTTCATATCTTCACGCTTATCGTGTAATTTTTTACCCTGAGCGGTTGCTATTTGAACCTTTATCTTATTTTTATCATTGAAATATAATTTTAATGCAACTAAAGTAATACCATCTTTTGTCACTTTTGAATAAAGTTTTGCTATTTGTTTTGAATGTAAAAGCAATTTTCTATCTTTTTTTTCATCAGGTCTATATGTTGTATGAGTTGTACTTAAATGTGAAATATGCATATTTAATAAAAATACTTCACCTTTTATAATTCGTACAAAAGAATCTTTTAGATTTATTCTTCCTTCTCTTATAGCTTTTACTTCACTACCTTCAAGCACTATTCCAGCTTCTAATGTTTCTAAAATTGTAAAGTCATGAAATGCCTTTCTATTTTTAAAAACTAAATTTTTCTTTGTATCTTTATTATTTGCCATTGTTTACCTTAAAAAATGAACTTCCGCTACCACTAAAAAACCAATTTTCTTTTTCATACTCTTTTAATAAAGGATATATACTAAGAGCTGGTTCATATAAATCATTCGCTTCTTTTATATTAAATTCTTTTAGTATATCAATTGATTTCATATTAAATAGCTTTTTTGCTTCTTCTTTTGATATTTGTTTATAAAAATCTTTTCTAAATATTTCAAATATTTCACCCGTATTGCATTTTATATTTGGTGTTATAGTTTGTATATCTAAAATTTCTTCATGGAATTTTTCTACAATTTCACCAATACCTCTAACATTTGCACTATCAAACTCATATATAAAAAAAGGAACATCAGCACCTACTTTAACTGCAATTTTGCATAAATCATCTTTTGATAGATTTAAATCACAATATTGGTTTGCCATATTTAAAAATGTTGCTGCATTTGAGCTTCCACCACCAAGTCCAGCAAATTCTGGGATATTTTTTTTAATTTCTACACTATAATTTTTGAAAAACTCTTTTACATTTTTATAATCTTCAATTAATTTATAAGCTTTATATACAGTATTTTTTTCAATATCACAAGAAAAATCACCTAATATCTCAAACTTATTATTTGAAGATTTTATAAATGAAACTTCATCATATAAGCTATGAACTCGTACAAATCTTGATGCTAACTCATGATAGTTATCTCTTTTATCCGCAATCTTCAAAAAGATATTAACTTTTGCATAAGATTTTTCAGTCATTTTTCATTACCTTATTTAATAAGTATGTAACTTCACCATCAATAATCTCAATAATTGAAAAGAATTTTTCTAAAATAATCAAATATTGTCCATCATTTTTATTTTCTAAATACTCGATTGAAATTTTTTTACCTGTATCTAACCATTCAGTTGTTCCGAAATATTTATTTATAGGTAAATCAATATAATCTAAAGGATCTAAATCTTTTTCATTTTCAAAAAAGAATTTTCCTTCATTTAATCTTTCCAAATACGACAAAGTTCCAACTTGATTTAATTTTCCTAATAATATTTGAGCGTAAGAACGAATATAAGAGCCTTCACTAACTGAAATATCAAATGTGATAAATGGATGTCTGTATGATATAAATTTTGTATCATATACATGCATTAGTGATTTATTAAGTTCTACTTCTTCTCCATTTCTAGCCATATCATAAGCTCGTTTTCCATTGATCTTTTTAGCTGAGAATTTTGGAGGGATATATTCTATGTCACCCTTTAAAATATTTAAATTGTCTTTTATATCTTGTTCATTTATTTTTTGAGTTAATTTTATATCTATAATTTGTTCAATATCTAAAGAATCAGATTCAACTCCTAACCAAATAACTGCTTTGTAAGTTTTTGGTGTTTTTGAAAAATATTTAAAAAGTTTTGAATATTGTCCAAAAGCAACAATCAAACATCCTTTTGCGAAAGGATCAAGGGTTCCACTAAAACCTGCTTTTTTATTTTTGTATTTCTTTTTTATTCTTGTTAAATAAAAATTCGAACTAAGAAATATAGGTTTATTTACTACTATTAGTTTGTTTATAGACTCTTTGTCATAAAATCTTTTTTGCAATTTATTTCCAATTACGCTTTTTGAACAAATGAAGATAATATATCTCTATGTGTTCCAGCAAAATTTATTGTTAATTTATAGTCTTTTCCAGCATTTGTTGACTTTATTATTCTACCCATTCCAAAAATTTTGTGTTGTACTAAATCACCTTTTTTGAATCCTGATTGTTTTTCAATTGTTAAACAACCTTTGATAAGTCCACTTTCACTTAAAAATCTACTTTTTGTTAAACTAGCTCTTTTACCTTTATAAAATCGTGAATGAACAAAAGATAAAGTAAGATTATCCATAGCTCTTGTGATTGCTACATAACCTAGACGTCTTTCTTCTTCTAGATCACTTCCATCACCTGTAATTGGGAAAAATCCTTCTTCAAAACCTATAATAAAAAGTTTTTTAAACTCCAAACCTTTAGATGCATGAATACTCATCATAGAAACAGCTTCTGCATGATATTCATCACTTTCACTTTCTAATGCAATTTCATTTAAAAAGTCTTTTAAATCTAAATGGGGATTTTGAATAAAATAATCTCTAATATATCCGTAAAACTCATCAATATTAGCTTGTCTTTCAAATCCATCAGGTAAATTGTCATATGAAGCTCTATAATCAAACGTCTCTTCGAAATTATCTAAAAATTTCATTTTTGATTCTTGCAACATCTCTTTTAAATCCAAAATTGAAGCTTCAAATACTTTTAAAGTTCTTGAATTTTTTTTACCTACAATTGTAGTAATTTCAGTTGAATCCATATTTTGAATTAAATCAAAAATAGATCGTTCTGTTTGTATTGATTTTGCTTCAAGCTTATCAATAGTTGTTTTTCCAATTCCACGTTTTGGTTTATTTATGATTCTTTTAATAGAAAAATTATCATTTGAATTAGTTAGAATTCTAAAATATGCAATTAAATCTTTTATTTCAGTTCTTTCATAAAACTTCATTCCACCAACTAACTTATAGTTAAGTCCTGCTTTATTAAAACCTTCTTCAAGGGATCTTGAAAGGGCATTTACTCTAAATAATATTGCAATATTTCTAGGACTTGTTCCACTATCAATTAGTTGTTTTATATCATCTACAATTTTTCTTGTTTCTTCATTTTCATCTTGTGACTCATAAACTCTTATTGCATCACCTTTTGTTCTAGTTCCTACTAATTTTTTTCCAAGTCTATCTCTATTATGCTCTATTAATTGATTTGCATGATTTAAAATTGTATCAGTTGATCTGTAATTTTCTTCAAGTTTAACAACCAAAGTATTATCAAAATGCTCTGTAAAATTTAAAATATTTTTAATAGTTGCCCCACGCCATCCATAAATAGATTGATCATCATCACCAACAACACAGAGATTATTATGACTTGTACATAATAATCTTAAAAGTCTATATTGTAACTCATTTGTATCTTGGTACTCATCTACCATTATGTATTGATATTTTTGGCTGATTTCATCTGCTAATTTTTGGTTATTTTTTAATATTTCATAAGGAAGTAAAAGTAAATCATCAAAATCTACAAGGTTGTTTTTTTCTAAATATTCTTGATATTTTTCATAAACTTCTGCAATTTGCTGATAAAGTTTTAATTGTGCTGCTGTTTTTGCTTCCGCTGGAGAAAGAAGTGAATTCTTATATCTTGATATCTCTGAAGATAATAAAGCTGTTGTAATTTCTTTATCAAGTGATTTTAGAATTCTTTTTTTATCATCTGTATCAATTATTATAAAGTTGTTTTTTCTATTTAATTCAGTCATATAAAACTTTAAAAAAAGTAATCCAAATTTATGAAAAGTACACAATAAAGGTGGCGTGTTTATGATTGATGAATCAATCATATTAAAGGCTCTCTCCCTCATTTCTGATGCTGCTTTATTTGTAAAAGTAAGTGTCAAAATAGATCTTGGATCAATACCAATTGATATTAAATAAGCAAGTCTAGTTGTAATAGTTTTTGTTTTACCCGAACCTGCACCTGCTAAAATTAGCATCGGTCCATCTATATGTTGCGCAGCAATTTTTTGTGATTCATTTAATGATGATAATAAATTTTCAGACATTTCTTCTCCAATAATATATTATTATATCATATATTATATAAATTCATTATTCCTCTTAATTATTCTATATATAAATAAATGTTATGATAAATATAAATTATTTTATGGAGGGTATGATGCTTACAGATTTTGCAAAATTAGAAACTTTTCTTACTGTTGTAAGAGAAAAATCTTTTTCAAAGGCTTCAGCAAAACTTGGCATTTCGCAACCAGCAGTTACACAACAGATGAAATATATTGAAGAATATTTAGATGTTCAAATAGTTGATAGAAAGAAAAATGGTATAAGACTTACAAAAGAGGGTCAAATGCTCCATGCTATTGCTTTAAAAATCGAAAAATGTGTTGCAAATGCTGAAAAAGAAGTATTAAAAATTATGAACAAAAATGTAACATTTGTTTTTGGTGCATCTTTTATTATTGGTAATTATATATTACCTAGATTTTTAAATAATCTAAAAGAAAATATTCATAATGATGTGTTAATAAATGTATCCGTTTCTCATGAAGCAATCGAAGATTTATTAGACAAAAAAATTGATATTGCTTTAGTTGAAAACTATGTTTCTAATGATGATATAATCTATAGGGAATGGATGGAAGATGAAATTGTAATTTTCTCAAATCAAAAACTTCCAGCTCGGGCAAAAGCAGAGGATTTATTATCTTATAGATGGGTTTGTAGAAATCCTGAATCAAATACAAGATTAATTTTTAAAGAAAATTTAGAAAAAGCAAACTTTCCTGATTGTGATACATTTAATGTTACAAGTGAAGTTACAAGCGCAACTACAATTGTTCAAACTGTTTTACATTCAGATAAGAATCTAACTCCCACAGTATCAATAGTATCAAGAAATGCAATTGAATCACTATTAAAAGCTGGTGCGTTATACGAATCAAGAATAAATAATCAAAGAATGATTAGAAAACTATATATTGCCTATAGAAAAGATAGGAAACATGATGCATTTGTTGAAAATGTAGTTGATTATCTTTTAAAAATGAAATAATATTAGGAAAAATTCCTAATATTGTTCCAAATATTTTTAGTAATTAAATCCCTCTTTTTCCAAAGCCAATCTAATATTTTTCATTTGAGTATGTTTGTCTCTACACCAATCGGGTGATAATAGTGAACTATCATCAATTCCTGCTGTGATTCTTTGAATAGAGATATTTTCAGGTAAATTCTTAATTGATTTTACAACTGTATCTATATATAACTCTTCACTTATAGGTGTGAATCTACCTTTTCTAAACTCATTTGTTAAAAGAGTATTTTTTACAACATATAATGGATGAAACTTTATAGAATCAACTTTAAGCTCAACCGTTTGTCTAAATGTCTCAAGCATCATTTCTTGGGTTTCTTTTGGTAAACCATAGATTAGATGTCCACAAACATTTAAGCCTTTTTCCTTACTTCTATTAATCCAATATCTCATATTTGAAGCTGTATCACCACGATTTATATCTATTAATGTTTCATCAAAAAAAGACTGAATCCCAAACTCAATCCATATCTCTTTATCTTTTGATAATTCCACTAAATAATCCAAAATTTCATCTGTTACACAATCTGTTCTTGTACCAATACTAAGCCCTATTACATTTTCAAAACTAAGAGCTTTTTCATATAAAGCTTTTAATGTAGAAAATGGTGCGTAAGTATTTGTAAAAGATTGAAAATAAACTATGAATTTTTGTGTTCCAAATTTATTTCCCAGCCTTTGCTTTGTAGCATTAAACTGCATTTCTAGTTGTTTTAATTGATTTTCTAAATACGGGTTTTCTTCAATTTTTGGATTTAATTTAAACTTTGTTTTCTTTTCTTGTAAATTTGGGCTAAAAGAATCATTTTCACAAAAAGAGCATCCGCCTTTTGCTACTGTTCCATCAATATTTGGACATGTAAATCCAGATATTGAGATTGGAACCTTATAAACTTTTTCTCCAAATTTCTTTTTAAAGTATCTACCAATTGTCAATACATTTTTTAATTCACTCATTCTACTCTTTTACGAAATAATCTCCGTCAAAACTTTCAAGTGCATATGTTCTATCATTTCCAATTGCATTTACTAAATCATCTACTGATAAATATTCCAAAGAATCTGCTTCAATATATTTGCAAACTTCTTCTTTTGTCATATTATTTGAGATTAATTCCTCTTTATTTGGTGTATCAATACCATAATAACAAGGAAATTTTATTTCAGGACTTGCAACTCTAAAATGTACTTCTTTAGCTCCTGCTTCTTTTAATATCTTAACGATTCTTTTTGAAGTAGTTCCTCTTACAATTGAATCATCAATTACAAGTAAAGATTTTCCTTCTATCATTGATCTCATTGGACTTAATTTCATTTTTACTTTTAAGTCTCTTAACTCTTGTGTTGGTTCTATAAATGTTCTTCCAATATAGTGATTTCTAATAATCCCATATTTAAATGGAATTCCACTTTCAGCTGCATAACCTAATGCTGCTGGAACTCCTGAATCTGGAACTGGAACAACCATATCATATTTAATTTTACTATTTTTATCATTTTGTGCTAATGCTTTACCCATATTTTCTCTTGCTTTATACACATTCTTTCCATCTATTACAGAGTCTGGTCGAGCAAAATATACATATTCAAAAGCACATGGTCTATATTCTGGTTCAAATAATTTAATTGATTCAGGTTCAGGATAATCTTCACTAAAAATTAACATTTCACCTGGATTTACGTCTCTTATATACTCAGCATCTACTAAATCAAATGCACAAGTTTCACTAGCAACTATGTATCCACCACTTTTTAATTTTCCTAAAGATAATGGTCTTATTCCATATCTGTCTCTTATAACAAATTGTTTTGATCTTGATTGAACAATAAAACAATATGCTCCAATAGTTCTATCTAGCGCTTCTTTAATTCTATCTCTTAATCTATCTTTTGTATTTTTTGCAATAAGATGAATTAAATTTTCAGTATCCATTCCCGTTTGGAAAATAGCACCTTTATTAATTAAATCTTGTCTAACTTCATCTTTATTAATCAAATTTCCATTATGAACAATTGATATTTCACCTAATTTATATTTAGCAAAAACAGGTTGTGCATCTAAAATAGAATCTCCACCTGCTGTTGAATATCTATTGTGTCCAATTGCCATATTTCCAACTAATACTTTTAATGCATCTTCGTTAAAAACTTCAGAAACTAATCCTCTGTTTTTAATTGTATGAATTTTACCATTGCATGACGATGATATTCCTGTTGCTTCTTGACCTCTGTGTTGCATTGCAAACAAAGCTATTGAAGCTAACCTTGCAGCATTATCATTTCCGTAAATTCCTACTATTGCGCACATATTGATTTCCTTATAGACCTAAAGCGTCATTGATTGAGTATAATTTTGCATCTTTTCCAATAATCCATTTTGCCACTTTTATTGCACCTTTTGAAAAAGTATTTCTAGAAGTTGCTGTATGATTCAACTCTAAAAATTCTCCATCATTATACAATCCAACCGTATGACGACCTACTATATCTCCACCTCTTAATGCCATTACTGAAATTTCATCTTTTGTTCTTGCACCAATTAGTCCATCACGACCTGAAATTCTTACATCATCTAAAATTAAACCTCTTGCATCTGCTGCGTGCTCACCTAAAGTAAGTGCTGTTCCTGATGGTGAATCAACCTTATGTCTATGATGTTGTTCAACTATTTCTATATCAAAATCTCTTAATGTTTTTGAAGCAAGTGCAACTAATTTATTTAAAACAGCAACACCTAAACTCATATTAGTTGCATATAAAATAGGTACGATTTTACTAGCTTCAATCAATAAATTTTGTTGATGCTTGTTAAATCCAGTAGTAGCAATAACAAGTGGTTTATTTCCTCCATTTTCTACAACTTCAGTCAAAAGTGCTTCTGTTGCTGCTGGAGCCGAAAAATCGATAATTACATCTGATGAATCAAATAAAACTTTCATATCATTTGTTACAATTATATCAGCTGGTAAATTTTTCACTAATTTGTCAAAAACATGAACAGCTGCAACTCTTGCTTCATTATCTTTTTCTAAGTCATCAATTAATAATGACCCCACTCTTCCCGTACTACCTAAAATACCTACTTTTATCATCTATTATCCTATATATTCAATTATATTAACTGCGGCTGTTGCACCATCACCTGCTGCACAAACAACTTGTTTTGCTGCTTCAATTCTAATATCACCAGCTGCATAAAGACCTGGAACTGATGTTCTCATTTTTAAATCAACAATAACTTCTCCAGCTTCATTTAAATCACATAAAAAAGTACCATCTTCTTGTTTTAATGGTGCATTTAATACATCACGTCCAACAAATACAAAAACACCAGGAGTTGGTAAATCTCTTACTTCACCTGTTTCTTTATGTTTAACTCTAAGACCTAATACTCCAGAATTATCTCCAAATACTTCTTCAACCGTTACATTTGTAACTTCTTCAATATTTACTGTATTTTTCATATGTTCTATTGTACTTGGAGCTGCTTTATATGTATCACGTCTATGAACTAAATATACTTTTGCACAAAGTTTTGCCAAATAAACAGCTTCTTCAATAGCAGAATCTCCACCACCAACAACAGCTACTTCTTTTCCTTTGTAGAAAAATCCATCACAAGTTGCGCAAGTTGAAATTCCTCTTCCAAAAAATTCATTTTCACCTTTAAATCCAGCTCTTTTTGGAACAGAACCTGTTGCCATTAATACAGTTTTTGCTTCATATTTTTTTCCATCAACACCAGTGATATTAAAAATATCACCATCTTTTGTAACTGATGTGATTTGATTCATTTCATGTTTTAGACCAAATCTTTGACATTGTTCAGGCCAATTTGCCATTAAGTCCATACCTGAAACAATTTCTGCTTGACCAGGATAATTCTCAATTTCTGATGAACCTGTAATTTGTCCTCCTGGCATTCCCATCTCGAACATTACAACATTCTTTAATCCACCTCTAGTAGCATATAATCCCGCTGTTAAGCCAGCTGGTCCACCACCAATAATTGCTAAATCTAACATTATTAATCCTTATTTATTTATTGAATAATCTATCGTATTTTTAGAACCAATATAATACTGAAATTTTTTTAAGTTATAGATTAAAAAAACAAGTAAATTATTATGGATAAATTTTATCATTTAATAATTAATATAAACTTTAATTATAGATTTTTTAAATAAAAAAAAGGGAGAAGTAAAACTTCTCCCTTTTTAAAATTCTTGTATAATATTATAATAATGAGTTAATTTTATCTGCAAAAGCTTGTTTTGAAGATGCACCAACCATTTGATCTACTACTTCACCATTTTTCATAAATAAAATAGTAGGAATTGATCTAATTCCATATTTTACTGCTAAATCTTGTTCTTCATCAGTATTTACTTTACAAATGTTTGCTTTTCCTTCGAAATCAGCAGCTAATTCTTCAATAACTGGAGCTATCATTCTACAAGGTCCACACCAAGGAGCCCAGAAATCTACCATTGATACACCCTCTTTTGTAACTTCTTCAAAATTTGTAGGAGTTAATTCAATATATTTTGCCATGTTAATTTCCTTATTATTTAGTTTGTTTTCATCATTGTTTTGTTTAAATTAATTATAAATAATCAAATTAAATCATTATAACTTGAGAAAACTTAAATTTAGTTTTACATTTATTTAACTTTTGCTAATCATTCCTAAATGATTTTTTAGATAGTATAAGAGAATTTAATTTAAAATGGATAATTTTATGGATATCAGAAAAGAATATTTAGAGTTTTTTAAAAGTAAAGGTCACGAAGTAATATCTTCAATGCCACTTGTTCCAGAAGATCCTAGTTTAATGTTTACAAACGCAGGAATGGTGCAATTTAAAGATATTTTCACAGGTGTAGTTCCAAGACCAAAAAACCCAACTGCAACTTCTTGCCAATTGTGCATAAGAGCTGGTGGAAAACACAATGACTTGGAAAACGTAGGATATACAGCAAGACATCATACATTATTTGAGATGTTAGGTAATTTCTCTTTCGGCGATTATTTCAAAGAAGATGCAATCGCATATGCTTGGGAATTTATAACTATTAATTTAGCCCTACCAATTGAGAAATTATGGGTTACTGTTCATGAATCTGATGATGAAGCTTTTGGAATTTGGACAAAGTACATTGATTCTTCAAGAATTGTTAAATTTGGAGATAAAGATAATTTCTGGTCAATGGGTGATACAGGAGCATGCGGTCCTTGTAGTGAGATTTTTTATGATCAAGGGGCTGAGCATTTTAATGGTCCTGAAGATAAAATGGGTGGAGATGGAGATAGATTTTTAGAAATTTGGAACCTTGTTTTCATGCAATATGAAAGAACTTCTGATGGAAAATTAAATCCATTACCAAAACCATCAATTGACACAGGAATGGGACTTGAAAGAGTTATTGCTATTAAAGAAGGTGTTTTAAATAACTTTGATTCATCAAACTTCAAACCAATTATTGAAAAAATAGAAGAATTAGCTGGTAAAAAAGCTACAAAAGAAAACATTGGTTCATACAGAGTAATTGCAGATCATTTAAGAGCAACATCATTTATGTTATCTCAAGGTATTTTATTTGGAAATGAAGGAAGACCTTATGTTTTAAGAAGAATTCTTAGACGAGCTGTAAGACATGGTTATCTTTTAGGATTTAGAAAACCATTTATGGGAAAACTTCTTGATACTTTAATCTCTATTTTGGGTAACCACTATACAGAATTAGTTGAAAATAAAAACTTTATAAAAGAGCAATTAACACTTGAAGAAGATAGATTCTTTAAAACTATTGATTTAGGTATGTCTTTATTTAATGAAGAACTTGAAAATACAAAAGATATTTTTTCAGGTGAAATTGCTTTTAAATTGTATGACACTTATGGATTCCCTTTAGATTTAACAGAAGATATGTTAAAAGATAAAGGACTGAAAGTTGATTTAGAAAAATTTGATGATTTAATGAATGCTCAAAAAGCAATGGCAAAAGCTGCTTGGAAAGGTAGTGGAGACATTGCAAATGAAGGTGATTTCAAACAATTAATCGAAAAATATGGAATAAATGAATTCGTAGGTTATGAACATGTAACATATAAATCAAAAATTCTTGCACTTTTAAATGAAAATTTCAAAGAAGTTAAAACTTTAGAAAAAAATTCAACAGGATGGGTTTTATTAGACAAAACACCATTTTACGCAACAAGTGGTGGACAAGATGGTGATATTGGTGCTTTAGAAAACAATAAACATATTGCAATTGTAGAAAGTACATCTAAATTCCATGGTTTAAATCTTTCAAAAATAAGAGTTGAACACTCAAATATTAATCAAAATGATTTAGTTGATGCAATTGTAGTAAATAGATATGAAATTGCAAAACATCATAGTGCAACTCACCTTTTACAAAGTGCTTTAAGAATGGTTCTTGGTGAAACAATTTCTCAAGCTGGTTCATTTAATGATGCTTCAAGATTAAGATTTGACTTTACATATGCAAAAGCTATGACAAATGAGCAAATTAATGAGGTTGAAGATTTAGTAAATAGTATGATTGCTAGATCAATAGCTGGAAATGTTGATGAACTACCAATTGAAGAAGCTAAAAACAAAGGCGCTATTGCTATGTTTGGTGAAAAATATGGTGATATGGTAAGAGTTGTTAGCTTTAGTGATATCTCTGTTGAATTTTGTGGGGGAACTCACGTAAGAAATACTTCTGATATTGGAAGTTTTTACATAGTTAAAGAATCAGGTGTAAGTGCAGGAGTAAGAAGAATAGAAGCTGTTTGTGGTGCTTCTGCCATATCTTATACAAAAGATGTAATTAATTCTTTAAACGAAATTAAAGCAGAAATCAAAAACAATGATGTGATAAATGGTATTAAAAAACTAAAAGATCAAATCAGAGATTTGAAAAAAGAGCTAGAAGTTTCACAAAGTCAAACAAGTGCACCTATTAGTGAAGAAATTATTGGTGATACAAAAGTTGTAGTAGCTGTTGTTGAAAATGGTGATTTAAAGAAAATTGTTGATGATATGAAAAATGCAACTGAAAAACTAGCTATATTATTACTTCAAGCAAAAGATGACAAAGTATTAATAGTTGCAGGAAGTAAAAACACAAAAATCAAAGCTGGTGATTGGATTAAAAATATAGCTCCAATCGTTGGTGGTGGTGGTGGTGGAAGACCTGATTTCGCACAAGCTGGTGGAAAAGATGTAACAAAAGTTGAAGATGCAAAAATTGCAGCTTTAGCATATGCTAAAGAAAATTTATAGGATAAAAATTTGACTGAATTTTTTAATAATTTTTCATCGATAATTGTTTTTTTACACGTAATCTCAGCAGTAATTTGGGTAGGAGGAATGATAGCAATTAGATTTGCTGTTCATTACTCTATGCAAAATATTGAAGATCCTAAAGTAAAATTAGGAAGAACTTTAGAAAATTTAAAAAGATTTTTTAATATTGTAATTCCAACAATTATAACTCTTTTAATCACTGCTATTATAATGATAATAGCTTTAGGATTTAAAGGAACGGCACTTTATAATATTGTTATAGTAAAAGAGATTATTTGGACTATTATGTTAATAATTTTTATAACTATATATATGAAGAGAAATAAAGCACAAAAAGCTTTTGATAGCGGTGATTTTGCAAATACTAAAAAACAATTAATTCCAATTGCTACTTATTTTATTCCTATAAATATAGTATTAGGATTAATTGCAATATTCTTAGGAATAACTCTTAGAGGATTTTAATAAATCCTCTACTTTCTATTAAACAAACTTCTACTTCCATATGAAATAAGTAAAACTATCATCAAAATAAATACAAAAGTATAAATCATAATATCCCAACCAAAATGTTTATATATAATTGATGGAATAAAAGAGCCTGTTGCTCCTCCTAGGTAATAAAAAGTTAAATACATTCCCGAGGTTAATGATTTCTGAGATGACTTCATAGAGTTCGCAAGACCAGTACTAACCGTATGAACTGTAAACATACCAATACAAAATAAAAATAGAAGTATAAATAAGTAAATAATATCTTCATTTGTTAGAAAAATTGTAATAAATAAGAAAAATGAAATTGCAATAATAATTGTATTTATTTCATTTTTGAAGAATTTTATTATTTTTTTAGAAGCCAATGAAACAATTATTCCCATACCATATCCCAAATATAATAATGAGATTTGAAACTCAGAAAAAGATTCAGATATATCTTTTACTCTAAAAGGAAGTACATTTAAAACTCCTGCAAAAACGAAAAACATAAAAAACATAATAAAATAAACTAACATAAATCTTTTATCTTTTAAAATATGTAAAATATCATATAGTTTTGGTTTAACTACTGTTGCTTCTCCTTCATAATCTAACTTCTGTATTAAAAATAATGAGATTAATAAACCAACAGATAAAGAATAAAATACATACTCATAAGAAAAATTTGTTGCGATAAATCCTGAAAAGATTCTTCCTACAAGACCACCAAAAACAGTAGAAGCTACATAAATTGACATATTAAACTTTATATTTTCTTTATCGATGTTTGCCAAAATACTCATAAGCGCAGTTAAAATTGCTGGTATTACTAAAGCTTCGCAAACTCTAAAAAACAAAAACATTTCATAAGAAGTTGATAATCCTAAAAATATATTTGTTATTAATAATACAAATGATGCAATTGTAAGCATTTTTTTTGCACAAACTTTTTCTAAAATATAACCATAAACAATAGGAGAAATAGCTAAAAAAAGCATAATAATGGCTGTAAACTGGGACGCTTGAACAATTGAGATATCAAATTGTTTTGCAAGTAGTGGTTGAAGTGGTTGTGTTGCATACATTACAGATAAAACTATAATTATGCAATAAATTACTATAAATAAATTATTCTTCAAATCCACTCTCCTGATTTCTGGAAAAATATGAATTGAAAATATTCATTCTTACTAAAGAATTTGAATAATTACTTGAAAATCTTTTTTTATTTAAATATATATTTTCATAATTTACATCAAAATCTTTTATTAATTTTGTAAAATATTTTCCATCATAATCTATGATAAAAATATCTTCTGTACTTGAGTATTTATAAATAAGATTCATATAATATTCATTATTTATCAAATAAGTAGTAAATTCGTAGTTTTTAAAATCTTTTCTTTCTATTATTTTAAAAGATTCTAATTTTAAAGTTGTTTTAAAAAGATACTCAAAATATCCTCTTGCTAAACCATTCCAAGAACATGAATTATCTAGATTAATATACTCGCTAAATAAAGAACCATATTCTCTATCATTTAAATTAGATATATATGAGAAATTGGTACAAGAATCATATGTTGATCTTTTTTGATTTGTTGTAATTAATTCAATTTTTTCATTGAAATTATTTGCATAATTGCAGCCAACAATAAAAAAACTAAGTGCTATTATAAATATAATTTTGTACATAATTAACTCCTTGAAATAAGAATTTATTATACTACTATGTACTTTAGACTTGACATATATCTATTTTTTTTATATGATAAGCCAAATATTTTTGTAATTGAAAGGGAAAAAGTGTAATGAATTTTAAGAATTTACTTATTTTATCTATGTGTGTTTACTTATTTACTGGTTGTTCGTACAAGAGTATGGAAGAAAACATAGATATGTCAAATAATGATATTAATTCAACTTTCAGAAGCGCATCTCTTGAAAATACAGTAAAACAAAAAGATTCTAAGTACAATAAATTCAAAAAAACAACAAAAACTCAAGCAAAAAATAAAACTTTCGAAAATTACTCTAATTCAAACACTTCTACTATTAAAAAAGATAGTTTAAATGAAGAATTATATGATTTTTATACAAAATGGGAAGGTGTAAAATATAAGCTTGGTGGTGAAACTAAAAATGGAATTGATTGTTCTGGTTTTATAAGAAAAGCATTTGAAGAAAAGTTTGCCTTAGAAATGCCAAGAACGGCTACACTTCAGTCTCAAGTTGGAAAAGAAGTAAATAAAGATGAATTAGAAATGGGTGACTTAGTTTTTTTCCATACTGGAAAAACTAAACACGTAGGAATTTATATAGAAAATGGAAAGTTTATGCATGCATCTACAAAAATTGGTGTAACCATATCGGATTTAGATAATTCTTATTTTGTTAAGAATTATTGGAAAGCCCAGAGAATTATAGAATAACAAGGAGTAATCATGACTAAAAAAATATTTCTACTTTTACCAATTGCACTATTATTTACAGCATGTAGCAATAAAGAATCTCAAGTAAACCTAAACGAAAATAAAACAAACGAAATCACACTTTCTTATGGTGAATATAAAAAATTATATGAAGCTAAAAATAAAAAAGTAAAAAATTTACCAATTGCAAATTATGAACCAATAATAACTCCAAAAGAGTATAAAAAATTACTATTTAACGATCAAGCAGAAGTAGCAACTGAATCTACTGCTACACCAAAAATCAAAAAACAAGCTTTTACAGATTTTTATTCTGAATGGAAAGATGTTAGATATAAAATGGGTGGAACTTCTAAAAGTGGAATTGATTGTTCAGGATTTACGCAAAAAGTTTATAAAGAAAAGTTTGGTGTAAGCTTACCAAGAACAACGGTTACTCAAGTTGACCTTGGGGTTGAAGTTAAAAAGTCAGAACTAATTCCAGGTGATTTAGTATTCTTTAAAACAAGTAAAACTGATAAGCACGTTGGTGTTTACGTAGGAAACGGTGAATTTTTACACGCTTCAATTAAAGGGATTCAATTTACAAAACTTGACAAACCTTTTTATAAAAAGAACTACTGGACTTCTAGAAGAATTATCGATTAATTCTTCTTTCTAAAATCCTCCATATATAATCAATACAATCGGTATATAAACAACAGATATCAAAGTACTTAATAAAACTGTAAAAGAGGCCTTTTCAGGTCTTGCTTTCAGTAATACTGCTAATGTTACAGTATTTCCTGCTAATGGTACTACTGAGAATAAAAACAATACCTTATAAATCTCTTCATTTAAAAAACCTATAAATGTTTTATCAATAAAGATAATTAATAAAATTGAAGCTGGCCAAAAAATAAACTTATAAAAATATGCAATTTTTATATATTTTTTATCAAAATCCTCTTTTAAATTAAAACCTTTCATTCCCATTCCAAGCATCATCATTCCTAATATCCCATAAGCCCATTTAAAGCCCTCAAAGTAAGGAATAACCTCAATAGGTGTTCTTACCCCTAGAAAGTTCAAAGTAAGGCCTAGAATGAAAGCATAGAGCAATGGAAGCTTGATTACTTTTACTATTGATTGTCTTGCTGTAAAAGTTCCTTTTGCTGTAACATAAAATCCTGTTGTATTTTCATACAGCAAAGAAGCAAGTGTTGCAAAGATAAAAATATTTGCAGATTCAGGACTTAGTAAAATCATAGCAAGAGGAATTCCAAAAAATCCTGTGTTTCCTGTTCCACAAGTAAATGCTAAAGTATTAACACTTGCATCATTCCAATCTTTTTTATATCTTCTTAGTATATAAAAAGCAATACTAGATCCAAAGAAGAAAACAAAAAGTGGAAGAAAAATAAGTTGCATATTTATTTCAATTGATAAGCTTGCAAAAAATATAACAATTGGTCCTAATATATAGATAAGTAAACTTGCAATGTAATCACGCTTTAGTTTAAAGTATCTTGTTAAAATATATCCAATTGCAATATTTAAATATAAAGGCGAGATTTTCCCCAATAAAATAAAAAATAAATTCATGTGTGTGATCGCTTAGTAAAAATTAAGTTTATTGTAACGAAGAAATTTAAAAATAAGATAAACGCATAAATTCATAATCTAGGAAGCAGAAAGGGTATAAATAAAATGCGTTTATACTTATTTGAAGAAATTTTACTAAACTCATATGATAATCATATGAGTTTTATATAGATAAATATTTATCTATAAAGTATAAACAAATTGTGCAAAGAACAAACATTTTAAATGTATAAAAAATATTTAATTTAAAGATATTCTTTGCAGATAAATTATATCTTGCAATTATTGTAAGATTTAATCCACTAAAAGGTGAAGTTGAAACAGTTGTTGACCATGCCATTAAAAATGTTATTGCTAAAAGTGTATGATTAACTCCACTTAAAAAATCTCCAATTACTGCTATTGTAATAATTGGATGAATTCCTATAAATCCTAAGATAATAAAAATTGCCAATAAAATTGATGCAACAAACCAATCAAAAGTTTCAAAAGGAAGTTCTAAATCCAATCCCAAAAGAATAGATCCCACTAAAACTCCAAACATTCCAGCTACTAAAAATAAAGATAGTTCTGATTTCATATTTGGTAATTCATTTAAAATATGCTTCTTAAACTTTTTATATCCATTAAAAAATCCTTCTTTTATGGGTAATACTATAATTGTCAAAGCCATACAAAAAACTGATATTAGAATAATTACTTTAATCTTTGGAAAAACAGTATGTGTAAAAAGAACTAAAAAAGCAAGCGCAAAGGGTAAATATAAAGTATCAAAAGAAAGAGGATATCCTCTAAACTCATCTAAGTCAAACTTCTTATCTTTTTTAACTTCCACATATGTTATTAAAAATCCAATAAATGCTAAAAATATTCCATTTAGTAAAATAGTAAAAGTATCTAAGTTTGGAGCATAAGTAATAGCTGCAGCGAATGCTACAAAAAATGGTGACCAGTATGCATCACTTGCAAATGATCTTGTTAGTAAAATTATTTGAGTATTACTAAGAGCTGCTTTTTTGTACATCTTATCAGCTACTAAAATAAGTGATGAAAGATTAATAACTGATCCAAATAAATGCACTCCAAAATATGTTTTTAAAAAAGACTTTTCACCTTTTGGAAGTTCATCTAACTTTGTCTCTTTTGGAGTGGCTACTAGTCTTAAAAACCCAACTCCTATTAGAAGTGTGATTAGGTATTGATTTACTGTAAATACTTTATAAAAATCTATTTTGTAGCCATTTATTAAACAAATTAATAAAACAATGAAACTTAATATAAAAAGAATAATCAAAAACTTTTTGCTTTTTAAACTATTAAATAATAAGATAAAAGCACTCCAAACTAAAATTCCTGATATTAAAAGTAATTCTTTATAAAAAAAATACGCACCAATACTTGTAACAAAAGATAAAAATATTAAGATTCCTGATAAATTTATTCTATTCATATTTTTGCAGCTTTTTTAAAAAACATTGTTAGATATATTCCAATTGCAATAAAAATCATTCCAATTACATGATAAAACTGCATTACCTCATCAAGGAAAATATATGCTAAAATTGCTCCAAATACTGGCATTATATGAGCTGATTGCCCTGCCTTATTTGCTCCTATTTCAATAGTTGCTTTATTCCAAAAATAAAAAGAAAGTATTGAAGGAAATATAACTATATAAATAAGCGAATATAAAACATCTTTATTTTCTGAAAATGAAAATTCTAAACTAAAGCCTTGATATATAAATACAAAAAATAACATTATCACTCCAATTACAGTAGTTATTGTTAAAAACTCAAAAGATGTTAATTCTTTTGGCTTGTATCTTAAAAGTACAGAGTATAAAGCCCAGTCAAGCGCTGCTAGGATTATCCATAAATCTCCTGGATTAAAATGTAGCTCAAAGATATGATTTATATTTCCTTTTAAAATAAGATATAAAACTCCAAGAGTTGAAAGTAGCACTCCTAAAATCTGAACTTTTGTAATAGCTACTTTAAAAATCAAACTTGAGATTAAAATTATAAATATTGGAGTACTTGAGTTTATTAATAATGCATTTGTTGCAGTTGTTGTTTGAAGGCCATAATATAAAAATGTATTAAATCCAGCGATTCCTAAACCTGAAAAAACTAATAATATCATTGAATCTTTTTTTAATCCAAGAATTAAGTTCTTATAATTTATCAAAATATATGGCAATAGTAATACTAATACAAAAAACCATCTAAAAAATG
>JAGOIF010000003.1:25473-62314 GCA_017995775.1 Aliarcobacter sp.
GCGATTCCTAAACCTGAAAAAACTAATAATATCATTGAATCTTTTTTTAATCCAAGAATTAAGTTCTTATAATTTATCAAAATATATGGCAATAGTAATACTAATACAAAAAACCATCTAAAAAATGATAGTTGAACAGGTTCTATATTACTTGAAATATATCTTCCAAATATAAAATTTCCTGACCAAAAAAGTACTGCTAAAACTAAAAATATATAATATTTCATTTGTTGATGTTCATCTTTTTTCTACTTGTAAATATTTTCAAAACTTATTATATACAAATTGACTATAATGCAAATAAAAAGGCTTACTTTTGATTAGACTTGGTTCAAATTCTCCTACAAGAGCATTAATTCTTAAAAATTTTAAAATAGATTTTATTCAAAATGGTGGCACCTTTGATGAAGATTCTATATTAACTACAAATCCAAAATCTTTTTGTTATGAAGCAACAAAAGGTAAGTTTGATGAATTGTATAAGAAATTTGGTATTGATGATATGCCATTATTAGTTGCTGATTCAGTTGTTACTTGCCAAGGAAGATTACTTCGTAAAGCAAAAGATTTAGATGATGCCAAAGATATGTTAGAGCTTCAAAGTGGGAATAAAACATCTGTTATTACTTGTATGATTTATAAATCAAAGTCAAAAGAGATTATTGATATATCTATTACTACTTATGAATTTTTGCCTTTTGATAAAAATCATATGAGTGAATATCTAGCTTCTGGTGAATGTTTTGGAAAAGCTGGTGCTATTATGGTTGAAGGATTTTGTAAACCTTATATAAAAAGTGTTAAGGGTTATGAAAGTACTGCTATGGGATTGTGTGTTGAGAAGTTAAGAGCTTTTATTTAAATAAATTCTTTATAATCGTAAGCATACCTTGATGTAAATTATATATTGAAATAGGAAAATCTAAACTATCTTCATCTACTAAATTTACTTTATTAGAAGATAAATAGATTCCTAGTTTTTCTAAATCGATTGTTTTGTAATCTACATTCTTATAATCAGTTCGTAGTAATTTATTTTGTTCATTACTTTGTTGTATTGTAAATGCCAATGTTTTTAAGCAAACCAAATCACTCCATCTATAAAATAATTCACTATCTAAACTATTTACTATTTTACCCTCAGGAGAAAATAGTAAATTTTGTTCTTTTAAAGGAAGTAAAACTGATAAAATTGCTTCACTATAAGGTATTATTTTTTCTTTCCAAAAATCAGCTTCATCGCTTTTTTTTAGCTTTTCTTCTATATTTTCTAATATCTCTTTTTGTGAAGAGTTTTGTAATAAAATAGTAAAATTATCATTCATTTTCTAATCTTTACTTTATTTTTAATACAAGTTGCTCTGGTAATAAACCTAAACTTTCTTCAACTTGTTTTGTATCACCATGATCTATGAAACTGTCTTCATATTCAAATGTTGTTATTTGTACATTTTTAATTTTTTCATCATTTAAAACTTCTAAAATTGCACTTGCAACACCAGCTTGTTTTTGTGAATCACTAAATACATACCAATCATCATATTTTTTTGATAATTCAACTAAAGTCTCTTTATCAATTGGTTTTACAAATCTTAAATCAAGTATTGCAATATCATCTTTATGCAATGCTTCTGTATCAATGGCTCTATTTACACCCGCACCATAAGCTATGAATAATTTTTTAGAATTTCCATGTTTTAAAAGTTCGGCTTTTCCTAAAATAAATGGAGTTGATTCATATTCAAGTTCTTTAAAGGCACCTCTTGGATATCTAATTGCGCAAGGACCGTTTAGTGTGTATGCGAACTCTAAACTTTGTTCTAGTGTTTTATCATCTCTTGGTGCAACTAAAATCATATTAGGAATAAATCTTAAAAAAGAGATATCAAATGCACCTTGATGTGTTTCTCCGTCATTTCCTACAATTCCTGCTCTATCCATTGCAAAAACAACTGGAAGATTCATAATACAAACATCATGGATTATTTGGTCAAATCCTCTTTGTAAAAATGTTGAATAAATTGTAATAAATGGTTTAAAACCTTCTTTTGCCATTGCAGCCATTGAAGTAACCGCGTGTTGTTCAGCGATTGCAACATCCCAAAACCTATTTGGGAACTCTTCCATAAGTTTATTAATTCCAGTACCACTTGGCATTGCAGCTGTTACTCCAACTACATTTTCATATTTTCTCGCTAATTCTGATAAAGCATCTGCATATACAGCCGTCGCAGATTTAGGTACCACTTTTTTTACAAAAACTCCATCATCCACATTAAAAGGTCCAACTCCATGCCATTGTTCATGTTGTCCTTCTGCTATTTTATAGCCTTTTCCTTTTACTGTTCTTGCATGAACGATTACTGGTTTTCCCAAATCTTTTGCAAGCTGTAATGTATCTATAACCTCTTCAATATCATGTCCATCAATTGGACCAATATAATCAATTCCCATCTCTTCAAATAAAATTCCTGGAGTTATAAGTTTTAATGCTTCTTCCATTCTTTTTGCTATATAAGTGGTGCCTTCAGGCATATTTTTTTTAATAAACTTATCAACTTTCCCTTTGAAACCTTGATAATATTTACCTGCTAGAAGTTTTGATAAATATTTAGAAATTGCACCAATTGGTTTTGCTATTGACATCTCATTGTCATTTAAAATAATTACAACGGGAAGTTTAATATCACCTAATTCATTTAAAGCTTCATAAACCATCCCAGCAGTCATAGAACCATCACCAATCATTACAACTGGAACTCTATTCTCTTTTTTTAAAGCTATCGCCTTAGCGGCTCCCACAGCTAAAGAAATAGAGGTAGAACTGTGACCTGCTACAAAATAATCAGCTGGGCTCTCATTTGGTTTTGTAAAACCACTAAGCCCTCCAAATTGTCTTACAGTTTCAAACTCTTCCCATCTTCCTGTTAGAAGTTTGTGAGGATAACATTGATGTGAAACGTCAAAAATAAAAGGATCACTACATGCATCAAATACATAATGCATTCCAAGAGTTAACTCAACAGCTCCAAGTGTAGATGAAAAATGTCCACCTTTCCTTGATACCACATCAATAATTCTATCTCTTATATCTTGTGATAATGTCTCTAACTCTTCTAATGATTTATCTTTTATTTCCATTTTTTATAATACTTTATTTTAAATTTTCTAATACTTCGTCTAACTGTTTAAATACTCTTGTATTTTGCTCTTGTGTTCCTATTGTAATTCTAATTGCATTTTGTTTATAACTTGTCAAATCTCGAACAATTACACCTGTTTCTAAAAGTTTTTGTGCAACTTCTTTTGAAACAAATTTATCTGCAAATAAAATAGTAATAAAGTTTGTATAAGAAGGAATAAACTCAAAACCTTTTTTAGTTACATACTCTTCATATCTTTTCATTTGCTCAAAGTTTTTTGCAATACATGCATTTACAAACTCTTCATCTTTAAGTGCTTCAATAGCAGCTGCAAGTGTTAAAGTAGTAATATTAAAAGGAGCTCTTAGTTTGTAAAAAGTTTTAATTATATTTTCTTGTGCAATCCCATATCCAACTCTCATTCCACCAAGGGCATATGCCTTTGAAAAAGTTCCTAAATAGATTGTATTTGGGAATTTCGTGATTAAATCTTTTGCATCAATTCTTTTTTTCTCATCTTTAAAAGATGCATATTCTTGATAAGCTCCATCAACTACAACCAAAGTATTTGAATCAATTGTTTCTAAAAATGCATAAACATCATCTTTATCTAAACATTCACCCAATGGATTATTTGGTAAACATAAAAATATAACATCAGCTCCGTGCTCTTTATATAATTTTGAGAATTGCTCTAAATTATGTTGATCATCTTCTGTTTTTATAATAGTTGCGCCTGTTTGTCTTCCATAAATTTCATACATAGCAAATGTTGTTTTTGCCATTAAAATTTTTGAACCTTTTTCACATTTTGCATGAACGCAATATTCTAAAATTTGATCACTTCCAGATCCTATGATTACATTTTCTTTATTTACTTTAAATTTATTTGCCAATGCATCTTTTAATTCATACATAGAATCATCAGGATAAACAAACATATTTTTAGCTAATTCTTGAATTTTTGCTACAACTTTTGGACTTGTTCCATAAGGGTTTTCATTTGAAGCCAATTTTACTACATTTTCAGGTTTTACACCATATTCTCTTACAACTAATTCTATTGGTTTTCCAGCTTCATAAGTTGTTAAGTTTTCTAATACATCATTAAATTTCATCTATCTTCCTATTTTTTAGAGTCTTTTAAATATCATTAATTTCTTTTACGTACGATCCTAATACTTTAACTGTTGTTTTGTATTTTTCAAGAATCGGTTTAATATGTTCATCATCTTTATGTCCATCAAAATCAATAAAGAATATTGAATTACCTTCAACTATATGTGATTTAATTTTTGTTAAGTTTATTCCAGCATTATTAAAATCAGATAAAAATTCAACTAAAACACCTTGTCTATCTGGTAATTTTACTAAAATTGAAGTTTTATCATTTCCACTTTGTGCATTTTCAAAATCACTTATTATAAAGAATCTTGTTTTATTATTGTCTTTATCTTCAATATTTTCAAACAAAATAGGAAGATTATGCAACTTAGCTCCTACGTGAGGACAAATAGCTGCACTTCCTGGTTCTTTAGCTGCTAATTTTGCAGCTTTTGTTGTTGATTCAACTGGTATTTGTTCAACTTCATCAAGACCCATATTTGTTAAGAATTTTCTACATTGATCAAAAGCTATATCTTTTGAATAAATTCTTTTTATATCTTTTATTTTATCACAAGTAGTTGCAAGTGTATGGTGAATATCTAAAACAACTTCTGCAATAATTTTTAAATTATAATCACTTAAACAAGTAATAGTATCAGTTACAATTCCATTTGAAGAATTTTCAATAGGAATTACCCCAAATTTAACTTTTTTTGTATCAACTTCTCTAAAAATTCCTTTTATTGAACTAACTGAAATATATGAACTCATAGCACCAAATCTGCCTTCAGCAGCTTGGTGAGTAAAACTTCCCTCAGGTCCTAAATATGCAATATTTTCAGGTAACTCAATATTTCTTGAAATTGCAAAAATTTCTAAAAACAAGGCTTCAATAGCACTTCTATTTAATAATCCAACTTTTTCATTATTTATTAATTCGAGTCTATCAATAATTGCTTTTTCTCTTTCAGGTCTATAAATTGCACCACCACTTTTAGCTTTTAAAGCTCCAACTTGATGAACTATATGCATTCTTTCATTTATTAAATCTAAAACTGTATTATCAATATTATCAAGTTTATTTCTTAATTCTAATAACCCTTCTTCACTCATATAAAGCCTTTGCCTAATCTAATTATTTAATAAACTCTTCTTCTAAAGCAATTATATCTTCAAAAGTTTCTCTTTTTCTGATTAATCTATCAATTCCCTTTTCAACAGCAATTTCAGCAACTCTTCCTCTTGTGTTATAGTTACTAGCCATCGTAAATCCATAAGCGCCAGCTGAATAAATAGCTACTAAATCATTATGTTGCGTTTTTGGTAATTGCACATTTTTAGCAAAGAAATCTCCACTTTCACAAACAGGTCCTACTAAATTACAATCACTTAATTCTGTATTATCTGTAATTACTTCAACCCTATGATAAGCATCATATAAAGATGGTCTAATTAAATCATTCATTCCACCATCAACAATAACAAATCTTTTATTTCCATTTATTTTTTCATATAAAACTTTAGTTACAAAAGTTCCACTATTTCCAACTAAAAATCTTCCTGGTTCACAAATAACTGTAATATCTAATCCAAACATAGTATCTAAAACAGATTGTGCATATTCTTTTGTATCAATAAGTGTTTCATTGTCATAAACAATTCCTAAACCACCACCAATATCCATAAAAGATAGTTCAATTTTAATTGCTTTTAAATTTCTTATTAAATCAGCCACGATTTTTACTGATTCTTTTATTGGTTGTAATTGAGTTAATTGAGAACCAATATGACAATGCATTCCAACAGGTTCTAAACTAGGCGAATTTTTACATTGAATATACATTCTTTTTGCTGTATCAATATCTACACCAAATTTGTTTTCATGTAATCCTGTTGAAATATATGGGTGAGTTTGAGGATCAATATTTGGATTAACTCTAATTGAAATTCTTGCAACTTTTCCAAGTTCTTTTGCAATTATTTCAACTCTATTTAACTCAGCATCACTTTCTACGTTTATCATTAAAATATCAAGCTCTAGTGCTTCTTTAATTTCTGAATCAATTTTTCCAACACCTGAAAAAATAATCTTATAAGGAGCAATTCCAACTTTTAAAGCACGTCTAACTTCACCAATACTAACACAATCAGCCCCAGCTCCAAGCTGTGCTAAGTGTTTAATAACAGAAAGATTCGAGTTTGCTTTAACAGCATATGCAATAAGAGATTTTCTTGCTTTAAAAGCTCCTTTAAGTTCTTCATATTGTTTAGTAATATGGTCAAAATCATATACATAATAAGGTGTTTGATATTTGTTTGCTAATTCTTTAAAATTTATACTCATTTTTTATAATCATCCTATTTTTAAAATTTCACTTTTAAACTTCATTAAATTTAAAAGTGAAATTTCCTCTATTTATAAAATAGTCAAAAGCTTTCGCTTATTGACTATTTATCAGATCCATTCCATGCAATTGTTTGTTTTCCATTTTCATCAAATGTAGTTGCTGGCATACCCATAATGTTATAACCACAATCAACATAATGAATTTCACCCGTAACTGCACTTGATAAATCAGATAATAAATACATTCCTGAATTTCCAACCTCTTCAATAGAAACATTCTTTTTTAAAGGAGAATGTGCTTCATTCCATTTAAGCATAAATCTAAATTCACCAATTCCTGCTGCTGCTAAAGTTTTAATAGGACCTGCAGAAATTGCATTTACTCTAATCCCATCTTTTCCTAAATCTTCTGCTAGATATTTTGTAGTCATTTCTAATGCTGCTTTTGCAACACCCATTAAATTATAATTTGGAATATATTTAACTCCACCATAATATGATAAAGTTAAAACTGAACAATTATCACTCATAATAGGTTTTAATTCTCTTACAACTTCAATTAATGAATAAACAGAAACATCCATAGCAATATCAAAAGCTTCTTTAGAAATATCATAAAATCTTCCTGAAAGACCCTCTTTTGGAGCAAATGCAATTGAATGAACTATAAAGTCAATTTGACCCATATCTTTTTCAATAGATTCTTTTAATGCTTTAATTTCAGCTGGATTTGAAACGTCACAAGGATATACAAAATCTGCACTTCCAAACTCGTGTGCTATTGGCTCAACTCTTTTTTTCAAAGAATCGTTTAAATAAGTAAATGCAATTTGTGCACCTTGATCAGCACAAGCTTTTGCAATTCCATAAGCAATAGATTTATTATTTGCAACTCCTAGAATTACACCTTTTTTGCCTTTCATAAACATCTTATAAATCCTTTGTATTTTCTAAAATTTGTATAAAATCTTCTGTCTTCCAAGAAGCTGTTCCAATTAGAGCACCATCTACATTTGGTATTTGGCAAATTTCTCTAACGTTTTCAACTTTTACACTTCCACCATATAAAAGTGGTTTTGTAATTGTTGATTTTATTGCGTTATGTACATTTTTTATATCATCATTTGTAGCTGTTACTCCAGTTCCAATTGCCCAAACTGGTTCATATGCTAAAATTAGATTTTCATAATTTGTATCAATTCCAACAAATTGTTCATAAATATACTCTAATGTTTTTTCAATTCCTTGGTTTTTAACCTCTAAAGGTTCACCAATACAATAAATTATTTTATATCCTAAATTTTTATAAAAGTCATATTTTTTTGCTATTTCTTCTTGAGATTCACCTAAAATATGTCTTCTTTCACTATGTCCTATTAAAATTGTTTTAATTCCAAATTCATCAAGATGTATTGTTCCAATTTCACCTGTAAAAGAGCCGCTTGCTGTTGCATAAGCATTTTGAGCTCCTACTATAAAATTTGAAACAGTAGAAAAAGAATCTAAACAAGTTGACGTTGGGAAAACATAAACTTCACTTGAAATATTATTCTTTTTCATAAAATTATTTACTTCATCTACAAATAAAGCAGTTGATTTTCTTGTATGATTAGTTTTGAAATTACTTGCAATTATCATTAATTATCTTCCTCTATAACAAGAGCTTTTACACCTGGTAAAATTTTTCCTTCTATTAATTCTAAAGAAGCTCCACCACCTGTGCTTATGAAAGTCATTTCATCTTCGTCACCTGTGATTCTAACTAAGTCAGCTGTATCTCCACCACCAACAACAGTTGTTGCAAATGAGCTTGCAACTGCGTGAGAAATTTTTGTGCTTCCTTTTGCAAATTTATCCATTTCATAAACACCCATTGGTCCATTCCATAAAATAGTATTTGCATCTTGAAGAGCTTCACTAAATAATAATGCACTTGCTGGTCCAATATCAAGTCCCATCCAACCTTTAGGAATTTCTTGAATTGTAACTATTTTTGCAATTGCTTCTGCATTAAATGCTTCTGCTGCAACAACATCAACTGGCAAATATAATTTTACGCCTAGTTTTTTTGCTTTTTCCATTATTATAAGTGCTTCTGGAATTAAATCTTCTTCTACTAATGAGTTTCCAATTTCATGACCTAATGCTTTTAAGAATGTAAATGCCATTCCTCCACCAATAATGATTTTGTCAACTTTTGGTACAAGATTATTAAGTGCTTCTAATTTTCCTGAAATTTTTGAACCACCTACAATTGATACAAATGGTCTTTTTGGATTATGAACTATATGATGGAAAAATTTAATCTCTTTTGCCATTAAAAACCCTGCAGCTTTATGTTGCATATCAAAATATTTAGCGATTCCTTCAACAGATGAGTGAGCTCTATGTGAAACACCAAAAGCATCATTTATATAAACATCTGCCATTGAAGCTAATTTTGAACTTAGTTCTTCATCATTTTTTGTTTCACCTGTTTCAAATCTCATATTTTCTAATAATAATATTTCACCAGCTTGTAAATCTTTTGCCATCTTCATTGTTTCATCGCAAATGATACTTGTTGCCATTTTAATCTCTTGTTTTAAAAGAGTATGTAATCTTTTTGCAATTGGTTGTAACGAGTACTTTTCTTCAAAGCCTCCTTTTGGTCTACCAAAGTGTGATGCTAAAATTACTGAACAATCATTATCAATACAATATCTAATTGTATTTAATGCACTTCTGATTCTTCTATCATCTGTAATATTATTATATTCGTCCATTGGTACGTTAAAATCACATCTTATGAAAACTTTTTTACCAGTAATATCAATATTTTTAATTTCTTGTAATTTCATTTTTTACCTTATTTATTAGCTACGTAAACAGCCATATCTACTAATCTAGCAGAATATCCCCATTCATTGTCATACCAAGTCATTACTTTAATCATATTTCCGCAAACAACTTGAGTTAAATCACTTGCAATTATTGTTGAGTTAGTATTTCCAATTAAATCAGAAGATACCATCATTTCATTATCAACTGCAACAATTCCTGCTAATTCTTTTGATTTTGATTCAAATAATGCATTAATTTCTTCTTTAGTTGTATCTTTTTTTACAATAAAGTTAACATCAATCATAGAAACGTTTGGAGTAGGAACTCTAACACTTTGACCATGAATCTTACCATCAAGTTGTGGCATAATTAATTTCATAGCTTTTGCAGCACCTGTTGAAGTAGGTATCATATTAGCAGCACCTGCTCTTGCTCTTCTTTTATCTGATTTATGTTTTACATCTAAAATATTTTGATCATTTGTATATGAGTGAATTGTAGTCATTAAACCTTTTTCAATTCCAAAAGCGTCATCAATAATTTTAGCAACTGGTCCTAAACCATTTGTTGTACAAGAAGCATTAGAAATAATTTTTTGTCCCTTATACTCATGCTCATTTACACCTAATACAAAAGTAGGCGTATTATCTTTTGCAGGTGCCGACATTACAACTTTTTTAGCACCATTGTCAATATGCACTTGACATTTTTCTTGAGTTAAATAAGCACCTGTACATTCTAAAATAACTTCTGCTCCACACTCTTTTGAGAAAGTTAATTCATTTGCATCTCTAGTTGAATATAGTTTTGCTTTTACTTTTCCCATATGTAAATAACCATTTTCTATTTTCACAACACCATCAAATGTTCCGTGAACCGTATCATATTTTGTAATATATTCTAACATATCAGGAGCCGCTGTATCATTTATCGCAACTAATTCTACATCATCTCTTGATGCGATTATCCTAGCAACACATCTTCCAATTCTTCCAAAACCATTTATTGCAACTTTAATAGCCATATTTTCCCCTTTGTATAAATCTAATTGTAGATATTTTATCTAAAAATTGCTATAATAATATTTAAGTATATTACAAAGGTTTTAAATAGGTGCGAATTGCAATATTTGGTGGAAGTTTTGACCCGTTACACATAGCACATGTTGCTGTTGTTAACAGTGCGCTAGATAAACTCGATATTGATAAATTGATTATTGTTCCTACTTATCTAAATCCTTTCAAAAATAGCTTTTATTTAGACCCCGTTACTAGATTCGAACTATTAAAAAAAGTTTTTTATAAATTTGATAATGTTGAAATTTCAGATTATGAAATAACTCAACAAAAACCAAGTTACTCTATTGATACTGTAAATTATTTAAAAAATCTTTATAAACCATCAAAGATTTATCTAATCATTGGTGAAGATAATATAGAAGACTTAGATAAATGGTACAAGTATAATGAGTTAAAAGAACTAGTAGAGTTTGTAGTTGCATCTAGAATTGGTTTTAAATCAAAAAAAGCTAATGAGTTTAAAAGTTTGGATATAAACATTGATATTAGTTCTACACAATTAAGAAATAGTATGAATTTAGCTTATATTCCAATTGAAATTAAAGATGATATATTAAATCTTAAAAGAGAAGGTAAAGTTTTTGAATACTAGATTAGAAAACATAAAAAAAATATTAGACGACAAAAAAGCAGAAAAAATAGAAATTATTGATTTAAGATCAAAAGAGTATATAGTTGACTATGTTGTAATTGCTACAACATTAAATTCAAAACATGGATATTCTTTATTAAATTACTTAAGAACAGACTTAAAACCAACAGGTGAAGAGTTTTTAAGAGTTGATGAAGATGATGAGTGGACAATTATTGACTTAGGTGATATGTTTATTCACTTAATGAGTGAAAATTATAGAAAAAAATATTCTTTAGAAGATTTTTTATCTAAATTAGGTACAAAAGACGAAGAATAAAAGAGTTTAAGAAGGGAATAACTATTCCCCTCCTCCACCTCTTAATATTTTATTATAATTTCCAGCGGCATCTCTAGCACCACCCATATTCCCAGTATAAATAGCATAAGCTATAACTATAGCTAAAACCGAAATTATCCATTTCATTACATTATCTCCTTAGCCTTAATACCAAGTAATGACAATCCAACGTTAATACTTAATGACGCCATACTAAGTACTTTTAAATATACATTTTGTTCATCACTTCCAATAACCTTGTGTTCATTATAAAACTTATGTACACTTGCTGCTATTGAATATAAATATTCTGTAATTTTTTGCATATCTCTTTTTGCAAATGCTTCACTTAATATTGACTCTAAAAGTAAAGACTCATAAACTAAGTTTAGTCCATCTTGATTTAAATTATCAAAACTAACATCTTTAATATCTTCAAAAGTAATTCCAGCTTTTACAAAAACTTGATTAATTCTTGCGTGGGCATAGTTGATATAAAAAATAGGATTTGATGAATCTTGATTTTTTAACATATCAATATCAAACTCTAAATGTGTATCACTCTTTCTTGTTAAGAAAATAAATCTAAGAGCATCAGCACCAATTTCTTCTGTTATTTCAGACATTAAAATAACATTACCAGCTCGTTTACTCATTTTATAAGGCTCGCCACCTTTTAAAAGTTGAACCATTTGAGATAAAATTACTTCAAGTTTTGAAGAATCATGCCCTAAAAATTCTACAGCTGCTTTTACTCGTGGAATATATCCATGGTGATCTGCACCCCAAATATTTATGTATCTGTCAAATTTTCTATCATATTTATTTTTATGATAAATAATATCACCAGCTAAATACGTAGGAATTCCATTATCTCTTACAACAACCCTATCAGAATCATCTCCATATTGTGTTGATTTTAAATAGATTTTGTCATCTTTAGGATAAAGAGAACCATTTTTTTCTAATACATCTTTTGTATCTTCCCAAGATGAATATAATGATTTTTCTGACACGAAATTATCAAATTCAATTCCAAGATCTTTTAAATCTTTTATAATAATTTCCATAACTAAATCTTTTGAGAAAAATGCTATATCTTTATATTTAGATTTATCATAGATAATCTCTTTTCCAAATTTTTCAATCACTATATTTGCGATATCTATTAAATAATCACCTCTATAATAAGTTTCTGGATAAGTTACATCTTCTTTAAAAATAAAATCTCGTGCTGCTAGACATACAGATAAACCAAGAAGATCCATTTGAGCACCAGCATCGTTGATATAATATTCAGTTGTAATATCATAACCTAGATATTTCCCAACACGAGCTAGTGAATCGCCTGCTACTGCACCTCTTGCATGACCTATATGTAAAGGTCCTGTTGGATTTGCAGAAACATATTCTAATAAAATTTTCTCATTTTTTTTATCTTGTTTTGCAAAACTATCTCTATTTAATAATGCTGTATCAACTAATGATTGTAAAAAAGAAGTTGATAGCTTAAAGTTTATAAAACCTTTTACCGCTTCAACTTTTTCAAACATTAAAGAGTCTTTGAATTTTAAAACTAACTCATCAGCGATTGCCATTGGAGATTTTTTCAACTCTTTAGCTAAAGAAAATGCAACGGGTGTTGCATAATGTCCAAAAGAGATATCTTTTGGTTTTTCTAAAACTACTGGTGTTTCTAATATTTTTTCAATAAATTCTTTTACTAAATTTTGCAATCTTTTCTCTTACGCTTGTGTTGTTTCGTTTTTATTTACTGTTGTTTCTGCTTTTTTTTCAATTTCATCAGACTTTTTTACTTCAGCAACTTCATCTTCGTCATCTTTAACAGCTTTTTTAAAGTTCTTAATTCCTGAACCTAAACCTTTCGCAAGTTCTGGTATTTTCTTACCACCAAATAATAATAAAACAACTAATGCAATTAATAACCACTCCATACCACCTGGCATACTCATGACTTATCCTTATATTCAAATTTGGAAATATTATAACTATATAATGCTTAAAGAATTTTTGAAAGCCCTATTTTAAGAAGAAATGAATCAATTTGTATCCACTTCCTGCTGCAATTATTGTTCCTATTAAATTTAATGCTATATTTGTAAGTGCTAAATATATTGACGTTCCAAATAATAAATAAGATTCGATTGCAAAAGTTGAATAAGTTGTTAATGCGCCTAAAAAACCAGTAGTTAAAAATGCTTTTAGATTAACATTAACTGTATTAAAAGAGAAATAAGCAAATAATACGCCTATTATAAAAGAACCTATTAAATTTACTAGAAGTATTCCAAGAGGAAATTCCATAGGTATATGTTTGTTTGTAAGATGTACTGCATATGCTCTAGCTATTGCTCCTAAAAATCCTCCAAACCCAATTGCTATAATTGTTTGCCAACTAAGAGGCATAATTTTTACACTCTTTATCGAAAACCATTTTCATATTTTTTTCAGTTTCTTCAAACCAATCTGTATTTTTATCAGCTTGAATAGAGTCTAAGAAGATAACTTTCACAACACCTGGAGTTGCTCTTAATTTTTTTGAATCAACTATATTTCTTGTATTAAATAAAATAATTGGTTGCACTTTTAGATTGTATTTATTTGCAATCATTTTAGCACCTGGCTTGAAATTCAACATTGCTTTTCCATTGCTTCTTGTACCTTCTGGAAACATTGCAATTGGTCTATTTTTATCAAGTCTATCTTTTGCTTCTTTTAAAAGATGAATAATTCCTGCTTTATTTTCTCTATCAACACTTATCATTCGTGGAGCTTTAATAATGTGCCCAAAAAAGAAAAGATCTGCAATTTCTTTTTTTGCAACCCAAGCTAAATCTCTTGAGTGAATATACTCAATTACAATAATATCAAGTAAAGATTGGTGGTTCATCATAACCATGTCACAAGTCTCATCAAGTGTCCCTTGTGTTTCAAGTTTTATCCCTAAAACAAACATTTGAAAGCTCATCCATGCTTTAATTATCTTATGTGTATGATTTTTAAACATATACATTAAAACAACAGTAATTGCTACTGTTATTGAAAATTGTATTAAAAGTATTATTCCTCTAATCCGTGCCAAAGCTTTCTTCCTTTATCCAACCTATGAAATTACTATCATTACCTAGAACTTTAATAAAACCATTTTTTCTTTGTAAAATTTCAACATTTTGGTTGTTTTCAACTTTAAAAAATATTGTTGAATTTTTTGTTGGCAAAATATAAACATAAGAATCTTTTTTAACAACACCTTTACTATTTGGCAAGTTATACATGATTGCTGTGATAAAACTTATAATTGTTAAAATTAATAGTATTCTATTTCTTTTAATAATATATAAAATCAAAAATAATACAAAAACAATTATTACAAATATTTTTTTATACTTCTCAAAATTTGAATCATTTGGATTTAAATCTGTTTGAGTACTTACTAATTCATTTTGTAAAATCAAAGGAATTGTTACATCTTTAAAACTTTTCGTTGCAAGATTATAATATGTAAATACAACCTTTTTTTCATAAATAGGTGTCACAAAATAATATACAAGATTTTGTTTATTGCCTTCATCTTTTATATTTGAAATACCTTGTTCTGTTATTCCTTGTAATTTAAAATCTTCTAAATTAGAATTAAGTGCATCGATATCTATTATTGTTAAAGCTTCTTTGTTATTGTACTGTTTTGTTTTGTATGCTTTTAAAATAAATTTATCAGCAATTGCACCTGAAAATCTAGTATCACCTGTACCAACATCAGAATATCTAATTGTTGGAGTTGATAAACTACTTTCATCAATAACAGAGCCACTTGATAATAATTTAACACTAATATTTGGTAATCTAAAATTAGCACCTTTTAATTTAAAATAGTAACTATTTTCATAAGTATCATTTGATATTTTTCGCCAAGAGCTATTTGAATTTAATATTGTTACGTTTGATGAGTTTGAAAATGTAGTAGATAAGCTATCAAAATCATTTGTTGTTATCAAAGCTTTTACAACAACTTCAATTTTCTGATTTTTATATACTTGATCTGGAATTTTTTTATAAGAAAGATATAAATTTTTTGCTGCAAAAAGATTTATAGATAAAAAAATGTTTAATAAAATTATTAGATAAATTATTCTTTTCATTTAACTTTTTACAGTAAAGAGAAAATTCTCTTTATTGTAAAAAACCCTTTAGCATATTTATACCATCAGTTGAACCTAATAACTCTTCAATTGCTCGCTCTGGATGTGGCATTAAACCAAATACATTTTTTTCTTTATTACAAATACCTGCGATATTTGAAACAGAACCATTCATATTTGTAAGGTTTCCATCTTTGTCACAATATTTTAAAAGAATTTGACCATTTTGTTCTAATTCTTTTAAACCTTTGTCATCAATAAAGTAGTTTCCATCATGGTGAGCAACAGGAATATTTAATACTTCATCTTTTTTTAATAATGATAAAAATGTATTATCATTATTTATTACTTTTAATGTATGATATTTAGAAATAAAATGTAAAGAATCATTTCTCTTCATAGCACCTGGTAATAATCCAGCTTCAAGTAAAATTTGGAATCCATTACAAATCCCTAAAACTTTTCCACCTTTTGATGCATATTCTTGAACAGATTCCATAACATTTGCAAATCTTGCAATTGCTCCACTTCTTAAATAATCTCCATAAGAAAATCCTCCAGGAATTACTAATAAATCAGTATCAGCTGGTATGCTTTTTTCTTTATGCCAAATTATTTCTACTTCGCAACCTAATTGTTCAAAAGCATATTTTGCATCATATTCACAGTTTGTTCCAGGAAATTGTAATACTGAAATTTTCATATTAACCTACTATTTCTATATTGTAATCTTCAATAACAGTATTAGCTAAAAGTTTTTCGCACATTTTTGTAACTTCAACTCTTGCTTCTTCTTCATTTGAAGAGTTTAATTCAATAATAATTTGTTTACCAATTCTTACATTTTTTACTAAATCTTTAAAACCTAAAGTATCCAACGCGTGGTGAGTTGCTTTTCCTTGATCATCAAGAACACCTTGTTTTAATGCTACATTTACAATTGCTTTCATTTGTTACCTTCAATTTATATTTTTGTGATTATATCTAAAATTCTCTTACAACAATTTAGACTAAAAAAACTTAGGCTTTTTTAGATCTATTTACTTAATCTATTTAAGATAGTTTTATAACCATCTAAAATTTTATCTTTGATTTCTTGTGGAACATTTACTTCAAGTTTTTCACCTGATTTTAAACTTTTTGCTTTTTCTTTCCAATCATTTGCTTTTCCAAAATCTCTAAGGATTTGTTTATCCATAGATATGAAATTTTGTGCTTCAAAATCTTCTTTAGAAATAAATCTTGAACTTTCAGGTGTTAAAACTTCATCACCTAAAACCCATTCACCTTTAGAGTTTACAAATATTTCAAATTTAGTATCAACTACTATGATTCCTCTATTTTCTGCAAATATTGTAAAGTCATTAAATAGTTTTTCTAAACTTGTTACGATTTCTGGAAATAACTCTCTTACTTTTGCACTGTTTAAAGGCTCATCTTTTATTCCCTTAGTTGTAGGTGTAAAGATTGGTGTTTCAAACTTATGCCATTGTTTTAAACCACATGGTAAATTTAGACCATATGGATCATTTCCACTTTGACAAGCATCAAATAAAGAACCCGTTAAATAATTTCTATATATTAGTTCAAACTGTACAACTTCACCATCAATCGTAGCTTCTAATGGTTTACATAGTTCCATTAGTTGGCATCTTGGCGCGATTGCAAGTGACTGATCTATTGTTTCTGATAATATTGCCGTTCTTATTCCTGATTCTTTTGCAAATAATGCTCCGTTATTTGAAATAGTTGTTTGGAAAATTCCTTTTCCTTCAATTTCAAGATTTAAAGGAATATCAAATACAGAACTTCTATCACTTCTTACAAGTAAAACTTTTGCTTCCTTACTAGGACATGTATAAAGATCTGCATTTTTTCCAATATAAAATAGATTATATCCTAACTCTTCAAGTTCAGATAAACCTTTTTTTGATGTAGTTTTTTTTGAATCAGGCCAAAGACCAAGGGCAACTATATCGCTTATTTTCATTTATTTTCTCCCAATTGCATTTAGTTTATTTATTTTAAAAATCATTTATTCATTATTATTAAGCTTTTTAATATAGCAATAGAAGTATTCAATTGATTATCCCCTAGTATATCTTCGCTTGTAATTACTTTTTTATTTTCATCTTCAACAATTTTGTCTTCTTTTTTTACATCAGCTACTTTTTCAAGTTCTCCCTCTAGATGTTTTTTCAAATCAGCTTCTTTTATTTTAAATCCATTATCTTCTAATTGAGTAACTTTTCCAGCATTTGTAACAACATCAGGAGTTACTCCAACAGCTTGAATAGTTCTTCCACTTGGTAAATAGTATTTTGCTATTGTTAATTTAATATTTTCAGTTCTTTCATTATCAATTGGTAAAACTGCTTGAACAGAACCTTTACCAAAAGTTTTTTGACCAATTATAATCGCTCTTTTATGGTCTTGTAATGAACCACTTACTATTTCAGATGCTGATGCTGAACCTTCATTTACAAGTACAACCAAAGGAAGTTTTGTTCTTGTATTTGAACTTGATGCTTCGAATTTTTCTTCATCTTCAGCTGTTCTTCCTTTTTGTGAAACAATAATTCCTTTGTCAACAAATAAATCAACAACGCCAATAGCTTGAGATAATAATCCACCTGGATTGTTTCTTAAATCAAGAATGAAACCTTTTTTATCTGCATTAGCTTTTATGATTTTTTCTAAATCTTCTGTAACATTAGCATCAAAACTTGCAACTCTTAAATATAAAATATTTTCATTTTCAATAGTTTTTGAAAATACTGATTGTATTTTAATGATTTCTCTTGTCATTTTTATTTCTAATGGTTTAGGCTCACCTTTTCTAACAATTGTTAAAACAATATCAGTTTTAGGTTTTCCTCTCATTAAATTTACTGTTTCGTCTAAAGTCATATTTATAGTAGACGTTTCATCAATTTTTAAAATAATATCTAAAGGTTTAATTCCAGCTTTAAAAGCAGGTGTATCATCAATTGGAGATATTACAGTTAAAGCACCATCTCTCATACCAACAGTGATTCCTAGACCACCAAATTCACCTTGAGTTTGAACACTCATCTCTTTTGATGCTTTTTTATCCAAATAACTAGAATGGGCATCTAATTCTTGCATTAAACCTTTTAAAGATTTATCCACTATTTCCTGTAGCTTTACATCATCAACATAATATTTTTCTACAGTTCCTATAACTTTTGTTAATTTAGACAAAGACTCAAATCTTGATTGCTCTGGAGCTACAACTTCTTCCTTTGAAAAAAGAGTTTGTGACAAAACTAATGTCAACGCTGAAGTTAATAATAATTTATTCATATTTCTCATAACCTTTTGAATTTATAGACAAATATTATACAAAAAAATTCATAAAAGTAAGATTTTATCAAAAATTTTGTACCATATCAACTACTTTTTGAAAAGGTTATAAAAATGAGTATAAAAGAAAACGTTGATTATATAAAAGAAGAACTAAGTAGCCAAGAGAAATTTCTTGAAAATTTTGTAAAAGGTGAAAGATTTTATAAGAAATACAAAACATTAATCTTCGCATTTATCGCTATTGCTATTCTAGGTGGAATTGGTCTTGTAATTAAAAACAATATTGATGAATCAAATAAATTAAAAGCAAATATAGCTTTTAACAAAGTACTTCAAAATAGTACTGATACACAAGCTTTAGAAGAATTGAAAAATACAAATGAAAAACTTTATGAAGTTGCATTATTTTTACAAGCAAAAAAAGAGAATAAAGCTGTAGATATAAATATTCCTTTATTAAAAGAATTATCAAAATATCAAGTAGCTTTAGCAAACAAAAATGTGGATGAATTAACAAATTTATCAATGCAAAATGATTTTTTATTAAAAGAATTTGCAATTTTTAATAAAGCACTTTTATTATCAAATGAAGGTAAATACGATGATGCAAAGGCAACTTTAAAGTTGATTCCTCAAACATCAAAAGCATTTGAGTTGGCTAATTTATTAAATCACTATTTACTTACAAAATAAGGAAGACCACATGAAATATATTTTAACTTCACTACTATCTCTATTTTTATTTACAGCTTGTTCTGGTAAAAAATACTACGAACCAGAAGATGTAAGTAGTAATATTGAACTAAACAAAGAATCTATGTCTTCATCTATATCATCAATGAATAAAATTGGTGGAACACTTAACAATAAACAAGTTATTACAAAAAATGGTATCTCTAGTTATGAATTACCTGAAGGTTTTGATTTCTTGAATATTACAGAAGATGGAAGAATTATTGCTACTAATTATATTGATAAAATATTAATTGGCAAAGAAGAAAGAGTTGTAAAAGATGTTGTTGTTGCTGCTTCTTTAAAAAATGAGAAATTAGCTTTAGTTTATTCAAGTAATACTATTGAATTATTAGACATAAATACTTCAAAAACTCTATTTAAAGAGTATTTGCCATTATCATTAGCAAACGACACAAGAATCACAAATCCATATTTTATGGGTAATTTAATTTTATTCCCTACTTTAAATGGGAAAGTGATTATCGTTTCTTCATCAAATAATGAATCAATAAAAAACATCTCAGTTGATCCTGATAATGAATTTAATAATATTATTTCATTAAATGTAATTGAAAGTACACAAACATTAATTGTTGCAAGTCCAAACAAAATTGTATCAATTTCTCCAAAAGAAATTTTGTCAAAAGATTATGAAATAAGAGATATTATTGTAAATAAAGAAAATATTTATCTTGCAACTATTGATGGTCAAATCATAAAACTTACAGCAAATCTTGATCAAGTTGCAAAAAAGAAATATAAATATGCAAAGATTCATGCTTTAGCATTTACAGACTCTTTATATGCTGTTGAATCACAAGGTTATTTAATAAATATTAAAGATGATTTTGCAGAAGATACAATTTATAATTTTGGTTTTGATAATGAAGAAAGAATGATTGCAATTGGAAACAAAGTATATTTTGGTTCAAAATATATAACTTTACCATAATTAAAACTCAAAAATAATGCAAAAAAATAGGTCTGAAGTAAAACTTCAGACCTATTAAATCTAAGAAAATCTCTTTTAAGAAAAGTTTCTATTAGCTAAAAACTCCACTAATACAGTAGCATATGAACCTTTTGGTAATACAAAATCTAAAGCACAAACCTTCTTACTAGCATCATATTTACAAGATATATCTCTTGGGAAAATTATAGCTTCTCTTCTATAACCTTTTTCTTGAATATATAAATCATCATACTTTTCTTCAATCTTTAAAGCATCACCCATAGCTTTAAAAACTTTTCTTCCAGGAAGTAATCCCGTTGGAGTTATTTTAGAGCTTTTAAAATCATTTAATATATTTGCAGTTATTACTTTTGGTGTGAATATTTTATCTTTTTCTAAATCCATAAAAACATCACCATTTAAAAGCACAAACTCATCTTTTGATAATTTAAGTCTTTCAACTAACCATGCATTAAAAAAACTACTTTGATAAGCTGCAATTAACATCTTTGATAATTTTTTATCTTTAACAATCTCATCGCCATAAACAACTTCTTTTGCTTTGGCAAGATTATCAACAACTTCTTTTCCAAATCTTTGGTATCCAAAATAGTTTGGCATACCATCTCTTGTAATAATCTTTAGAATTTTTTGAATATGATTTATATCTTCAATTTCTACATTATGAAGATTTATTTTAAATCTATTCCCCTCTAAATCACCAATATTTAACTTGGCATTATGCAAAAATGTATCTAGAATTTGGATTTTTTTACTTCTAAAAAGTTTTATTTCTTTTGAGTATTTTTTTGGAATAGTAATATATTGAATAGTTGTAGCTCTTTTATCTTTTAATCCTGCATATCCAATCTCATTTGAAAATACATTTAAAAATTTTGCTAATCTATCTATAAGTTCCCACGTATCGCAGTTTGCTTTTTCAACTTTTAAAACTAAAAAACTTCCATTTCCAGAAAATTTTATAGCTTGTTCTTCAACTATAAAATCTTCATCATTTTGTACGAAATTAAAATTTAAAACTTTATCATTTTGAGGATAAAATCTTTTTATCAATTTTTTGCTCTTTTTAAAGATTCATGTTCATAAACTGTTCTACATTCTGTACAAAATTTCGCAAATGGTTTTGCTTTTAATCTTCCTAATGGAATTACAACTCCACACATATCACAAATTCCGTAAGTTCCTTTTACAATCTTTATTAAAGATTCTTCAATTTGCTTTAGTTCTTCCACTTGATGATTTGCTATCATTCCTTCTGTAAAAGAATCACTTACAAGCTCCGCATAATCTAAATCATCATTTATTTCTTGATTTTTTAATTCATCAATATTAGCTCTGCTACTACTTATGTTCGCTAAAATGCTTTCTTTTCTTGCAAGTAAAATTATTTTTAACTCGTCAATTTGACTTTTATTTGGCATATCATCTCCTTGAATATTCGCGCAATTATACCTTGTTTATAATATATATCCAATTAATACTAGTAAAGCACCTAAGTATAGGTATCTAGGACAAATAAAATAATTGCTAAAACATCTAAAAAAGAATAATTTTTTATTTTATATATATTTATTTAATACATACTTAACTAAAAAGAGATAAAATCACAAATAATAAAAGGAGTTTATTATCACTACTTTATCAAAAAAATTTATACTTTTTATATCATTGTTATTAAGCCTTTTTATTTTTCTTATTTTTATTCATCCAATTTTAAATAAAGAAATTGACTACTCATTTAAAATAAGTGCCATTACGAAACTTTCAAATATTGCATATTCAAATAGTATTTATGAAGTAAGAATAAAAGACAATCAAGATTTTTCAAATAACTTACACAATATGCCTTTACAAATAAAATATCTGGATTTTATCTATGAAGATTAGTGTATTTTTTAATTTCTTATTTTTATTACTGTTCACACATAAATCAAAACATTTAGCAATTTTTTTTATTTCTATTTTAATAGTTTTTCTAAGTTCTTCAATACTTTTTATTTCAAATACTTTAAAAAAAGAGATATTTACAACACTTGAAAATCAAAGTGATTTTGTAATTCAAAAAATCAATAGTGGTAAATCTCAATATACTCCTATTTCTTGGATTGAAGATTTTAAAGAAATTTCTGGAGTAAAAAATATTCAGCAAAGGGTTTATGGTCAATATTACTTTATGCCTGAGGATGCTTATTTTACTATTGTTGGAATTGATTTATTTGAGGAAGGCAGTTCTAAAAATATCAAAGAGCTTTTAAAGGTTTTAAATATTTCTGAGTTTTTACAAAGTGATTCTATGATTATTGGAAATGGAATTAAAAAACTATTTGATAAATATAAATATATAGATTCATATGATTTTAAACTTTTTAATAATGATTTAAAAGAGATAAAAATCTTTAAAGATTTACCACAAAAAGCAAATTTAGTAGCAAATGATTTAATAATTATGGATATAAATCTTGCAAAAGAGATTTTAAACATAAAAGAAGATGAAGCCACAGATATAGTTTTGAATGTTCCAAATAATCTAGAGCGAGCAAATGTAAAAGATCAATTGATTTTAAAACACTCAAATACAAGAATTCTTCAAAAAGAAAACTTGAAAAAAGAGTATGAAAATATGTTCAACTACAAAGGTGGGATATTTTTGATTTTATTTATTGTTGTAATTTTAACTTTTACTTTGATTTTATATCAAAGATATTCAATGATAAGTTTAGGAGATAAAAAAGAGATAGGGATTTTAAAAGCTGTTGGATGGAGTATAAAAGATATTTTAAAACTTAAAATTATGGAAAATTTCATCGTGGCTTTTATGGCCTTTATTATTGGAATAATTTTATCTTATATATTTGTATTTATTTTAAATGCACCTATTTTAAAAAATGTTTTTATTGGTTCACAAAATTTGCAAAATGATTTTATTTTTAATGCAAATATTCAAATAGATAGTTTAATCACCCTATTTTTATTTTTCATGATTCCATTTTTAAGTGCAGTTTTAATTCCTGTTTGGAAAGTAGCAATCATAGATTCAACACAGAGTATGAAATGATAAAAATTACAAATTTAAATAAAGTATTTAATGAAAATACAAAAAAAGAGTTCCACGCTTTAAAAGATATAAATCTTGAAATAAAAACTTCTTCATGTGTTATTTTAAAAGGTGTTAGTGGAAGTGGAAAATCAACTCTTTTATCAATAATTGGAACACTTTTAAAACCAACAAGTGGTGAAATAAAAATAGACGAAGAAAGTGTTACTAAACTTCCTGATTTACACGCATCTGCTTTTAGAGCAAAAAAATTAGGTTTTATTTTTCAATCATATAATTTATTCAACGAATTAAGTGTGAAAGATAATATCTCACTTCCTTTAATTCCTCTTGGATATTCTCAAAAACAAATAAATGAACAAACTTTAATAGCTTTAAAACTTGCAAACATAGAACATAAAAAAGATGAGCTTGTCTATAACCTTTCAGGTGGTGAGAAACAAAGATGTGCAATTGCAAGAGCATTAGTGAATAATCCTGATATTATCCTTTGTGATGAGCCTACGGCTAATTTAGACTATGATAACTCTATGATATTTATACAAAGTCTAAAAGAGCTTAAAAAACTAAATAAAACTATAATCGTTGCAACTCATGATCCTATTTTTGAAAGCTTAGATTTTGTGGATGAGATTATAAATATAAAAAATGGAACTATTTGTGAATAGTGTTCTTCTTTCAAATGAAATAATTATCTATATTTTCGTTCAAATGATTTTAATTTTATTACTTTTTATTGCATTTTATTTTTCTATTTCAATTATAAAAAACTGGGATTATGAAAAAACAACAACAACTCAATACAAATTAGAAAATAAATCCTATTTAGTAATCTTGATAATAAGCTTTACTCTAATTGTAAAAATATTTTTATTTCCTTATTTTGCTTACAGTTTAGATAATCTTTCAAATATCGTCCCAGGAGCCATGTGTGCTGCTGGAATTGTGGGTGCAAATGATTTTGGACAGATAAATCTTGCTTTAAAAATACTAATCTTATTTTTCATAGGTGTTTGGCTGATTATAAATTCCCTTGATTTAAAAGCAAAAACCTATCCTTATACTAAAAAGAAATATTGGTTTTATTCTTTTATTTTTTTTCTTTGTATTATTGAAATATTTTTAGATTTTTTCTTTTTAAATGGGATTTCTACAAAAGAGCCTGTTATGTGTTGCTCAACAATATTTGGAATAAATAGTGTTGGAAGTAATATTCCTTTTGATTTAAGTATTTCAATGCTTTTAGTACTATTTTATCTTTTATATATTTTGATTGTTTTTATAAATATTCAAAAGCAAGCTTTTTTAAATCTGATTTTTAACTTCTTATTTTTATATATTGCATATTATTGTGTGACTTATTTCTTTTCAACTTATGTTTATGAACTTCCTACACATCAGTGTCCATTTTGTATGCTTCAAAAAGAGTATCATTTTATTGGATATTTTATTTGGTCAACACTTTTTTTAGGAACTTTTTTTGGAGTTGCTAGTTATATTTTGAAAACTTTTATAAATAAGGATTTAGAATATACTTATAAATATTCTTTAGTTTTTAATTCTATTTTTGTATTTATTTGTAGTTTTTATGTGATTAGGTATTATTTGATAAATGGAGTTTTTTTGTAAAAATTCCATGATAGTTTAAACTATCATAGAATCTTTTAATTTTAAAAAATTATTTAGTTTCTTCTTTTACTGTATCTTCTTTGATTACATCTTCTTTTTCATTTTCTTCAGCTTGCTCATTTACTTCTTCAGCTGCTTGTTCTTTCATCGCTGCTTCATCTTCTTTAACTTCTTCTGTTGATGTTGCTTGTACAGCTATTACTTCGTCTTTTTTAACTTCTTGTGTTGCTTCAGCTTGTGCAACTGGTTTTTTCTCTTCGTTACAACCTGTTAATAACGCTAATAATACAGCTGATCCTAATAAAATTTTTCTCATAGATTGCATCCTTTTGTGTTTTGTTTTTAATAAACAATTGCGGAATAATATCAAAATTATTGTGTAGTAATTGTGTTAGATAATTATAGAATTATCTACAATTTTAATACTTTAGAAAAAAGTATAAACTCACTTAAAAATTTATACTTTTTTATCTATTTTACTATGAATAAGCCCAATTACTTTTTGTATATTTTCTTTTGTTTCACAAAAAGATGCATCTATACAAAGATGATAATTTGTAGCATCTTTCCAGTTTTTGTGAGTAAAGTGCATACAATAATTGGCTCTTTTTTCATCGAAATCTTTTAAATCTTGCCATGTAATATTTTTTGTTGGTGAGTATTCATTATTTATTTTTTCTACTCTGTATTTTGCATTTGCATGTATGAAAATATTGATACAATTTTCATAATCTTTTAAAATAAAGTTGGCACATCGCCCTACTATTACACAAGATTCTTTAGCACATATCTCTCTTATAATTTTACTTTGAACTAAAAATAAATCATCTTTTGGAGGTATCTCATCATTTACATAGGCATAGTTTTGTTCATACAAATCATAAAGAAGTGAGTTGCTTAAAGTTTGTTCATTTTGTTGAATATAGTCTAATGTGTAGCCTGTTTTTTGAGCCGTTAACTGGATTAACTCTTTATCATAAAAAGAAATTCCCAACTCTTTTGCAATTGCTTGAGCAATTTCGTGTCCGCCACTTCCATATTCTCTTGAAATAGTAATAACATAGTTGTTTGATGCTCGATTTGCAGATGAAGGCTCTCTTTCTTTGGATGATTTATCCATAAGCCATCTTTCCATAAAAGCTAATTTAATACTAAAAAACTTAATCAAAGCTCCAATTAACAGTGCCGCAATAATACTTCCTTCTCTGATTCCTACTAACTCATAAAAGAAGATTATTGAGCTGGTTATTCCTATAATTACCATCAAAGAATCCATAGAAATTTTGATAGTTCCAAACTCTTTTTTAAAAGTTTGTGAAATAACCATAACCAAACCTTCTAAAGGCAAATAAGTTAGTCTTGTTTTAACAACAAGAAATATACCAAATGCCAAAACAAGGCAAGAAAGTATACATAAAATGAATTGTTCCATATAATTTGAAGGATTTAGGTTTTTTACCATAGACATCGTAATATCTATACAATAGCCAAAAAATATAAGTGCAGGAAGTTGAACAAGTTGAATTAATTTATATTTTTTTCGTAATATTGCAATTTGTATGAGCATAAATATAGCATTTAAAAGTATCGTAAATTCTCCAATAGATAAGGAAAAATATAAACTATAAATATAAGGTACGCATGAAATTGGAGAAACTCCTATTCCTGCTTTTACTGAAAATGAAACTCCAAATGCCATAATACAAAGACCTACTATAAAAACAAGTATTCTTTTTATAAAATTTATATTTAAAGTCTCTATTTTTTTAATCTGCATAATTGTTTCCTTTTATTTTAAAGAATTTATTATACTCCTTTGAGCTTTCTTTTTCTAAAATATATTAATAGAATAAATTATTAGGTCAATGAATTAAAGTTTAATATTTGAGAGAAAATAAGTGGCAGACAATGTCGGATTCGAACCGACGGTAGATTGCTCTACGCTACCCTTCCAAGGTAGTGGATTAAACCAGCTCTCCCAATTGTCTAAAAATAGGCGTGAAGTCTATCATATATCTTTATAAAACTTTATAAATTCTTCAAGCATAGGTTTATTAAAAATATTTGTTAGAGAGTCTTTTTATGTTAATTGATTTAATTTTTTATCAAAAACTTGTTTTATTTCTTCCTGTACTTTTTGAAATATAAAGTAAATCATCAAGTCTTTTTAGAAAAGCAAGAGTTGATTCATCTTCTTGTTTTTGTGCAACAGAAAAACTCACAGTTATTTGTCCTACTGTTTTAAATACACTTTTTTCTATCATCACTCTTAATTTTTCAGCAAGTTTTACAGCACCTTCTAAATCAACTTCAGGAGTAAGTATCAAAAACTCTTCTCCTCCCCAACGTACTAGATAATCACTTTCTCTTATATTTTTATTTATTAAATTACTCATAGATACCAAAATTTCATCTCCAACTAAATGTCCATAGGTATCATTTACATTTTTGAAAAAATCAATATCAAACATAATCATAGAAAATGCACTGTTATATCTATTACATCTTTTTGTTTCATTTTCATAAATATACTCAAACCCATTTCTATTATATGTTTTAGTTAAATTATCATATAAATGTTTTTTCTCTTTTTTTCTCATATAAAAAGTCAATACCGATGCTATAAGAAAAATAAAAACTATTAAATATAGAAGAACATGATATATTTTTAACATATTTTCATTTTCTGTTTGATCAAAAAGTATTGAATACATTATCTTGGCATTTGAAGATATTGGATTTTCTTGAATAAGAAATACTTCATGAAATATATTCTTATCTTTTTTTATAATATTTTCAATAGGACTATTTAAATCTAATTTTGATAATTCCTTACCTTTTTTAAGTCTACTATTCATCTCTTCCAAAGATGGTTTTAATTCTTTGTAATTTTTAAAATAAAAATCCGCTGTATATTCTTCATCTTCAAAGTATAAATAAGCTTTTAGATCTTTTATTTTTTTATATTTATCTACATTATTATATAGTTCTTTTAAATTATCTTCGAAACCTTTATATGTATAGCTAACTTGTAATATTTTTTTATCATTAGGAAGACCCAAATATGTATCAGAAAAACTAAATAACCTTTTTGAACTAGGTTCCATAGTTGGAGCAGAAATACCAATAACATTGTTATTTTTATGTCTTGCAAAAGTCTCTTTTGCAAATGATAAATCAAATCCTATATCATTTTTAAAAGTGGTATTTTTTATAACTAGATTGTCATCTGTAATAAATATATTATATTTTTTATCCTCATCATTAATTTTATTAAGAATCTCTTGTAAATCAATATTTAATGGGTCTTTTTGTTTATTTATATATTCTAATACTATTTCATGTTTTTGTTTTAATATATGTTTTTGTTGTTCATATTTATATAAAACTTTTGTAAGAATATTTGAAGTATCTCGCTGTATTGTATTAAACATAATTTCTTGTTCTAACTTACTTGAAACAATTAAATTATTCTTTAAAAAAAGTACACTAATAAATGATATTGCAGCAAATATCAATAGAAAGAATCCAACATATGTTGATAAATTTAGTTTATTTATTATTTTAGTCATTACAGTTATTTTAGCCTTCATTTACTTGATTAAAAAGGAAATCAGAAAAACATGCTAATAAAAAATTTAAAAAGTCTAAATATTCTCATATAATAGTTTTAATACTTGTTTAAACAAGGGTCTTTTGTTAGGCATCTCATCTAAACATAGTGTTTTTAATTGTAATAGTGAATCTCTTATATTTTTATACTCAAAATCTTGTTTTGATACATATAACAAGTCTTCAATTAAACATCCAAAAGCTCTTACTTCAAATTGTTCTAAAGTCTTTTGAATTTGAACATCTTCTTGCTCATAATATGATGCACCACCAAAATCACCTAAAATACAATTGTCATTTTTATCTATCAAAATATTATGTGCATAAAAATCACCATGCATAATACATCTTTCGTGCATATGAACAGCAGCATTTGCCATTGCTTTTAATATTTTAAGAACAGACTTTGTTGAAAGAATAAAATCTTTAGGATAAACATCTCGTGTACAAGTTTCAAAACTAGGTGGCAGCCCTAGGTTTGTGTAAGAGCTGGGTATTAGTTCTAACATCAACACATCTTTTCCTTGTGGATGTTGTGATACAAGCGCCAGAACATCTATAAGATTTTCATGAACTCCCATAGAAATATTTATATCCATCTCTTCTTGTGGTAAGCCATCTGATGTCATCTCACCTTTAAATACTTTTATAGCAACAGCTTTTTCTTTATAAATAGCTTTATAAATATCTCCAGATGCACCTTGTCCTAATAACTCTTTTATTTCAAGTTCATTCCATAAAATTGTTTGTAATTTATTATTAGAATCTGGATGTTTTTTACAAAAAGGATTTCCACCATATGCCAACCACGAAAGTTTGGGCAAAGATAAAAGAGAAGTTGGAAACGCATCTAGTTTATTTGCAGATATTCGCAAAAGTTCTAAATTTGTGCACTTACTAATAGTATCTGGTAAAAATCTTATTTTATTTCCAGATATCATAAATTTTTGAAGTAATGTTAAATCTCCAATAGAAGAAGGAAGTATCTTTATATTATTATCAGTAAGTATCAACCATCTTGTACTAAGTGGTAAAGAATTTTCTTCAAATATTTTTATCTGATTATTTCGTATCCCAATCATAGATAAATTTGGAAGTTTTGCTAATACTTTTGGAACATGAGTAAATCTATTATTAGATAAAAAAAGTCTTTTTAGCTTTGTAAATCTATCAAAATCCTTTGGTAAATCAGACAAATTATTATCAGTTAAATCTAAAACTTCTAAAGTTTCTACAAGTGTATATAACTCTTTTGGGAAAGTTTCAAGTCCTACTGCGATTTTTATAGATTTTGAGCCTAATAAATTTCCATTTTTTAATTCTTTTAGTATTTGCATTTGTGTTGTATTTCCAAACTTTGGTTTTTTATTGTTAAATAATTAGATAAATTATGTTTGATAGTTATTTATAATATTTATTAAGAGAAGTTGTTGAATTTGATGATTAAAAAATGAGAAAGTTATATTTTTGATTGTTTTAAAAAAAGTGGAGGAGGTAGTCGGACTCGAACCAACGCATGTCGGATTTGCAATCCGAGGCATTACCAGCTTTGCTATACCTCCAACAGAAATGTATAGTTATTTAAATCTTACAGTGTTAAATTTAGATGAATTGTTTAAATAATGGCAGAGAGCAAGGGATTCGAACCCTCGGAGGCTTTCACCTCGCCGGTTTTCAAAACCGGTACAATCGACCAACTCTGTCAACTCTCTACATTATAATGGTGCGAATGGTGAGAATCGAACTCACACTCCGAAACCGGAACGGGATTTTAAGTCCCGCGCGTCTACCTATTCCGCCACACTCGCACATTTGTTAGGTCAATTTAAATTGATGTTCAATTAAATTGGACTGGAATTATAATAGGTTTTAATCTCTTTGTCAAGAGATTATGAAAAGAATTTATAAATTTATAAAAATCTATCTAATTTAATTAAAAATGAAAAGCAATAAATGTATAATCAAGGTATATAAATTACCATATTTTAAAGGATTTACATTGAGAAGTGATGAAGTAAAAAAAGGCTTTGATAGAACACCACATAGATCTTTATTAAGAGCTACTGGATTAAAAGATGAAGATTTCAATAAGCCATTCATTGGAGTTGCTAACTCTTTTATTGAAATAATTCCTGGACACTTTTTTCTAGATAAAGTTTCAAAAATTATTAAAGAAGAAATTAGAGCAAATGGTTGTGTTCCATTTGAGTTTAATACTATTGGTGTTGATGATGGTATTGCTATGGGTCATGATGGTATGTTATTTTCATTACCTTCAAGAGAATTAATTGCAAACTCAATTGAAACTGTAATGAATGCACATAAACTAGATGCAATGATTGCTATTCCAAATTGCGATAAAATCGTTCCTGGTATGATTATGGGAGCTTTAAGAGTAAATGTTCCAACTATTTTTGTAAGTGGTGGACCTATGGAAAAAGGTTACACACAAGATGGAACTCCAATAGATTTAGCAACTGCTTTTGAAGCTGTTGGAAAACACGAAGCTGGAGAAATGAGTGATGAAGAGCTAAAAGATATCGAGTGCAACGCATGTCCAAGTGGTGGTTCATGTTCTGGTATGTTTACAGCAAACTCTATGAATACACTTATGGAAGCTATGGGAATCGCCTTGCCTGGAAATGGAACTATCTTAGCACTAACGCCTGAGAGAGAAGTATTATATAGACAAGCTGCAAGAAGAATTTGTGAAATTGCTTTAGATGCCCAAGCAAGAGAAAAATATAAATTAACAAATATTTTAAATGAGAATGCAGTTAGAAACGCATTTGCTGTTGATATGGCAATGGGTGGAAGTTCAAATACAGTTCTTCACATGTTAGCAATCGCAAAAGAAGCAAAAGTTAATTTTAATCTTGAAGATATTAATAAAATTTCTAAAAGAGTTTCACATATTGCAAAAATTTCTCCATCTTTATCAACTGTTCATATGGAAGATATCAATAAAGCTGGTGGAGTTAATGCTGTTATGAAAGAAATGAGTAAAAGAGGTGATGATATCTTATTAGATAACCTTACTATTTCTGGTGAAACATTATTAGAAAAAATTAAAGATGCACATATCAAAGATACAAATATTATTCATACTATTGATAATCCATATTCTGCGGTTGGTGGATTGGCGATTTTGTACGGTAACTTAGCAGAGCAAGGTGCGGTTATTAAAACAGCTGGAATTACAGGATCTAGAGTAATGACTGGTAAAGCTGTTTGTTTTAATGGTCAAGCTGAATGTATCAAAGGAATCGTAAACGGAAAAGTAAAAGCTGGTGATGTTGTAGTTATTAGATACGAAGGTCCAAAAGGTGGTCCTGGTATGCAAGAAATGCTTGCCCCTACTTCACTTATCATGGGAATGGGACTTGGTGATAGTGTTGCACTTATTACTGATGGAAGATTCTCAGGAGCTACAAGAGGAGCATCGATTGGTCACGTTTCTCCAGAAGCTGCTGAGGGTGGAATGATTGGATTATTACAAGATGGCGATGAAATTCATATTGATGTTGATGAATATATTTTATCTGTAAAATTAAGTGATGAAGAAATTGCTCTTAGAAAAGCTAATTTTAAACCTCTTAAAAAACCTCTTAACTCAAGCTGGCTAGGACAATATAGAGCTTTAGTTACAAATGCAAGTAGCGGTGCTGTATTAAAAACTGATTTATAATAAAATAAATAGGGCAAAGCCCCTATTTATTAACTAATTATTAACTTTTGATTGAAAAATAGTTTACTCTTATGGTTTATAATCTGTCTTATAAAAAAATTACAAAAGGATTTAAAAGTGAAGAAAAAACTTTTGATTATTTCTACTTTAATAGCTACACAATTATTTGCAAAAACAATTGATTTTGAATTGATGGAACAAAACCCAGCAAGGGTTGCGCCAAATTCGAGCAACGAAATTCTATCTTTCAATAATAGTATAAAAAGCTCTGTTAATTCTATAGTAAATATCTCTGCAAAAAAACATGTTGATTCAAATGTTGATACGCTTCCTTTACAACAAATGTTTAACGACCCTTTATTTAAAAAATTTTTTGGTGAACAGTTTGGTGGTGGAAATCAATTTAAACAAAATAGAGTTCAAAGATCACTAGGTTCAGGTGTAATTATTTCAAAAGATGGTTATATTGTTACAAATAATCATGTGGTTGAAAATGCAGATGAAATAACTGTAACAATAGGTGATGACACAACTGAATTTAATGGAAAATTAATCGGTCGAGATGCGGATAGCGATATGGCTGTTATTAAAATTGAAACTACAAAAAATTTAATTCCTATAAAAATGGGTGATTCAAATACTCTTCAAGTTGGTGATTTGATTTTTGCAATTGGAAATCCATTTGGTATTGGAAGTACAGTAACTCAAGGTATTATTTCAGCACTTAATAAAAATAAAGTTGGAATAAATAGATATGAAAACTATATTCAAACTGATGCTTCTATAAACCCTGGAAATAGTGGTGGTGCTTTAGTTGATAGTCGTGGTGCATTAATTGGTATTAATACAGCTATCATTTCAAAAAGTGGTGGAAATAACGGTATCGGATTTGCAATTCCTGTTGCCATGGTAAAAGATGTTGTTACAAAATTAGTCGCTGATGGTAAAGTTACAAGAGGTTACCTAGGAGTTGTTATTGGTGATATTGATAATGAGCTTTTAAAAGTTTATAAAAGAAAAGAAGGTGCTTTAGTTTTAGATATTTCAGCTGATACCCCTGCTTTTAAATATGGACTAAAAAGAGGTGACTTAATTTATGCAATTAATGGTAAAGCTATAAAAGATAGAAACACTTTACAAAATACAATTGCTTCATTTAAACCTGATGAAAAAATCATTCTTCAAGTTGAAAGAGATAATAAAGACATTGAAATTAGCATAATATTAAGCGATAGAAGTACAAGTTTAGAAGTTCCAGTGGATAGTTCTATTTCTGTTTTAGGTGGTTTAAAACTAAGTGCAATAGATAGTGAAACACAAAAACAATTTAGATTACAAAATGATGTAAATGGTATTTTAATTTCAGATGTTGAGCCAAAATCAAAAGCAGAGAAATCTGGTTTTCAAGCAGGTGATGTTATTGTTCAAATTGAAGATATAGAGATTAAAACTTTTTCAAATATTGAAACGGCTTTAAAAAAATTTAGTAATAAATATAAAAGAATTTATGTAAATAGATATGGTCAAACTATTCTATTTGTAATTCAATAAAGGATAAATTATTATAAAAGTACTTATGATAGAGGATGATTTAGAATTAGCTCAAATCATCACTGATTATTTAAAATCATTTGATATAGAAGTTATAAATACTGATAGCCCTTATAATGGGCTATCAATGCTTAATGTGCATAAAGATTATCAGCTAATTATTTTAGATTTAACTCTTCCTGAAATAGATGGATTAGAATTAATTCCAAAAATTAGAGAAAAATCTAATATCCCTATCATCATAAGTTCAGCTAGAGATGATATCTTGGATAAAGTTATGGGTTTAGAGCGAGGTGCTGATGATTATCTTCCTAAACCATATAATCCAAGAGAACTTCAAGCTAGAATAAAAACTATTTTAAAAAGAGTTGATACAAAAAGTGAAACTAAAAAAGTTGAACAAAACTCTTTATTTGAAATAAGACAAAATGATATGCAAATCTTATTTAGAGATATTCCCCTTACTCTTACTTTAGCAGAATATGATATTTTAAAATTATTAATTCAAAGAAATCATGGTGTTGTTGCAAGGGAAGATTTTATTTATGCAAGTGATAATATAGAAGATGATTCATCACTAAAAAATATTGATGTAATTATTTCAAGAATAAGAACAAAATTAGCAAAAATTGATGAAAATAATACTCACATTAAATCAGTAAGAGGTATTGGATATCAGTTAATATGATAAAAAATATCTCTATTTCTACCTTTGTTAATATTGTTTTTGCTTTAGCTTTCACATCTATTTTTATAACTTTTGCAATGTTTATAAACTATGATAAACAAAAACATGAAATATCATTGCAAAATAGATATGAATTAATTGCAGAAAATTTTTTAAGTACCTTTCAAAATCAACCAAGTTTTGAAACACTTCTTGCTTTATATAAAAAATTTCAAGTAGCTCCCATTGAAGATAGAGATAAAAAACTTGAAATCATAAAAAGTGCACAAGAACTTACAATCACTCAAAACTATCTAGGAACTTATAGAGTTTATAGATACGATGATATTTATTATATTTATGTTCAACAATATGGTTACAACTTGATGTTAAAAGACTCAACTAATCATAACTATAGTATGGCATTTATAATTGTTGGTTTTGCTATTTCATTATTTACATTTTTATTTTTATATGAGATTTTAAAAAGAAAATTGCATCCATTAAAAATATTAAATAAACAAATAATTGAGTTTTCAAATGGAAATAAAGATATAAAATTAAACTATACAAACAACGATGAAATAGGAACTATCGCCAAAAATTTCAATGAAGCCATAAATATAATAAATAATCAATCGAAATCAAAAGAGTTATTTATGCGAAATATGATGCATGAATTAAAAACTCCTATTACAAAAGCTATGTTTATTGCAGAAACTTTAAATGATGAAAATAAAAAAGATACTTTACAACGAGCTTTTAAAAGAATGGATGACATTATAAAAGAGCTTGCAACCGTTGAAAAACTTACTTCTAAAAATACTATGATTTATAAAGAAGAGAGTTCATTTTTCAAAATATATACAAGAACTTTAGAAATCATGATGATTAATCCTGAAAATATTGCAACGAAAATAAGAGATTTTAAATTTGAAGTTGATATTTCTATGATGTCAATTGCACTTAAAAACCTAATTGATAATGCAATTAAATTCTCACCAAATAAAAAAGCAATTATAAATGCAAATAAAGAACAAATAGAGATTATCTCACTTGGAGAACCTTTGAATTTCCCTTTGTCTTATTACACAGAAGCATTTTCACAAGAAGAAAAAAGAAGTGATGGTTTTGGACTTGGACTTTATATAGTAAAAACAATCGTAAATCTTCATGGATATAAACTTGATTATAAATATGAAGGAGGAAGAAATTATTTCATCATAAATATGGTGAAATAATTTACTTTTTATAAGATTAAGACTTATTTGGTCTTACATCTTTCATGGCTTCAAACCAATTTGCCTTAAAATCGTTTGCTTTAATGTATTTTGCTCTATGTGGAATCGTACATCCTGAACAATCATGATGAATATAATCATCACCTTCAAATTTAGCACCTTTTTTTGAATCAATACTACAAAAAGAATAGACAACTTTTTCACCTATTTTTTCAAATCCAAGATCATCAAATCTAAAGTGTGGACAAGCACATAAATAGCAATTTAGTTCTTCTACATCGTGGCATTTTTTATTATCTTTATATAGTGGGCAAAAATCTGGTTCGTTTTTCACCATATTTTCAAATTTAAAATATTCTATTATTTCATCGACACTTTTGTGTGTCAATTTTTTCATTACATTACTATGTAGTTCCCCTTGTAATTGGAACCACTGGTCATAAGTCATCAAAAAAACTCCTAAAAAATATTAATATAAATATATAACAACAATATATTACTTCCAATCTACAAATCTAATGATTTTAATTTTTTTATACGTGTTATAATTTACCAAATGAAATATTATCATTTCTTAAGTAAAAGGAGTCCATATGAAAGTTTTGTTAACAGGATCATCAGGTTATATAGGAAGAAGGCTCAAGCAAAAATTACTTCAAGATGAAAATATTGAACTTAGATTATTAGTAAGAAATAAAAAAAGTGTTTCAGAAGACTTAGATAAAAAAGTACAAGTTTTTGAAGGTGATACATTTAATGTAGATTCACTTAAAGATGCACTAAAAGATGT
>JAGOIF010000195.1 GCA_017995775.1 Aliarcobacter sp.
TCTTGAGGCTTTAATAATGGACTTGTACTATCTTTAAGTGCTAATTCAGCTGCACTTGAACATAAAACCATATTTACAACTTTATTTTGTTTTAAAGTCATAGTTGATAAAACCATACCCATCATTTGAGTTTGAGCATCAGCAGATGTTAATAAAACATTTAAACCTTTAGCACTTGTATCGCTTGCAAAAGCACCTGTAGTAACTAAAACTGACGCACATAAACTTAATAAAACTTTTTTCATATTATATATCCTTATAATTAATAGATTTAGTATTATAAATAAAACTTATGTATTATAGATGTTTTGAACTTAGGATTTAATAAAGAAAGAGAAGATTAACTTCTCTTTCTTTTAGAATGCGAATTTTTTATAAAGTTTGAAAAAGTAGATGATAGTTTTAATTTGAATATAAATAAATGGAAGCATTAAAACAAAGTAAGCAATAGAATATTTTAAAATAATTCCATTATATGCTAATCCAAAGTTTACAAAAAACATTCCAAATACAAAGAAAGCAACACCTGGACAAATAAGTGCAAATGAAATAGATGATTTATTTGTTGATTCAATATATTTTTCAAAATAACCCATTTTTTTCATAAGCATATATCCTAAAATCCCAAATATGATTTGTAAAGAAACAATAATTGAAGTAAATACAAACAATGAAGATTTATTCAAAGGTGTAGCATAGTTGTGTTCTAAACCAAAAGAGATTCTAATAAATGTAATTCCAAGTAGGGTTAAAATAGGAATTACAATCCAAATAGATGGCGCTGCTTCAAGATTTAAACCTTGTTCAAACATACTTTTAAAACCAATTGTAAATTTAATAAATATTAAAAGTAAAGAAAGTGAAGCAAAAAATAAAGCCCCAAATATCCCAATAGAGTTTACAACTAAGTTATGACTCATCGCCCCAGGTGCTGCAAATCCAACTGCAATCATTGAAAGAGAGAAGATTGAAATCATTTGAGATAAGTTATTGTTTTTTGAAAAATCAAAATCACCTTTGATTAAAAGTCTTGAGAAATATTCAAAAAATATTTTTAATGCAAAAAAACCAACAACAACAAATCCAAGTAAAGCAAAAGGAAATAAATACTCAACAACGCCCCAAAGACCTGGAACAAAAACAGCACCTAAAATAAAACAAACATTTATTGTCATGGCATATGTTAAAGGAAGAATCATAAGTGTAATTTGAGAATTTGAACTTAATAACTCTTCATAAGCCTTTGATTTTTTATATAAAAGAAATTGTTTTGTATTCCAAAATAATAATTTAAAATGTAAGAACGTAAAGGCAATAATAAAAACTAATGAAAATGAAGCAATAAAAGATAACCAATCTCCTTTTAATAATGCAGGCATAATAAAATCATAAGTTGCCATCGGTGAGTTTGGATGTGGAACTAAAAACATTAAGTACATAAAAAATGAAACACCTAATCCTCCTGCTCCAAGTGCTGATAAAAAGCACATCGGTGAAAATTTTTCTCTTAAAATCATAATAATCCTTGATAATTTTTTTTGTGATTTTACTAAATATTATATTAAATACTTATGAAAATAATATAAGTTAATATTATATACAACCAAGTTGCATCTAAGAACTATAATAATTCAAATTAATCTTGGTAAGAAATTTAAAACTATAGATATTTATACTAGATATACGTACCTAAAAGGTGGTGAATTACCTGAAAATAAGGAGAAGGTAAGTAGTGATTTTTATTTCTTTAGGAATAAAATATAAGTTTAACTTATAATAATTTCATAAATATTATTTATAATTAAGCAAAATTTTATTTTCACTCATGTATAATTCTTTTTATCAAAGGAAAATATTTATCCTTTGTAAAATACAGGAGTTAATATGGCTTGTGATACAGGTTCAAAACCAATTGAAGAAAAAGAAATAATAGTTAATAACGAAAATAATAATGAAATAAAAAAGGAAAATAATATGAGCTCAAGTTTAGTTTTAAGAAAAGCACCAGAATTTAAAATGGAAGCGTATAACGCAAAAACAGGTCACTATCAATCAGTAAGTAGTGAAGATTATAAAGGTAAATGGTCAGTAGTTTGTTTTTACCCAGCTGACTTTACATTTGTTTGTCCAACCGAAATTGCAGCTATGAATGCAAAATATGATGAATTCCAAGAATTAGGTGTAGAAATTTTAGCTGTGTCAACTGATACAAAGTTTTCTCATAAAAGATTTGTTGAAACTGAACCATTGTTAAAAGGTTTACAATTAACAATAGGTGCTGATACAACAGGTGCAGTTTCAAGAGCATTTGGGGTAATGATTGAAGAAGAAGGAATAGCTTTAAGAGGAAGATTCTTAATTAATCCAGAAGGAACAGTAGTAGCACAAGAAGTACAAGCACCAATGGTAGGAAGAAATGTACATGAATTTTTAAGACAAGTAAGAGCTTGGCAACATGCAGAAAAAACAGGAGAAGTATGTCCAGCAGGATGGGTACCAGGTAAAAAAACACTACCAGTTAATACAGATGTAGAACAAATGACAGGAAGAGTTGGAGATTATATTACTATCGAAGAGATAATGGCATAATTTTTTAATATTACATTTAATCAATACTAACATTTTAAATTTAAAACCTGAGGTTTAGGCCTTGGGTTTTTTTATTTATGCTTACAAAACCATAACTTATACGTATAAATCATTTAAACAAGATTTAACACAAACTTAACAAAAAATTAATGAAAAGTTAACAAATCAACATTATCATTCTAGAAATTATTTTT
>JAGOIF010000196.1 GCA_017995775.1 Aliarcobacter sp.
TAGTTGGATTTAATTCTTTAGGAATTTTAGAAAAAAGTACAATAGAAAGTATTAACTTTTTTGATACTTTTGCTTTAACTATGGCTATGAGTGCTTTAGGAATGGAAACTAGTATTGATAAGTTTAAAAATAGTGGTATAAAACCATTTTATCTATCATTTATTCTGTTTATTTGGTTGATGATAGTTGGATATTTTTTAGTTAAAGTTTTCTTTTAAAATAAGTATCTTTTTAAGATACTTATTTTTATTCTATAAAAATTCCAAAATCTTCTGGAATTTCGATATCAAAATCTTCAAAAATTTTTGCAAAATATAAATATCCAAACTCTTGTTTTATGTGTGAAGAGTCAATATAATTATCTTCATTTGAAGTTACACTATTTTCTGTCATAAAATCCCAAAATGGAAATATAGAAGCTATTTCATTTTTCCAAATATCGAATAAATCAAGAGTATTTGTCTCTTCAATAAGCTTTAATTGAGAAGAGTGAACAGCAGTTGTAAAAACTTTTAGATTAATATTATACTCTTTACATAATTCAACTATCTTTTTATAGTACTCAAGGTTTGAATTTCCTATAACATTATAGTTTTGATAAGTTTTTCTATAGTGTTCTAGAGTTGATTCCCACATATAATATTTATCATTGTTTTTTATAACTTGTTCTTGATGATATAGTGTTATTGCTCCATTTTCGTAAAATAAATTTCTATCATTATTTGGGATAACATATTTTAGATATTTAAATAGAGGTATTTCTAGATAATGTTTTATTTGATAAAAAGTATTAAACCCTTTTTCAAAAATAGCTTTATTAAAGTCACTACCGTTTTCTTTTAGATTTTCATCAAAAGTATAAAAGTTTAATCCTATTAATACATTATTTATAGAAAAATTTTCTAAAGAGTGCTTTAAAAAATAGTATTGTTCTTCTAATGTTCCAAATTGAAGACCTAAATTATATACTTTATCTTGAGTATATTTTTCAATATCTTTTGTATTTAAATAGTGAACTCTACTACCACCCAAAATTATTGTATTTGGTTGAATTTTATTTAACTCTACAAATTTTTGAGTTCTATATGCTAAAGCAACATCTTTTCTTAAACCTATATCAAATTTATTATTTATTCCAACAGGATCTATAAGATACCTTATAAAAAAACCTATAGAAAAGATGATAAAAGTGAATAAAATTGTTAAAAATATAAATTTTTTATGTTTTTTCATCTATTTTTCCTAAAATTGAAAATATAAAAACTCTTTGGCACTTGAAAAAGTAAATAAAGAAGCAGATAATAAAATTGCTGTATAAAGAGTATATTTAATATTTGGTTTGAAATTAAGAGCAATTTCACCACTATTTTTAAAGCCTAAAGCTAAAACAAGTGCAAGAACAATATAAAAACTTTGGAAAATTGGATCAATATAATATAGCTCATTAAATCTTAAATTTTTAAAATCAAATAGAGTTTTTGTAACATACCAAGCATCACTGAAATTTTTTGATACAAACAGTATTCTTGTGATTATAAGTCCAATGAACATTAAAAACCAAGCTAGATAAGAGTTCATTTCAAGATTTGCTTTTTTCATCATATGTGCAAAAATCACAAATAATCCATTTAATAATCCCCAAACAACAAATGTCCACCCAGCTCCATGCCAAAATCCAGAGACAAAAAATGTAATCATGATATTTAAATAGATAATCCAAACTATATTTTTGTTTCCACCTAAACTTTTATAGATATAATCTCCTAAAAATCTACTCAAAGTGATATGCCATCTTCTCCAATAATCAGCAAAATTTCTAGCTTTATACGGAGAATTAAAGTTTTTTGGTATATCTATATTAAACATTTTTGCAATACCTATTGCCATATCAGCATATCCAGATAAGTCAAAATAGTATGATAATACATAAGAAGTTGAAGCATACCAAGCTTCAATCATTGTTAGATTTTGTGCATTATCAAAGGCATATTGTGCATAAGTTGTAAGAGGGTCTCCTAATAGACTCTTTTTTGCTAATCCTATCGCAAAAATAAATAGTCCCAAAGAGATATTTTCCCATCTTATGTAACTTCTCCATTTAAGAGCAAATTGAGGCATCATCTCTTTGTGATGAACTATTGGACCCATTAAGAGCTGAGGAAAGAAAGTTATAAAAAGTGAATAGTTTAAAAAACTAAACTCTTTTACTTCTCCTCTATAATTATCAACCAAAAAAGCAATTTGTTGAAATGTAAAATAACTAATTGCTAAAGGTAATGCTAAATGAAGTAAAGGAATCTCTTTGTTTAAAGCCCAATTGAAATTTTCAATAAAGAAATCTGTATATTTAAAATATCCCAAAAGTAGGATATTGCAAATAATTCCAAGTGTAAGCATATTTTTGGATGCTTTCTTGCCCAAAGATTTTCCAACATAAAAGTTGAAAATCATACTTCCTAAAATTAAAGGAAGATAAATAGGATTCCACCAAGAGTAGAAAAATAAACTAGAAACCACTAAAAATATTTTGCTAATATATATAAGTTTTAATGAGTTTAAGTAAAAATATATTATTAAAGTTAATGGTAAAAATATCAATAAAAATTCATAAGAATTAAAAAGCACAGCAACCCTTTTTTAAATGGGAAAATTAGAAATTTTATAAAAGAAGATTGAATGATTCCATAAAATTGATTAAAATAGCTTTATATAAATGTAAAGCTATTTAGTCAAGACTTAAAAAATCATCTTTATTA
>JAGOIF010000082.1 GCA_017995775.1 Aliarcobacter sp.
TTGAATAAAAATCTGTTAATTTATTATCTACAATATTAGAAGAACTTATACCTGTTCTAATTTCAAGCCAACGATTCCAAAATTTTACTTCCAGATTTTTATTAATTAATATAATTCCATTATCAAGGGTATTACAAATAATGTCAAATTTATTTCCAACAATACTCATAGTTCATCCAAGATTTTTTTTAATTTTTCTTTTATATATAAAATTGAATTATCACTTGTGAGAATAAATAGTTCAGCATGAATATTTAAATCTTCAAATTTTAATTCAGTTGAGATAATAATTACCTTTTCATATTTTGAAATAAATGAATTATTTAATTGATTTATAGAAGTCAAACTTTTTATACTTGGTGCTGAAAATGAAACATTTGTATCAATATCTTCAGCTAATTTACTAATAGTTGATGATGATAAAATATTTGTGATTTCTAAAACAATATCTAAAAGTTCATTGTCATTAATTTCATCTTCACTTAATCCAAATTTATATGCAATATTAATGGCAGATTGTTTATCTATTACAAACATATTTTCACCTGAAATAGTTCCATTTATTTGCTGTAATGATACGAGATGTTCTACATCTAAATTTAATTCCCTCGATAAATGAGCTTTTAATTCGCTTGAATTAATTATTTGAATTTTTGGAATTGATAATTTTGCATAGGCATCAAGAATCTCAGTAATTGCAGCAGTTGCATTTCCATAGGCTACATTCATAAGTTCTTGTAAACAATCTTTTTCATCTTCACTTAAGTTTATTTTAGAATTCATATTTCTCCAATATTATTGATTTTTTTAAAAATTTGTTTCATTTTTATTGAATCAATAGGTTTTTTAATAAAATCAAATGCACCTAATTGTAATACTTTATCCATTGAGTGTTTTTGTATATCTGCTGAAATAATTACAACTTTCGCATCTTTATTATATTCTTTGATTTTTTCAAGAGCTTCAAACCCATCCATAATAGGCATTGTTAAATCTAAGAAAACAAGTCTTGGACTTAACTTCTTATATAAATCAAGGGCTTCTTGACCATTTTGAGCTTCAAATATTTCTAAATTATCTGTTATGTTCTCATTTAATGTTTTAATAACCATTTTTCTTGCCATTTTAGAATCATCTGTAACTAAAATTTTCATTGTAATTCCCCGTATTAATTGTATTAACGCATATTTTATCTAAAAAAGGATAATAAATGCTTTTTTAATAGGGAATATAATAATATTCATATTCAATAAAAAAGGGAAATAATTATTATGTTCACAAAAGATGAATGGACACAAAAAGAGTTTTTAATAAATAAAAAGCACTTAGAAAAAAAAGGTATAAAAGTTGTATTAATTGATACTATTTTAAAGCCAATTGCAAATGTAGAAACCCTTATTTATAATCCATACGAGATGCAAACTTATCCAGAAGGTACGGTTTTTGTATTTTATTGTGACACAGGAAAAAATACCTTTGAAAGACTAAACTATTATAAAAATAAATTTCCAAAATATAAGTGTATAAGTTTAAGAGGTGGAAGAGGGTATTATAGAGCAAATCTTACAATAACGGATGAAAAAAATGAATAAAGAATTTGACTATATAATAATAGGAGCTGGAATTGCAGGTTGCTGTATTGCTCATTTTTTATCAAAATATTCAAAATCAATACTCTTAATAGATAAAAATGAAAAAGTTGCCTTTGGTGCAAGTGGTGCAGCTGGAGCTTTTTTATCACCACTTTTAGGAAAACCAAATGACTTTAAAGATTTGATAAAAGAGGCACTTATTTTTTCTACGCAATTTTATAAAAGTTTTGGAAAAGAGTTTATAAATGATTGTGGAGTAAATAGAATTCCTAAAAATCAAGAAGATGAAGACAAGTTTGAATCTTATAAACCTTATATGGATTTTGAATATACAAAAATGGATGATGGTTATTTTTTCAAAATTGGTTCTCAAGTAAATCCTTCTTTAATATGTGAAGAAATAACGAAAAATATAGAAAAAAAACTATCCTATGAAGTGCTAAGTTTAGTGCAAAAAGAAGATTCATCTTGGCTTTTAAATGATGAACTAATTGCTAAAAATATCATTTTAACAACGGGTGCGAATATTAAACATATAAATGAAGAATACTTCGATATACGTGCTGTTTGGGGACAAAAGATTGATATTAGTACAACTACAATTCCCCTTATAAATTATCATAAAGAGTGTTCGGTTTCAAAAGCTTTTAAAATTGAAAATAGTGATTTATATAAAGTCTCAATTGGTGCAACTCATCATAAGTTTAATTGTGATAAAAATATCTGTAATTATTGTGTTGAAGTGGCAAATATAAATAATTGTAATAAATGTTATGATGATTCTACAATAAACAGTGATTCTATAAAGCTTATAAATCTTGCAAATGATATAATAAAACTTGAAAACGTAAAAGTTATTGATGTAAAAATAGGAGCAAGAGCTTCAAGTAACGATTATTTTCCTATGCTTGGAAAAATGGTTGATTCAAAAAAGAGCATTGAAAAATTTCCTCATATATTAAATGGAACACATATAAAAAATTCTATGTTAGAAACTATAAATAATTTATATGTTATAAATGGAGTAGGTGGGCGAGGATTCGTTTTATCACCATATTTAGCGAATGAATTAACAGAACATATAATAAATAATAAAGAGATTGATGATAATTTAACAACACATCGATTATTTAAAAGATGGGCTAAAAAACAGAAAAATAAACAAAAAATAGAAAAATAACAGGATAAAAATGAAAAATATATTAAAAATAGTTTTTTTAGCAATTGTAGGATTTGGCTTTTTGGTCTATTTTACAGCACCAAAAGATATGCCAAAAAAAGTAGAAAAAAATGATGATAATAAAACACTATCAATAGATTTTATACCAAGATATTTTGAACTTGTAGGAAATAGTCCTTATACAAAATTTGAAACATTATTTGAAAAAGGTGTTGAAAAATATATAATTGTTTTAAACCATGACGCAATAGCAGTATTTAAAAATCTATATAAAAAAACAGATAAAAACATAGTTTTAATAGCAAATATTGCAAATACTCCTTGGATTGTAAAACAACTAGCCGTTAATGAAGAGTTAGAAAAAATGTATAAAGACTCAAAAATTCCTTTAATAAATGATAGTAGTGGAGTTTTTACAAGAAGTTTAATGATAAATAGTAATATACAAAACCAATATTTTGTTTATAAATTAAATACAGATGGAACAATAGTAAAAATAACAGAAGGTTTAGTAAAAGAGGGAGCTTTGGAAAAAGGTATAAACCAAGAAGACTCAGAAAATAATCTTAATGATATTGTTAAGATATTAGGATAAAAAAGATTGAAAAAATACTTATATATACTTTTTATAGTTAATACTTCTTTTTTGTATGGAGCATATAATTCAAATGTTCAAGAAAATCCATATGAAGAAAAATTTGAAATAATTTCTACAAGTCCTTTTTATGAAGGACAGATATTATCACAATCGGATGAAACGCCAAAACAAAATGAAGTAGATTATGAAGAACTAAAATTAATAAGTATGCGAGAATTTGATATTGCAAGTGATGAAGAAGAGAAAAAAGAGAAAAAAGAGCAAAAAATAAAAGTCTTTCCACCTGCAAAAATTATGACACAAGAAGAACCAGTTCAACCTACAAAAGTTATGGCACAAGAAGAATCTATTCAAAAAATAGAAGAACAGGTTAAAAAAATAGAAGAAAAAATAACAAATACTGATCCAAAAATAAAAGTCTTCCCACCTGCAAAAGTAATGCAACCAGTAGAAGTTGAGCTAGAAATATTAGTACCAAAAAAAATACAAGTTACAAAAAAAGAGCCAGAGATAAAAGCAAAAGCAGGGGATTTAGAAGCTAAATTAGCAATTGATGAAGATGTGCAAATAATTAGATTAAAACCTCAAGAATCAAAAAAAGAAGTAGTAAAACCTAAAAATATTCAATCAAAAACATCAATAAATGAAATAGAAAACTTTGAACAAATATTAATAGAAGTTGATTCAATAAGTAATTCAATGAAAGTAAAAGCAAAAATTGATAATGAATATAAAGATATAAAAACTTATAGAGTATCAACAGCAAAAAAAGATACAACTAAACCTTTAGGAATAGGAAATATCTCTAAAATATCATTAAATCCGATTTGGTATCCAACACAAAGTACAAAAATAAGCTTTAAAAAAAGAGGAATAATCCTACCAGATGTAGTTCCTCCTGGACATAAGTTCAATTATATGGGAGCTGCAAAAATAAATCTAACACATATTGTTGATGGCAAGAGTACATATAGAATACACGGAACTTTGAATGAAAAAACAATTGGAACAAATGAATCAGCAGGATGTATCCGAATGAAAAACGATGAAGTTCTTCAACTAGCAACATTATTAAACAAATTTGCAAACTTAAAAAGCATGGACGATATAAAAGTAGTTTTAAAATAACTTTAGAAGTTTTCCAAGCAAGATTATTCGTCTATGGCTTGTAGGAAAACTTCTGAAAAAACTTTTATAACAATAGGTATTTCTTCATCTAAAAAACCTCCAAAACCCATACAAATAGCTTGAAATGTAGCTGTCGAATCAGAATGTATATAATAAAGTTTTATTTTTTTATTTTTTGCATTTTCCTCAAGTTTTTCCCAATTCATTTTTACAATAGGCATAATTACTATTGATAAACCACTTCCTTCTCTTAATATTTTGATTTTATTATCTAAATACAATAATAAAGTTTTTTTCATAATATCATGTTTTTTTTTGTTTAAAATTCGAGTTCTACGAATATGCTTTTCCCAATAACCATCTTTTATAAAAAGTTCAAGAGTTTTTTGTGTATCTATTGCTACTCCTGAAAAAGGATAGGTGAATATTTCTTTGTATAGTGTTAATAATGTTATTGGTAATACAAGATAGCTTACTCTTAAAGCAGGAGAAAGAGATTTTGAAAATGTACTTGAGTAGATAACACAATTATTACTATTAATGCCTTGAAGCGCTGGTATAGGACGATTGTTATAGCTTAACTCACTATCATAATCATCTTCTATAATATAAGCATTGTTTTTTGTAGCCCATTGTATAAGTTTAAAACGATTTGCAATAGGAATAGTAACTCCTGTTGGATATTGGTGAGAAGGGGTAACATATAAAAGTTTACATTGGCTTTTTTCTATATCTTCTAAACTAATACCATTTGAATTTATTGGAATATTTTCAATAGAATAACCAAGATTTTTAAATACTTGTTTTACTACTGTATATCCAGGAAATTCAATTGCTAATTGGGAAGTAAAAGATTTTAATATGGTTGCAATAATAAACATAGAATCTGAAAAACCACTAGATATTATTATTTGTTCAGGATTACATAAAACCCCTCTGCTATGGCTTAAATATTTCGATATTTGTATGCGAAGAGAAGGATCTCCTTGTTTATCAGGATAACTTCCAAAATCAATCACATCTCTCATAACTTTATTATGTAACCTTGACCATAGTTTATTAGGGAAACTATTATTATGTAGTTGAGCAGGATAAAAATCATATAAAACATTTGTAGTATTTAAAGAAGATGATTTTTTATTTATTTTTTTCAAGGGTAAATTATGTTCAATATCATTACTTACAAAATAGCCACTTTGTGGACGACTTTCGATATAACCTTCTGCAAATAATTGACTATAAGCAGATTCTACAGTGTTTTTACTTATCTGATAATCTTGTGCCATTTGTCTAATAGAAGGAAGTTTAGTTCCTGCTTTTAAATCTTTTTCTATTTTGGCTTTAATTTGATTATAAAGTTGAATATATAAAGGTGTTGATGAATGAATAAGTTTATAGATAACTGTCCTTTTCTTTTGTATAAATCTGTACCTTGTAAAAGATACAGTTAGTTGTTATTATAACACTTGAAAACTTAAATAAGTAGAGTTAATAAAGAGATAAAGGAATAAAAATGAAAGAAAAAAGTTACTTATTACCCTTATATAATAGATTAGATATTTCATTTATAAAAGGTAAAAAATCAATTTTATATGATGAAAAATTGAACGATTATGTAGATTTTTCTTCTGGAATTGGTGTAAATAGCTTAGGATATTGTAATAAAAAAGTTGTGAAAACTATAAAAAATCAAGGGAATAAAATCTTACATACATCAAATGTTTATCATATAAAATCACAAGAAGAATGTGCAAAAAAGATTGTCACATTAAGCACTTATGATATGCAATGTTTTTTTTGTAACAGTGGTGCAGAAGCAAATGAGAGTGCTATTAAATTAGCTCGAAAATATGGAAATATATCATTTGAAAAAAAGAAATATAAAATTATAACAATACGAAATTCTTTTCATGGAAGAACAATAGCTACATTAAAAGCAACAGCACAAGAAGAAAAACATAAATATTTTGGACCTTATCCCGATGGATTTATTTATGCGCAAAATATAAATGAAGCAATAAAAATGATAGATGAAGATACGGTTGCAGTGATGCTTGAATTAATTCAAGGTGAAGGTGGTATTTTTATGCAAGATAAAAAAGAGGTTCAAAGATTAAGTAAAGAATTGGAAAAAAAGAAATTATTATTAATAATAGATGAAGTTCAAACAGGAGTTTTTAGAAGTGGTAATTTCTTAATGTCTCAATATTATGAAATCACACCTAATATTATAACCCTAGCAAAAGGATTAGCCACTGGGATTCCAATAGGTGTTATGATGACAAATTTAAAAAATATTTTTATCCAAGGTGATCATGGTTCAACTTTTGGAGGAAATCATCTCTCAACAACAGTTTCAAATACAGTTTTAAATATTTTAGAAGAGTATAAAAATAAAGGCAAACTTGAATCAAATATAAAATATTTTAATGGATATTTAGATTATTTTATAAAAAAATATCCATCACTTTTTTTACGTAAAACTGGATTTGGTTTAATGTTGGGAATCACTTTAAAGGAAAAAGTTAATTTAGATGAAATAATTCAATTATCACTTAAACATCGTATTTTGCTACTAAAATCTGGTAAAAATATTTTGAGATTTTTACCTCCTTTAAATATACGAAAGAAAGAGATAAAAATTGGTTTTAAAAGATTTGAAAAAGTTTTAAAAGAATTAAAAGGAAAAAATAATGGATAAAATTTTACCTACTTCAAATCTTGAAAATCAAACAAAAACGCAGAAATCTTTTTTTAGTTCTTATTCAAATGTTTTACCTCCAATAATCGCTGGATTAATATCAGTTATTGTTAATTATGGTGGAACTTTTATTTTAATTTTTCAAGCTGCGCAAATGGCTGGACTTAGTCCTGAACTAACCGCTTCATGGGTTTGGTCTATTTCTATAGGTGTTGGAATTACAGGGATACTATTAAGTTGGTATACAAAAGAACCGATTATTACTGCATGGTCTACACCTGCTGCTGCATTTTTAATTACTGCTTTGGTTGCTGTTCCTTATGCTGAAGCCATTGGTGCATATTTACTTTCGGCATTAGCATTCGTAATATTGGGAATTACAGGTTATTTTGGAAAATTAATTCGTTTAATTCCTGTTAGTATTGCTTCTGGTTTATTAGCAGGTATTTTATTACAATTTGGTATTTCTGCTTTTTCAAATATGACCGTTGATCCAAGTTTGGCAATATCAATGTTTTTTGTTTATCTTTTTGCTAAACGATTTTCTGCAAGATACGCAATTGTAAGTGTTTTAACCTTTGGATTTATTTTCTTAGTACTTCAATCACAGATTGATTTTTCTGGATTTGAACTTAAATTAGCATATCCCATTTTTACTGAACCTGCTTTTTCAATAAATGCAACATTAAGTGTTGCCTTGCCTTTATTTTTAATTACTTTAACCGGACAATATATGCCTGGTTTATTGATACTTAAAAATGATGGCTTTAAAACAAGTGCAAAACCTATTCTTGCAATTACTGGTTTAGGTTCATTTTTAATGGCACCTTTTGGTTCCCATGCTTTTAATCTAGCAGCTATCACTGCTGCAATTTGTACTGGTAAAGAATCTCATGAAGATCCATCAAAAAGATGGATTGCAGGTTTTGCAGCAGGTGTATTTTATATTTTGGTGGGTATTTTTGGTGTTACACTTGCAGCTTTATTTACAGCTTTTCCAACAGCATTTATTAGTACATTAGCAGGTCTTGCCTTATTAAGTACGATTGCTGGAAGCCTTGCAAATGCAATAAGTGATAGTAATACAAGAGAGGCTGCTTTAATTACTTTTCTTGCAACCGCTGCGAATATCAATTTATTTGGGATTGGTGGAGCATTTTGGGGACTTGTTTTAGGATTAATTTCTTATCTTATTTTAAATGGTAAATTTAAAAGTTTTTCCACTCAGAATCTTCTTCTTTAGTTGAAACAACTTTTTTATTAGAGGATAACTCTTTTTTATGACTAACTGGAGTTGTTTTTTTACTTGTTGAGTCATTTTTTTTCATTTATTTTTTTGCAATATTCTGTATATTATTTCTCATATTTGAAGTATTTGTATGATAAATTTTATCAGTAAAAGTACCAGAAGCCATTTTTTCAGTTACGAGTAATAATTCTCCAAAAATTTGTAACTCTTCATTTTGTTAATGTTTTTTAGGAAGTTATAAAAAATTATTGTGATGTGAATATAATATTTAATATTGGTATTTTTGAAGGTAAGTTTTGAATAATTCGCAGATATATACTTAATAAGTGGTACCAGTAGCCGGACTCGAACCGGCACGCCTCGCG
>JAGOIF010000197.1 GCA_017995775.1 Aliarcobacter sp.
CCTTTTTAATATATATTTTTTTTAAAATTTTGAAAAATTATAGCCAAAGAAATGTAAAGTGCTATTAAATCATAATTTAGATTTTTTTGACTAAGATTAATCAAAAATTATCTAAAAGAGAGTTTTCAATGGAATTGGTTTATTTGTGGGTTGATAAGTATAAGAATATTGAGAAACAAGGTTTTAATTTTTCGCCTAGATTTAGGTGTGAATATGATGAAGAAAAAAATGAATTAACTATTAATGAAAATAAAGATTATGTAAGTATTTTTCCTAAGAATATAAATATTACTGCTATTGTTGGAGAAAATGGGAGTGGGAAAAGCAATATATTAAAAATGCTTTCTATATATTCAGAGCTAATGCATGATTTACATAATTCAAATATAATGTCTTTTTCTAAGGAAAAATTAGAACATAGATTTGGAAATTCTTTTTTTGTTTTTTATATGAATAATAAATTTATAAAAAGTTTTGGAATTGAGTGTAAATTTATTTTGGATAATAAAATGATTACGTATAAATCAGATTATATACAAGAACATTTTACTCTTAGCTATAATTTTATGCCTGAGAACAGATATGAGTTTTGGTATTACAATTTTAATATATCAAATAAACTTTTTGTACAACCTAATAAAAGTGATAATAGTATAAACTTTGAATTTCTAGATAAAGAGAGTAATAAATTTTTATTATTTAATATCCTTGAATTTAATAATGAAATCAAGATAGTTAATGATTTTTTTATTCCGTATTATTTTAAGTTAGAAATTAATAAAGAGTTTTATTTTAATCTCAAAGAATTAAATGAAGAGTTATTTAATAAGCTTTTTGACTTTCAAAATAAAGTAACTAAAATCAAAAAAAATGTAAATTTATCATTAAATGATATTAAATTATTGAATTCAATTTTTTATGTATTAGATATAGATAAGCAAAGGAAATATCCATTAAAAAAGCAGTATAAAATAAGTAAAGCATATAGTGATATATTAAAAAAAGATAATTTTGAAAAAAAAGTAAATTTCTTCTTCAGCCATAATTATGATGATATATTTGATGAAAAAATAAAATATATACAGCATGATTTTAAATTTATAAAATTTTTAGAAGATAATGAAATTGATGATATTCATAATTCAATATATATTTTTAATAAAGAGATAGAGTTTCTCAATGCGTTACCTAATTGGATGGATATTAAATTATATAATGAAAAAAATATTTCTTTTAACGATTTAAGTAATGGTGAAAGATTCCTCATTAGATTTATATTTAATCTAGTTTTTTATTTGATGAAAATAAAAAAAGAAAGATTTCTTTTTATTAATATTCTTCTTGATGAAATTGATTTAGGATTACATCCTCAATGGCAAAAGAAATTTTTAAATTTAATTTTAAATATTTTTAAAAATTATTCCATAAAGTTAAATATTATTTTAACTTCTCATTCCACATTCATACTTTCAGATTTACCAAAAGAAAATATAATATTTTTAGAAAAAGGAAAACAAGTTTATCCTTTTGAAGATGGAAAACAAACTTTTGGAGCAAATATTCACACTTTACTTTCTCATGGTTTTTTTATGAAAGAGGGGCTTATGGGTGAGTTTGCAAAAGAGAAGATCCAATCAATTATAAATTACTATGAAGAAATAAAAGAATTAACTAAAGAAGAAAATAAAAAGCAAAGAGATAAAGAAAAAGCAATTTATGAAAAAGAGTATAAAACAAAGTTTTGGCAAATTCAATCAATTATCGGTGATGATTATTTAAAGCAAATAATAAAAAATCATTTGATAGAAATAGAGAAAATAGTCTTAGGAAATGATGAAGCAAAAAAAGAAGAAGTTAAAAGATTAAAAGCTCAAATAGAGTTATTGGAAAAATGAAATGTTAAAAATAAAATATTCATCAAATTTAGAAGATAACTATTATAAAGAAATTGCAAAAAGTAAAGCTGATAAATTTAATGGTTTAACTTTTGAAGAGTATTATAATAAGCATTATAAAAAATTTCTGACTTATGAATTAAAAGAAATTCTTTGTGGAAATTTTGAGAAACTTATAGAAATTAAAAATAAGATTGGTAAAAAAAATGATAATAAAATCAAAAGTTTTTTAAATTATGATAAATCTAAAATAAATAACTCTTCACCTTTGATTTCAAAACTACAACCAAAAATATCAAACTTTTTTCAAGAAAATATAGAAGTTCATACTTGTTATTACTGCAATATTGATTTTATAAATACTTTCAAAAAAAACAATGAAACAAAAAATGCTTTTACTTTAGACCATGTTTTAGAAAAAGCTGATTATCCATTTTTGGCATTGAGTTTATATAATCTAGTACCTAGTTGTTATGTATGCAACAGCAAAGTAAAAAATTCAAAAATACCATTTGATGATTTTTCTCCAACAAATAAAGATTTTGATTTTGATGAAAGAGTAAAGTTTAAATCATTTATTTCAAATACAAATTTTCAAATAGAAAAAGAGCAAGATTTTTATATAAAACTAATTGAAAACTATTCAAACAAATTTGATAAATACATAGAAAGTTTAAATTTAAACAATAGATATGATTACCATAAATACAAAGTTTTAGAAATGATTCAAAAAAGAAGAGAATACCCAGATAGTAGAATAAAAGAGTTATCAGATTTGACTAAAAAAACACAAGAAGAGATAAAACAAGATTTATTTGGTATTTATACATCTGAAGATTTACA
>JAGOIF010000083.1 GCA_017995775.1 Aliarcobacter sp.
CCTATTTAAGGGCTTTATTGAGAGTTCAAAATAGAAAAATATCATAGAAAAACAACTAAATTATTTTTATGTCAACAAGGATAATATTATTACCTATAGGAGTAATATTTTAGGGAGATTTAGCTAAAATTTTAATCAATTTAACGTGCGAAAGTTAAGTTACTTTAATTTTAGTAACCTATTTTATAAAACTTTTACTCAGCAACTAAAAAATATTTAGTTTTCAACCCAAATAAAAAACATTTTAATTTAATTCATGTTGTAAGAATTGCAAAATATTTGAACATTGACATTAATGAGATTATTGGGTGTGATATAATTAAAAATAAGATTCAAGGAAAAGATATGTTAATAATTCATAATGATAAATCTCCAAAAATTGACTCAAATGCATATATTGCACCTAATGCAGTAATTTGTGGAGATGTAACAATTGGAAAAAATTGTAAAGTTATGTTTGGTGCGCAAATAATAGCTGAAGATGGAGCAATAGTTTTAGATGAAAATACTGTTGTTCTTGAAAATGCTGTATTAAGAAGTACAGAAAAATATAGTCTTAAAGTTGGAAAGAATTGTCTTATCGGACCAAATACACATATAGTTGGTTGTAATATTGAAGATAATGTTTTTGTAGCAACTGGAGCTTCTATTTTTCATGGGGCAGTTATAGGTGAAGGTAGTGAAATACGAATAAATGCAATTGTTCACATAAAAACTCAGTTAATAAAAAATAGTACGGTTCCTATTGGTTGGGTTGCAGTTGGAAATCCAGCTCAGATTTTATCTCCTGATAAACATAATGAAATTTGGGAGATACAAGCTCCATTAAATTTTCCAAAGACTGTTTATGGTTTAGAACGAGATAGTGTTACAATGGAAAAAATTGTTAAACAAATAGGTTCTAGATTACGAACCCACGAGAATGATAAAATTATTAAGTAGAATAAGTACTTGAATACTAATTTATATCAATAATAAAATTGTAACTACTGTAGATACAATTATTCCAAATGCAACTTTTTGTGATATAACTTGATTTTCTAAAATAAATAACAAAACAGCAATGGCAATAGGATTAAGATAAACATATGCCATAACTTTTTTTGGTCCAATAATTATTGATGCTTGTTGATACAAATAAACTGTCATAAGAGTAGCTGCAATGATTAAATACAACATATAATAAATTAAATCACTTTGAATCTTTTCCCATTGTAAAGGAATATCAAAAAGTTGTAGTACTAAAAACATCCAAAAACAGCCTCCTAATAAAGTTGCAAAAACCAAAACTACAAGTTCATCATCTTTTCTATGAAAATATTTTGTAAAAATAGAATATAAAGTCATAGAAACAATGGCAAATAAAAATATAATATCTCCATGATTTAATGAAAAATTTAAAAGTAAATTTATATTTCCTTTAAAAACAACTATTGATGTTCCAATAATTCCAATAAAATAAACAATTAATTGATATAAACTCATCTTCTCTTTTAGAAAAAAGATACATAAAATTGCAGTAATCAATGGAACTAAGGTAAACAAAGTTCCTGTATTTAAAGCTGTTGTTGTTTCTAAAGCTTTAAATAATCCAATAAAATATAGTGAATAAAAAAGGCTCATAATCATAGCCCTTGGCATTGTGGAAACAATTTTATTTCTAAATTTCTTGTTTAAAAATATAATAGGAGCAAAAATCAAAGTAGCTGCAAAAAATCTAAATAAAGTAAGAGAAATGGGATTAATAACACCTGATAATTTACCAGATACAATAAAAGAACCTGCAACTAAAAAAGTGGCTAATAACACAAATAAATGAGCTTTTAAAATTTGAAACAAGAAAATCCTTTACCAATATGTAAAATTAATTTTGAATATTAGGTAAATAAATTTTTTATTTCATTTACATATGTTGAGATTTGATTTTTTTTCTTATTCTGCTTAATTGAGTTGGAGTTATTCCTAGATGATTTGCTATATGATGTTGAGCTATTCGGTTTTCAATATTAGGATTGTTTTTTATAAAATTTTCATATCTGGTTGTTGCATCATCAATTATTAATGAAATTTCGTTTCTCTCTTTTATTATTACCCAATTCTTTTCTAAATAATTTATGTAAAAAGTTTTAAATTCACTATATTTTTCTATTAATTCTTTATACTTATCAAAATCTATAAAAATAAGCGTACAATTCTCTAAAGCTTCGATATTTAGATATGAATCTTCTTTTGTAAGAAGTGAAACTTTTGAAGCAGAAAAGTAATTTTCACTAAAAAGATTTTTAGTATAAATTTCACCTTTCTGTCCTAAATAATAAGTTCTCAAAATACCTTTACAAATAAAATAGATATATTTTGCTTTTGAGTAATTATCAAGTAAAACTTCACCTTTTTTTACATCTTTTAAAAAAGTAATATTTTTAAGCTTTTCAAAATCCTCATCATTAAAATCATAATATTGTGAGCATATATCTCTAAATTGTTTGTAGTATTCTTCTATCATTGAATTTATATTCTTATTTTGCTAATTTTTTTATATATTCCGTATAATTTTTTGCAGATTCTTCAAGTTTTTCATCACTTAAAATAAAAGTTTCATAAGTAACAAAAGGAGTTTGATAATCCATTTTTGTATAATTTGCTGTTCCAACAAATGGAATCAAATACTCTTCAACTCTATATTTATTGTTTCCAGTTGAACTATAATGAGATTCTGCACCACCAGCACTAACAGCTATTGCAAATTTTTTGCCTTCAAGCTTATAATTCTCTCCATAAGCAAAATTATAAACAAAAGTTCTATCAAACCACTCTTTTAAAAGTGCAGGAGAACTTAGCCAATATAATGGAAATTGGAAAATAATAACATCATTTTCTAAAAGTAACTCTTGCTCTTTTTGTACATCAATTTTAAAATCTGGATATTCGGCATATAAATTATTTATTGTTACATTTTCTTCTTTTTGAGCTGTTTGAGTCAAAAGTTTATTTACTCTTGACTCACCAATATTTGGATGAACTAGATTTATTAATACTCTTTTCATTGTTTTTCCTTTTATTTATTTCTGAAATCCTATCCAATTATGACATATTTGTCAAGTAGTAACTTATATGTCATAATTGATTATTTAGTCATTATTAGATAGAATACGACAAAGGATAAAGTATGATTGAGTTAAACGGAAAAAAATATGCTTGTACAAGTAAAATACCTATAGATTTAGTTGATGATAAGTGGAAATTTTTGATACTTTGGAATTTGGCAATAAAGCCATTAAGAATAAGTGAATTATCAGAAAGAATTCCTGAAACATCACAAAGAACACTTAGTAGAAAATTAAAAGCTTTAGAAGAAGTATCTCTTGTTCAAAGGGTTGTTTTCCCAGAAGTTCCACCAAAAGTTGAATATTCACTTACAATTCATGGAGAAAGACTTGTGGAAATATTTGCAACTATGACTAAATGGGGCGAACAATATGCAAAGGATATGGGAGCAATAATAGATTAATTAATCTTCCATACTAATTCTTAAAAATCCAGTAAATGCAGCATTATCAGGATGAAGAGATTTATGAACATTTTTTTTCATCTCATTTAAGACTTTTTTATAAGCATCATAAAATTCAAAACTGGGAGTTGGTTTGTAAATTAAATCTTTTATATCAAAATATTTGATCACATTTTTTGTGGTTGTAGGTTTGATAAAATACTCTTTTTGTCTATTGTTATAATACAAAACTACCGAGACACAAAATTCAAAAATAAGATCTGAATATAAAAGTTTAATAACAAATTTATACGCGTTCAGTTTGCTAGAATTACTAGAATTTAAATTATAAATTTAGACAAAAATTGTGAAAAATTTTGTATTTTTATTAGTTTTGAGAATCTAAACTTCTTTTAAAAAGAACTAAAGTTAAAGTAAAAAAAACTGTTCCTATTATAAAAATAATTAACATTTTTTCCCAAATAATACTAAATCCTGCACCTTTAAATAAAATTGCTTGAGATAAATCTACAAAGTGACTTGTAGGCATTAATTTCATTAAATCTTGTAAAATCAAAGGCATACTTTCATAAGGAGCTATAGTTCCTGAAAGTAGCATCAAAGGCAAAATTGTTAAAATGAAAATCATTCCAAGTTGTGGCATATTTTTAACAATTGTTCCCATAAATACTCCCATAGAAGTTGTAGCAAATAAAACTAAAAAGGTACATAATAAAAAAAGTGGAACTGAACCACTTAAAGGTATTTGCAAAATGAGTTCAACAACTACTATTAAACTGAAAGTCACACAAACTAAAATCACTAAACAAGCAGAAAATATTTTGGAAAGCATTATTTCAAAAGCTCTTAATGGCATTACTAAAAGATGTTCAATTGTTCCATGTTCTCGCTCTCTAACTAAGGCAGCTCCTGATAATAAAATAGAAATCATTACAATATTATTTATAATTTCATTTATACTCCCAAACCACATACTTGTAAGATTTGGATTATATTTATATCTACTTACAATTTTTGGATTAACTGTACTTTCATAACTTCCATTTAAAAAAGTTTGAACTTCTTGTGTTAATATATTTTGAATATATCCAGAACCAATCCCTGCTTGTGTCATTCTTGTAGCATCAATATTTACTGAAATATCAGGTATATTACCTGCTATTACATCTTTTTCAAAATTTGTTGGAATCATAATAATAAAAGTGTAATAACCTGAATCCATTTTTTTATCAACTTCATCATAAGAAATCACATCTGGTGTATTAAATCTTGGTTTGTAAAAAGCATCAATTATTCTACTTGAAAGTGCAGTTTTATCACTATCTACAAAGGCTATTGAAGCATTATGAAGTTCTGTTGATGTTTTAGTTCCACCTATATAAATAGCAAAGGAAAAAGAATAAATTACCAACAAGACCATCACTTTGTCATAGAAAAGTGTTTTTAACTCTTTAATGCTTAAATTATAAATATTTAAAATAATTCGTATCATTATTTTTCCTGTTTTTTTAGAACTAATAGACTTAGCATAGTAATTACTATAGCTGATGTACCTAAGGCAAAAAATTCAAGATGTAATTCAGCAAAAGAGACATTTTTACTAAAAACACCTCTACTTACATTTATAAAATAAGTTACAGGAAAAAAATCACCTATAAACTTTCCTATGCCCTCTAATGAACTAACAGGATCTTTTAATCCAGCAAATTGAACTGTTGGCAAAAGAGTAAAAATTGCAGTTCCAGCGAGTGCAGCTATTTGAGTTTTAGCAAAAGATGACATTAAAAGACCAATTCCAGTTGTGCAAATTATGTACAATAAAGCTGCTAAACTTAAAGTGAAAAAACTACCTTTTAAAGGTACACCAAAAATAACAATAGAAAAGGACACAAGTATAAAAAAACTAATCATACTAATAATCACATAAGGTAATTGTTTTCCCAATAAAAACTCTAATTTTGTAACAGGTGTTGCATAAAAATTAGTAATTGAACCTAACTCTTTTTCCCTTACAACACTTAATGCCATTAATATTGCAGGAATAAAAATTAAAAGCATTGGAATAACTGCTGGAACGATAGAATAGATACTTTTAAAATCTTGGTTATACCTATATCTTAAAAGAATATTTGTATCTGACTTTATATCTATTCCCAAATTTTCTTTATAAAAATTTTGTAGATAATTATAATGTAAACCTTGTACATAACCATGAATAGTCTCCGCCCTAAAAGGGAAAGTACCATCTATCCAAACAGCAATCTCTTCTTTATATCCTTTTGTAAGATTTTTACCAAAATTAGGAGGAATAACAAAAGCTAGACTTATCTCACCACTTTTCATTCGATCATCTAACTCCTCAAAAGAGTTTAAAGTTCCTTTTTCTAAAAAGTATCTTGAACCAGCAATATTTTCTATATAATTTCTGCTTAATTGTGTTTTATCTTGATCTAAAACTGCAAATTTTAAATTTTCCACATCCATTGTTATTCCGTAACCAATAACAAACATTAAAATTACAGTTCCTAATAATGCAAAAGTTAGTCTTACCTTATCTCTTAACAATTCTAGTGATTCCCGATAACTGTAACCAAAAACTCGTAAAAGACTAAAAGAACTCTCTTTTTGCTCTTTTTTTGCAGTTTTTTCAGATACAACTTCTTCTGTTTTTTCTTCATTTGAAGACTCTTGTAATACATCTTCCAAATAAGAGATAAATGCCTCTTCTAAATTATCTTTATTTTTTAATTTTACAAGTTGTTTTGGAGTATCTGTTATTAAAACTTTTCCTTGATGCATTAAAGATATTCTATCGCATCTTGCACCTTCATTCATGAAGTGTGTAGAAACGAAAATTGTTACATTATCATTTCTTGATAAATCTATTAATAGCTCCCAAAAATTATCCCTAGAAATTGGATCAACTCCTGAAGTTGGCTCATCTAAAATAAGCATTTTTGGTCTATGAATTACTGCTGCTGATAAGGAAAGTCTTTGTTTTATACCTAAAGGTAGTTCATTTGCTAAACTATTTTTATACTCTTTTAAATCAAATTTTTCTAAAAGATAATTTATTCTTTTTTCTCTATCCTCTTTTATATGAAAAAGTTTTGCATGTAACTCTAAATTTTCTAAAATGGATAATTCATTATATAAAGAGAAAGATTGAGTCATATATCCAACTTTTTCTTTCATTTGTAAAGAGTTATCTTTTACCTCTTCACCAAAAAGTTTTGCACTTCCACTTGTAGGAGAAAGTAATCCTGTAAGCATTTTCATTGTTGTAGTTTTACCACAACCATTTGAACCTAAAAAACCAAAAATTTCACCTTGTTTTATTTTTAGATTTACATTATTTACTGCTATAAAATCTCCAAATTGCATAGTTAAGTTTTGTGCTTCAATTGCATATGAAGTTTCATTATAATCTTTTGGTGGAACTACTAATTTTTTATGACCCTCTTTTTTTTCTTGGGGTAAAAGTTCAATAAAAGCTTCATCAATATTATCACATTTTGTTTTTTCTAAAAGCTCTTTTAATGTTCCTTGCATTAGAATTTTTCCATCATCCATTGCAATAATTGTGTCAAAACTTGCAGCTTCTTGCATATATGCAGTTGCTATTAAAACACTCATATTTTGATTTTTTGATTTTATACTTGCTATTAATTTCCAAAAATCTCTTCTTGAAAGTGGATCAACTCCTGTAGTTGGCTCATCTAAGATTAAAAGTTCAGGATCATGTATCAAAGCACAACAAAGCCCTAATTTTTGTTTCATTCCACCTGAAAGTTTTCCTGCTGGTCTATCTTTAAATTGAAGTAAACCTGTACTTTCTAATAATTGAAGAATCCGGTGATTTCTCTCTTTTTTATCTTGACCAAAAAGTCTTGCAAAAAACTCTATATTTTCATAAACAGATAGAGTCATATATAAATTCTTTCCTAAACCTTGAGGCATATATGCAATTCTGGGACAAATTTTATTTCTATATTTTTTACTTTTAATATCACCATTTAGAACTTCAACTTCACCAGTTTGGATTATTTTTACCATTGATAATATTGACAATAGTGTTGATTTTCCAACTCCATCAGGTCCTATAAATCCAATCATTTTCCCAGATTCTATATTTAAAGTAATATTATCAAGTGCAATTACATCTGAATATTTGTGAGAAAGATTAGTTACTTTAGCAACAAATTCATTCATTTCATTCACTTATTTTTTTAGGTAAAATGTTTAAAGAATCTGGCCAAGGAGTGTTTTTATCAAGTTTAATATATGCAACACCGGGGAGTCCAGATTTAATTTCTTCAAAATATTTTTCTAAAACTACTGAATCAATTTTTACTTTTACTCTAAACATTAATTTCTCTCTTTCGGCTTGTGTTTCTATTTCTTTTGGAGTAAATTGAGCTAAAGGCGAAATAAATGTAATATGAGCAGGAATTGCTATATTTGGAATAGCATCAAGTACTATTCTAGCTTCTGAACCAATATTTACGAGTCCTGCTTGAGAAGTGGGAAGAAAAACTGTCATATATGTATTCATCAAATCAAGAACAACTAAAACTTTTCCACCATTTGATACTATTTCACCATTTTGAGCAATTTTATATAAAATTCTTCCTTTTACAGGTGAATAGAGTGTTGAATCTTCAATATTTACTTTTATAGTTTCAATTTGCGCAATAGTTGCATTTATAGTTGCTTGTGCACCTACAACTTGACTTTTTGACGCACTTAAAGTAGCTTGTGATGTTCGTAGTTCTGCTTCATATTTTTGATATTCTGCAAGTGCTATACTTTTACTATTATATAAAGATAATGCTCTATTATAATTTTTTTGAATTAATGCTAATTCACTTTGTTTTTGTTCTACAATTGCTATAGTATAATTTTTATTTTCAACAGCTTGTTGTTTATTAGCTATGGCTTCTTGTAATTTTGCATTTAACTCTTTTGTATCAATATGAGCTAATATTTCATCTTTTTGAACCAAATCTCCTTCTTCAGCATCTATATCAATTAATCGTCCTGATAACTTTGAAGCTACATCAACTTGAGTTGTTTCAACTCTACCATTACCAACTGCAAAACCTTCTGATAAATCTGATTTTTGATTAACAAATAAATAAAAATAAATACCTACGCCAATTGCAAGTAAAGTAAATAATAATATTGATTTTTTTAACATATTTTTCCCTCTTTTTGACATACTG
>JAGOIF010000198.1 GCA_017995775.1 Aliarcobacter sp.
GTTTTATATACATAAAAACCATCCTTTTTGTGATGAAAATAATAATGTATATGCATCAGTAGTATTTTTAATAAAAAAATAATTATATACATAAGGAAAACAAATTGGAACATGATAAATTAGCCACTAGATTATCTCTTATTATTTATAAGCTAAATCAAGGGGAAAGATTAACTATTGAATCTTTAGCAAATGAGTTTGGCGTATCAAAAAGAACAATAGAAAGAGATATTGCTAGATTTTCCTATTTTGATATAAAAAAAGAGGGCAAAGAGTTCTTTTTGGATGAGCTTGCTGTTGGAAAACTAAACTTTGATGATATTAAAAACTTTGCTATATTTAGTGGTATTAAATCTTTATATCCATCTTTAACAAATCAGTTTCTAAAAGATATTCTAAATGATAAGATAAATAGAGCATATATGGTTCAAAATAGTGGTTTTGAAGATATACAAGAAAAGCAACAACTATTTGAAAGCTTGAGTGCTTCAATAATAGAAGAAAAAACTATTAGCTTTTTTTACAATGATAAAAAAAGAGTTGCAAATCCATATAAACTAATAAATACAAATGGTATTTGGTATTTAAGTGCAACAGAAAACCATACTATAAAAACTTATACTTTCTCTAAAATAAAAAGCCTAAAAGTAAGTAGTGATAAATTTCAAGTAGATAAAGATATTTTAAAAGAGATTGAAAAAAGTGAAATAAACTTCTTATCTAAAGATTCAAAAGAAGTACACCTAAAGATTCAAAATAGTGCAAAAGAGTATTTCTTACGAAAAAAAGTATTATCAAATATGAAAATAATAGATAATACAGATGAATACTTTGTAGTATCTACAAATGTAAGCTTTGATGATGAAATACTTAATATTGTAAAACAATGGATTCCATATATAGAGATTTTAAAACCTGTTGAACTGCAAGAAAAACTTGAAGATGTTTTAAAAAACTACCTAAAAAAATAAAAAACTCTCAATTTTATAAATTTTACGACACAACCTGTCGAACACTATTGTTAAACTTCCTTATAAATTTAAAACAAGGGGTTTGAGATGTTACCAGTATTACCATTAATTTTAGGTGGAGCAGCTTTGGGTGTTGCAGGATTTATCTATAAGGATAAAATAGGAGACAAGTTGCTTGATAATGCAGATAATGTGTTTGATGCAGTTGATAATATCATTGGAAAAACAGAGAGTTGGTTAGATGATAAACAAGTTGCACTTGATAAATATTTAGATAAATTAGAACCAAATAAAGATTTACTTCACAGTGTTACTACATGTGATAGTTTAGAATTATCAGAACTTGATAGTTTAAGAGTTAGTGTATATGAAAATAGTTTTACAAACTTTGCTAATTATTTCAATAATCTAAATTTAGATAATACAAATTTAGCTAAATTTGTAATAGAAGAAGATAGTCAAGAAACTATAACTTTAAATGAGCAAAGTTTTACGATTGATAAACCAGCAATCATACGATTACAAAGAAATGAGTATATTATTGGTACTCAATTTGAAGTTAATCAAGCTGTTGAATTTTTAAATAAAGCAAATCAAGTTTTAGAGAGTATAAATTCTGCTTTACAAGAAGATGTAAATAAAGAGCTTGAATTTTCTAACTTTAGCGAAGAAAAACAAAACCTAATTAAAGAGGGTTATGATTTGGCTAAAAAAATAGAAAAATTATGCCTTGCTAATGAGCTAAAAGAAACATACGCAAGAATCACAGTTTTATATGTAAATTAAAAGGATAGTTTGTGGGTTTAGATGAAAATTTGGATTTTGATTATAAAAATTTGTTGAATATTTTTGGTGAGTTTAGAGGATTTAAAGAGTTACTAAAATTTGATGAGATTTTTAAAAGGTTAGATAGATTTGATTTAACTAGTGCAAAATCTATGGTAATAGAGCTTGATATTCCAAATAATATATCTTTACTTACAATAAATGATTTACTTAGCAATATAAATAAATATATAGCTAAAGATACAAAACTAGTAAGCTCTACAAAAGTAAACAATGAGCTAAAAGAAGATGAAATTATCTGCCAAGTTTTAATAGCAGAAGATAAAAAATAAAACAAAGGATTTGTTATGTTACCAGTATTACCTTTTTTGATTGGTGGAGCATTAGGAGCTGTTGCAGGTGTTGCAATTAAAAAATATTATGACGAAAATGATATAGAAATTCATGAAAATAGTTTGATGGATATTGAAGAGTGGCTAGATGAAAAGCTTGTAGCTTTGGATAAATATAAAGATAGTTTAAATCTAAATGATGATGAAAATACAATATCTTTAACTAGCAAAGAACATATTCTAAAAAAACTAGAAAGTACAAAACAAAAGGTTTATCATGATTCATTTGTAGATTTTATGAACTTTTATAAAAAACTTAACAATGTTGATTTGGGAGAACTTGAATTTACACAAGTGATTTTCATTTCAAAATCAGAATATTATGTTGAAAATGAAATCACAGAAGAGAATCTAAAAATTGCAATAGATTTACTATTTAAAGCAAACAATATCCTAAGTGATATAGTTTTAAATCTAAATGAATCTCTAAAAGATAACTATGATTACGAAAGCTTTGATATTAAAGAGCAAGAGCTTATAAAAGAGGCTTTTTTACTTGCAAAGTTTATTCAAAAAGTTTGTATGAGTGATGATTTAGCTGAAGATGTTGTTGTTAAATTTAACAATATTATTT
>JAGOIF010000199.1 GCA_017995775.1 Aliarcobacter sp.
GTGTTGTAGCTTTACCATTTTTTCAAAAATACTCATTTTTATTTTCCTTTTCCTTGATTGATTTTATTTATTAATACTTTATGAAAGAGCAAGAGCGACAAAACTGAAGCACATGCTTTTGCAATAATATAGGTTAAAAAAATATAGAGGGTTAGCTCTTGCTCTTACATAAAGTATTTTTATCAACTTATAAGAGCATCTATTTACTATTTTAAATAGAATAGAATTTGTAATATTGTGAGTAAAATAGATACTCATATAAATTGATTTATTAATTAAAGAAGTGAGTTTTAACTCAGCAAAAATACAGCAAATATATTCACTATTTAGTCCTTTTAATAGTGATAATGAAGTGAGAAAACAAGTGCGATACTTCATTATATTTTTTATTCTTTTTTTAAAGAACAACTCTTGTTTACCGTATTTAAGTAATGTATAAGTTTTTTTTGATAGAATTCCACCGTTGTTTGTCACTTCGGACTCATAAGCCGGAGGTCGAGAGTTCAAGTCTCTCTTTTGACACCATACATAAGGGATTTTTAAAATCCCACAACTTCTACTCAGCAAAAATACAGCAAACAAAATCATTATTCAGCCTTTACTTTATCTAAGTTATAAAAGAAATTATTAGCTAGTGCAGTATCTCTTTCATTACTTTCGTGTGTAAAATAAACATCATTTAACATTCTAGAGCTTTGTGTCCATCCACCAATACTTTTTAACCAAGCATCATCTGCTCCATTATTTTTCATAATAGATATATATGTGTGTCTTGATGTATATAAATCTTTATCTTCGATTTTTGTTTTATTTAATAGTGGCTTCCAATAATATTTATTAACTGTTGTACTATCTGCAAAACAAGAATTAGTTTTACTACTTATAAAAATCCAATTATCTTGAGTTCTTTTTTTATAATGTTGTAATAAAATATCTCTAGTCGTATTGTCAAGAGGTATTGGTCTTGTATGATTTTTTGTTTTATTTGTATTGTTAAATACTTTAATCTTGAAATCATTTTTAATAAATTCATCAATAGAACAGTTACCATTTTTTTCAGTTACTCTTCCTTTTGTAATAGATCTTTTTAAATCTATAAAACCATTTTCAAAATCTATATCATCCCACATTAAACCAATTGCCTCACCAGTTCTTAGTCCTGTGCTAAATACTAAATATAAAAACACTTTAAACCAACCATCACTCTCTTTTAAAAGAGTAGTTACTTCACCTGTAGTATATGGAACTCTTTTTGTAGTTACTACTGTTATAGAATCTGATAAACTAACATAGTTTTTGCTTATAATATCATCAGCTACAGCTTTATTCATTATAAGACTTAGTGTATCTTTACATTTTTTTACAGTTGAAGTAGATTTTTCTTTTAGCATCTTATTTTGCCAAAGCTCTATTTCAGTTGTTTTAATATCTTCTAAAAAAAATATCTTTTTTTCATGAAAATAAGGTAAAATATGATTTCTAAAGTATCCTTCTTTTTCTTTTTGAGTATTTACATTTCTAGCTCTTGCAGTAGCTTGAATTACTTTTATTCCATACTCTTCTAAGGATACTTTCTCTTCTTTTTCTATACCTTGTTTATCAATAAGTTTTAAAAGAACATCTCTAGCATTCTTTTTAATCCAAGCAATATTTAATTTATTAGCTTCTTTTCCCGTTGATTTTCTATAAAATTTACCATCAACAGTACCAAGAACATAAATAATATTACCAGCTTCAAGTTCGCCAGTTGTTTTGTTTCTAATTTTTGGGATATCCCAACCTTTACTTCGCATAATGTCTCCTTATACGAAGTACCGCATCTTGTTTCACTATTATTTTAGCACCTTTTTTAAAAAAATCTACTTCGGGCTCAAAATTAGCTAATAAATATTTTCTTATTGTATTATTTGGTTTTTGTACCATTCGTGATACCTCAGATAGAGATATCTCTTTAGGAACAAGTGATTTAAGTGTTAAGTACTTATCTTTTAAATCTCTAATTTCACTTAAAATTTCAAGAAGAAGTTCTTTTTCGCTCATAGTTTAATACTCCGTATTTTCTTAACACGAAGTATATATACATAAAGCTTAAAAGTTAATTAATCCGTATATTAAATATTTTCTAAATTTTCTACTCTTATTACTAGATCATCTGTTGTATTTTTTATACTATTACATAATGTATTTAAATTGGATAAGATTGTTTCAATCTGATTAACTTTATTTTGTAGTGCATCTATCTCTTGACTTAATATTAATGAAACATTATTCAAGGTATCTAATTCAGATATTATAGGTCCAACCGTAACAGACTCTATTTCTAAAACTTTTCTTTCTGCTCTTTTTGCTTTTGTTAATGCAAAAGTTGATAAGTTATCATTGATTCCAAATAATCCCATATTTCACACCACCACAAAATCATTTTTAAATATTTCAGCACTTACATATCTAGCTCTATTAAACCAGCCTTTTAAATTTACAGCAAGGTGAGGTTTATTTAAAGCTATTTTTTCGTAATATCTCATTTCAACTTCATCAAACTCTCTATCAAATTTATTCTCATTGAATTTGTTTAAAATTTCCAAAGTATTTTTACCTATAAATCCATCAACATCATCACCAGTTAATCCTATAAGTTTTTGAGTTTCTTTAGCTGCAACTTTCCAGTTTACATTTGCACCAAATATAAAAATCTCATTTGCTATATGTTGGCTATG
>JAGOIF010000200.1 GCA_017995775.1 Aliarcobacter sp.
ATAAGAAAATAGATGAAAGTATAGTAGATATTTTTGATAAAATTTTAGCTTGAATATTTTATAAACTATTATTTACTAAGCTTAATAAAACTATATTTTATTTTTTTATTAACTTAGTAAATAAAACCCTATAAATATAAAAAAGCCTACATCACTAAAAAATTTTAAATAATTTATGATTTTACATAATATATAAAATCATCATTCTCTAAACTAAATTTTTCACAAATTAGTTTTATATTTGCTAATATTGAATTTGCACTTAAATTTGTCTCAACAAAAATTCCATCTTTTAATTTAGCAGGATTTCTCATATCATCTTTATTTGTAGATATAATTCTTCTTTCTCTACCTTGAAAATCATTATCTTGTGTAAAACTTTTAACAATAGATAAATCAATATCTGATAAATATTCCAAAGTTTTGATTAAAATTTCTTTCCAAGATTTTACACTAAACTTTTGACCACCTACTTCAAATGAAATTGGTTTTTTACCTGTAATGTCGAAATCATCATCAATTGTATAAAATTCTTTTTCATCTATTGATTTTAAAATATCCATGTCATTATTTTCATAATTCCATAACTCTTTAGCTTCTTCAAAAAGTAAGTCGGCTCTTTGTTTTATTTTTTCTTCATTCCAAGAGTTTGAATTAATAAAAAATCTGTTTAATTTTAGTTTACTTTGTTCTTTTAATATACTCTTTTTATCTTCAAATGTTTTATTTCCTAATTCTGAGTTATCAGCAGTTAGTGATAAATTTCCAATATTATGGACATATAAATCATGAATATTCTGAAAGTTATTCCCTAAGTGTACTTTCCAAGCATGAGTTAATGTTTGTGGCATATAATGCTCTATTGATAAATTTGAGATATCAACTTTTTCATTATTATCTTTGTTTTCTAATTTCCAAAGAAAAAATAATTTATTTTTTATATTATACATATCTCTAGATATAAAATCAGATTTAAACATTTCATTATTAGGGAAAATTGCTGACCCTTTTTTAGATATCAAAAGTGCATTTATATATTTTGAGATTTGACTATTTTTAAACTCTTTTATCTCTAAAAGTTCACTATATAATGAAGCAAAAACTTTATTTAAAGCATTTGTTGCTTGATTACAAATTGCTCTTCTAACTATATAACTTTCTAAAATATCCAATGATTTTAATAAATTTTCTTTATCAATTTCTTCTTTATTGTACAAATCTATTAAAATTAATAAAAAAGGATAAACAACTCCAACTTTTAACATTTTTAAATTTTGAAGCTTTAATGAATAAATCTCATCTTTTGGATTTAAAAATGTTCTATAAATTTTAGAGTAGTGATAAAGTTCACTTAATAATTCTTCAGCATCAAGTTTTTCATCAAATACAAATTTTTTAAAAGCTTCATAAACTTCGCCTTTATTAGGTATTTTATTTTGCTTCATTGTCAAATAATCTCTAGTAAAATCAGATATATTTTCAGATGTTAAATGTTCTTCTATTTTAAACCAATATGTTTCAAAAAGTCTTGTTTGCTCACTAGCTTCCTTATCCATAAGTAAAAAATTCCTAATTAAATCGGATTGAGATAAACTAACACCAGTTGAATTAATACTCTCAAATATAAGCTGTGGATTATCATCTCTTCTGTTTAATGCAATATGAACTATAAAAAGCTTTTTAAAACCTCTAAAAAGTCTTTTTTTATCATCAACAGCCAATATTTTTTCTTTAAAAAAAATATAATTTTTATAAATATTTGACTCTTTATCTATGGTGTCAAAATCATTTTTGAGTAGCTTTATAAAAGTTTCATCATCTTTTTTAATAGGTTTAAGCTTTATTTTATTTTTTTCATCTAGTCTTTTATTTATTAAATAACTTTCTAATATTTCTTCTTGTAAATCTACATCTTCAATTGAATCATGAAGTGCTTTGAGAAAAAGAGTTACTGTAGTAAGTCTTTGTTGTCCATCAATAATTACATACTCTTTTAAATCAATTGAATCTGTATCACTATTTGATACATAAACAACAGAACCCATGAAATGACTTTTTATTCTTTCATCTATTGAAGCACTGCTTATATCGTTAAATAATTGAAGGCAGTTTTTCTCTTTCCAATCATAATTTCTTTGATAAACAGGAATTATAAATCTAGTCTTACTTGATGATAAAAACTCCTCAATACTTATTTGTCTAGCTTCCATTTAATATATCTCCCCCCCTAATCATTTTTTTATTAACTTAGTAAATAAAACTCCAATTGGTACAATACTAAGACCAACTATAAAAGCAAGAGGAATAAAAATTTTATTATTATTTAATACAAAAAATCCAAAAATTAAAAATCCATAACCAAAAACTCTATAAATAGATAAAAATCCTGTTGCACTAAACAGTGTATTTTTTAGTGAATTTTGCTTCACCCTACTTTTTTCTTCATCTATAATCTCTTTTATTTTTTGTGGTGTTAGTTCACTTTCAGGAACTTCTTTATAATCACTATATAAATCAAAAGGGTCATCAATTTCATCAATTTTATCTCTCTCTTCACTACTTGAGATATCATTTTTATCAAGATTTTCTAATCTATTTTGAATATTCTTTTTATAAGATAAAAATGAAGCAAGAGTTACAAAAAGTGAAGAAAAAAAGGCTATTTGCAGATTTAAAAGCCAACTTGTATTTTCAAAAAATATTGCATAT
>JAGOIF010000022.1 GCA_017995775.1 Aliarcobacter sp.
TTAAATATAGAAATTTTTACAGATTGGACACCAAATGATAATTCATTTATAAGTGTGGATGAAAAATACAAAGATAAATACGCAATTCCCGTTGCAAATATAAGAATAGGGACAAATCCTCAAGATTTAAAAGCTTCAAAATTTTTAGAAGAAAAAGCCATAAAATTATTTGAGCAAATGGGTGCAAAAGATATAAAATCAGAAATATCACAACTTCCATCAGGAAATTTACAAGCAGGTGGTTGTAGATTTGGGAATAATCCTAAAACATCAGTTTTAAATAAATATTGCCAAGCCCATGAAGTATCAAATTTATTTGTAACAGATGGAAGCTTCATGCCAACAGGTGGAAGTGTTCCATTTACTTGGACCATATATGCAAACTCTTTTAGAGTGGCTGATTATATAAAAGATAATTTTGAAAATATTATTAATTAGCAGATTTTTAACTATATCTTACTAAAGCTTTGATATTATCAAAAAATTAAAATAGGAGATTCTTTATGAAAAAAGCTATTGTTTTTTGTTGCTTATCATCATTCGCTTTTGCAAATAATGATTATATTCCTTTAAGTGAAATGAGTCAAAGCGATAAAATTAAAAATAATTTTGTAAAAAAAGAGAGTAAACCACAAAAAGATGAAGCTGCATATGCTCCAGTGGGAGAAATAAATAAAGTACAAAAAGTAGAAAAAATTCCGAATATTAAAGATATTCCAAATATTGAAGAGATTGAAGAAATTCAAAATGTAAATGTTGAATCAAAAAATATAGAAACAAATACAAAAACAATAGACAAAGAGTTTGTGAAAGATTTTAAAAAAGATAATATTTTACAAGATACAAAAAAAGATTCAATAGCTTTTAATAGAAGTGATTTTTCTGTAACGCCAAAAATTTCTTATATGCATGTAACATTAAGTGATGAAAAAGAGGAAATAGGTAAAACTCATTTAATACTACCAGAGATTGCTTTTAGATATAAAAACCATATCTTAAAAGCAGATTACATGGGTGTTGATATAAGATATAATAATTTTTTCTTAGGTAATGATTTAAAAGTTGATACAGATTGGTATAGAATTGCATATTTATATAATTATTTAAATGCTAATATTGGTATTGGTTACAATGATTATAGAATTAAAGGTTCAATTTTAGGATTTACTTCGCAAGATAGTGCAAAATTCCCAACTTTAGAAGTGCATTTTAAAAATACTGAAAATCAATTACAAGTTGAATACGGTGGATTTTATGGGAAAAATGATAGTGATGTGAAAAATGCCTATGAGTATTATTTGAGTCTTGGATATAAAGTATTTAACAATGATAATTTAATAGTAAATGCTGGATATAAAAATAGAACAATAGAAAGTGACGAAGGTGAAAAGATCGAATATAAAGGTCCAATTCTAGGAATCAGCAGTACTTTTTAAGATAAAATATTACATTATGTAATATTTTATCTTCTCTCAAAAACTTTTAGATATAATAAGCGTTATTATAGAAAAAGGTTTACTTAAATGATATATGAAATCAACGAAAAACAACAAAGAATAAAATATATAAGAGTTCTAGAAAAGTTCTTTACAAGAACTATTTCATTGTTAAAACTTGATAATTTTGATAAAGATTTATTTAAACAAAGAACAAAAAAAAATTATGATGAGATGTTAAAAACTAAAGAAATAGAAATATACTCAGATTATTATGCAGGAATAAAAGAGTTTATAAACAAAACTATTTATTTTTTAGAAGAACATAGTGATTCCTTCAAGGAAGAACGAGCAGTTTTGTTAAAAGATGCGAATCTACTTCAAAAAGAGAGAAATAGTACGAACTATAAAAAAGACAAGCATAAAAATGAAAAATTTAATGATGGATATTAATGAGTCAAGAAGAGTATAAAAGTTTTAAATTATCAGGAGTTATAAAAAAAGTTTTATACAAAAATGATGAAACAAAATATATTATCGCAGTTTTAGAAAATAATCAAAAAATTTGTGGTGCATATTTTGATACTGATATTGAAAAAATCGTTGGTGAAGAAGTTGTTTTAAAAGGAAACTGGATTACCCATAAAAAATATGGAGTTCAGTTTGAATTTGACACTTTGGAGTTAAAAGAAGCTGAAATATTTTTTTTCCTTACAAAAATTGTAAAAGGTATTGGTAAAAAATTTGCTCAAGAATTACTTGAAAAATATACAGAAGAAGAGCTTGTAGAAATTTTAAATGAAAGACCAAATGAATTATTGGATTTTAAAGGTATAAAAGAGAAAAAACTTCAAACCATTGTTTCTTCTTGGCAAAAGTTTAAACACTTAAGAGAACTAGGTTCATTTTTGGCAAAATTTGGCGTAACTTCAAATCTTATTACAAAAATATATTCAAGTTTGGGCGAAATTGAAAACTTAATAGACAAAATCAAAGAAAATCCATATATTTTAATAAATATAAAAGGAATTGGTTTTAAAAGAGCTGATGAAATTGCAAGATCACTTGGAATTGATCCTCGAAGTGAATTTAGAATTATGGCTTGTTTGAACTATACATTAAGAGAATATTGCGATAACAATGGTAACTCATCAATAGATAAATTTCATTTATATAAACTCTTAGATGAAAGTCTTAGATTCTCAAATGAAGAGATGTTATATGAGCAAGCAATTTCAAAAATGTTAGTTGAAGAAAATCTTTTTGTAACATCTGAAAATAGACTTGCACTTTCTATGCTTTATTATGCAGAAAAAAGAATCTTAGAGTTTTTTTCAAGAAGAAAAGATGAAAAAAACCGTAAGATTATTGCTACTTTTGATGAATATTTAATAAAAAAACAAGAAACTTTGGGTTTTGAATTAAGTGAAGAGCAAAAAAAAGCAGTTGAACTTATAAATGAAGGGGATAAAACTCTATTTTTAATAGGTTACGCAGGAACAGGAAAATCAACATCAAGTAGAGCAATTTTAGAGCTTCTCGAAGAAACAATGTCTTATGATGATATTGTAACCATTGCTTTAAGTGGAATAGCAAGTCAAAGAATAGCAGATACAACAGGTTATAACTCCTCAACAATTCAATCACTTTTGATGAAACATAAAGATAAGGATTTTTTCCCATATAAAGCTATTCTTTTAGATGAAGCTTCCATGGTAAATTCTGTTACTTTTTATCAAATTATTTCAAAAATTGATGACGATACCATATTTATTATTGTAGGAGATGATGGACAATTACCTGCTATTGGAGCTGGAAATGTACTTGCAGATGCTATAAAATATGAACTTGCACCTATTTGCAAACTAACAAAAATTTATAGACAAAGTGAAAATCAAGCCATAGCAGTAATTGCAAATGATATTAGAAAAGGTGAAGTTCCTGCATATAAAGAGGAATATGAGGATTTTAAATTTGTTGATGTTTCTATTTCAAATTATTATTCACAAAAAAACTCTATATCTTCAAATGATTTTGCTGATTTAAGAGGTGAAAATTCCGAATATATTTTAAATAATATATTAAATATTTCAGCATCATATATAGAGTTATATTATGATTTTATAAAGAAAAAGAAAATCTCTCAAGCATTAACTCTCTTTCAAGTAATTACACCTATGAAAGCTGGAATTTTAGGAGTTGATAACCTAAATATGCAACTTCAAAAACTTTTTAATCATACAAAAGGAAAGTCTTTTGCTTCAAAAGTATACGAGTACAAATTAACAGATAAAGTTATTCATATTAAAAATGAAAATATGAGAGCTCAAACTATGAGTATGTATAAAAGTGGATCTACAGATTTCTTGGAAAGAAGAGTTTATAATGGTCAATTAGGACTAATCATAAAGCTTGATTTTGAAGAAGAAAAATGTATTGTTTTATACCCAAATGATGATATGGTAGTGTTTTATGACTTTGAAAATGTTCATTCACTTCTTTCTTTGGCATATTGTTTAACCATTCATAAAACTCAAGGAATGGAGTATGAAAATGCTTTAATTCCTATGACTTTTTCACACTATATAATGCACAATACTAAACTTTTATACACAGCAATTACAAGGGCTAAAAAAATGTGCTTTATTGTTGGTGAAGAAGAAGCCTTTAAAAGTGCTTGTAAAAAACTAGAAATCACAATTAGAGAATCAGTAATAAATGATTTATTATTGAAAAAAAGCACAAGCAATAATCTTGAAGATATAGAAAATATTATCGTTTAACTAACATAAAAGCAACTTTTTTGTATCATCACTAAAATTTTTAAGAGGATAATATTTTATGATAACATGGATGCAAAGACATAAAAGATGGTTAGTAATTACTATTTGGATTAGTACAATTGCCTTTGTCGGAGCTGGCTTTGTTGGTTGGGGTTCTTATGAATATGGTAAACAAGGTGGAGTTGTAGCAGTTGTAGGTGATAGAGAAGTTTCAGTTGAAGAATATCAACAAGAGTATTCAAACCTTTATGAACAATATTCTAAAATGTTTGGAACTATGTTTAATAAAGAATTAGCTGATCAATTAAACTTAAAAGATGTTGCTTACAAACAAGTTTTACAAAAAAACCTAATTTTATCTTATGCTGATAGTCTAGGACTTGATGTTACAAATGAAGACATTGCAAAAGAGTTAGTAAAATATGATGCTTTTATTAAAGATGGAAAATTCGACAAAGATATTTATATAAAAGTATTAAGTCAAAATAGAATGACACCAAAAGATTTTGAAGAATCATTAAAAAGAGGTTTATTATTACAAAAAGTTCAAACTTTATTTGATTTAAATCCAAATAGCAGTGAAATTGAAAATTTAAGTAAATTACTTTTCTTAGAAGATGATATTTCAATTAAAATCTTAACAAAAAATGATGCTACGGTTGAATTAAAAGATGATGAATTAAAAAAATACTGGGAAGAAAATAAAAATAATTATATGTCAGAAGTTTCATATGATTTACAAACAAAAGAAATTCCTTTATTAAAAGCTAATTCAACAAATGAAGAAATTAACGCTCATTATGAAAAGTTTAAGATTGATTATAAACATGAAGATGGAAAAATTAAATCTTTAGAAGAAGCACATGATCAAATTGTAAAAGATTTAGATGAGAAATTTACAAAAACAGAAGCTTTAAAAGTTTATTTAAAAGTTAAAAAAGATGAAGATAAATTAGAAAATACAGTTTCTTACACAGAAGCGAAACTTCCATATTTACCTGAAGAAAATGCAAAAATATTAGAATCAAAAGAGGGTGAGATAGTTAAACCATTTTTTGATAATGACAAATATGTTATAGCAAAAGTAATCAAAAAAAACATTGCAAGTCCATTATCTTATGAAGCTGCTTTAAATAATGTAAAAGCTGATTATGAAGCAGTATTAAAAGAAAAAAAATTAATTGAATTAGCAAATGCTCAATTAAAAGATTTTACTGGAGAAGATATTCTTGGTGTTACAAGAGAATCTATTTCTAAAATTACTGGTTTAGAGCAACAAGAAGCTGCTAAATTTTTAAATCAATTATTCTCTTCAACAACAAAAGAAGGTATTGCAAAATTAGAAAATAAAGTTGTTTTATATAGAATAAATAATTCAAAAGTTGCAGAATACAATAAAGCAAAAGATGAAGTTGTAAAAGGAACATTAATACAACTTCAAGGTGAAGAACTAATGACAAATTTATTGAAAAAGCTAGAAAATACTTTTGAAATTCACTCATCAACTCAAGAAAAGGAGTAATAATTGAATAATACTTTTTTAGCAATTGATATAGGTTCATCTAGTATAACAGCCGTTATTGCAAAGCACGATTTAGAAAACAATATAAATATATTAGGTACGGGAATACAAAAAAGTAATGGAATTAACAAGGGTTTAATTATCAACATTGAAGAAGCATCAAAAGCTATTAAAGATGCTGTTTCTGTTGCTAAAAGAACAACAACTGAACTTGTGGATACAACAGTTGTATCAGTTTCAGGAAGCTACTCAAAAAGTATAAGAAGTTCTGGATCTGTTAATGTTCCAAATGGTCTTATTACTGAAACTGAAATAAACCAAGTAATGCAAATGGCATTATACAATGCTACTATTGTTCCTGAATATGAAGTTGTTCATGTTGTGCCAATATTTTTTAAAGTTGATGATTCAGTTGAAGTTGATAATCCTTTAAATATGAATGGTTCAAGACTTGAAGTTTCTGTTTATATTGTAACTGCAAAAAGAACTGCTTTAACAAATATTAAATCAGCACTTAAAATTTCTGGTATTGAAATTGTAAAATTTGTACTTGATTCATATGCTTCAGCTATTGCTGTTTTAGATGAGCAACAAAAGAAATTTGGAGCTATTGTAATAAATTTGGGTTCTACTACAACAGAATTTGTTTATTATAAAGGTAATTCTATTATATTTAATGGATTTATTCCTGTTGGTTCTCATCATATTACAAATGATTTATCCGTTATGTTACATACACCTCTAACTGCTGCTGAAAAAATAAAAATAGAGTATGGTTCACTTTTAAGAAATTATTCTCCTAATAATGAGTTGGGTGTTACAAAAGTTAAAATTCCAAGAATTGGCGATGAAGATAGTATTTCAGAAGTGGCACTTGATTATGTTCAAACTATCATCCATGCACGTGTTGAAGAGGTCTTAGTTTTAGTTAAAAATAAACTAAAGAAAAGTGGTTTAATGGACAATACAGGTTCAGGAATTGTAATCACAGGTGGAATGAGTTATCTTGATGGAATCAAAAGATTAGCAGAGAGAATCTTTGAAGGGGTTCCAATTAGTGTAAGTATTCCTAAAAATATTAAAAATGGTTTTATGAGTTTTGATGAAGCAAATATGGCAACTATTGTTGGTTTACTTTTTTATTCATTAGGAACAAATAGAAGTTATCAATTAGATTCTAGTAAAAAACTTATTAAACCTGTTAAAAATGACAGAATTGCAGAACCGAAAATTTCTGTTTTAAATAATTCATCAGAAAAATTAAGTACAGAAGATAATAAAGAGCATATACAAATAAAAGACAATTCAACGGTTTTAACACCTCTACTTAGAGATAAGAAAACAGGTGTTTCTAAATTCTGGAGCAAAGTATCGGAGTGGTTTTAATGGAAAATTTATTTAGAGTGGATGATATAAAAGTGGATATGCCAAGCAAAGTTTTATCTGATAACGTAGCAAAAATTGCAGTTATTGGAGTTGGTGGTGGTGGTTGTAATATGATCAACCACATGATAAATGAAGGTTCTCATAAAATTGACTTAATTGCTGCTAATACAGATTTACAAGTATTACATATCTCAAAGGCTCCAAAAAAGATACAACTTGGACTTAAACTTACAAAAGGTTTAGGTGCTGGTATGAAACCAGAAGTTGGACGAGATTCAGCGGTTGAAAGTTATGAAGAGATAAAAGCTACTTTAAAAGGTGCTGATATTATTTTTATTGCTGCTGGTTTAGGTGGTGGGACTGGAACTGGAGCTGCTGCTATTATTGCAAAAGCTGCAAAAGAAATAGGAGCATTAACTGTTTCTGTTGTTACAAAACCATTTACTTGGGAAGGTAAAAAAAGAGCAGGATTAGCAAATCTTGGACTTGAAGAACTTAAAAAAGTAAGTGATTCAATCATCATCGTACCAAATGATAGATTATTAGAAATAATAGATGAAAATGTTGGTATGAAAGATGCCTTTAAAATTATTGATAATATTTTATATCAAGCTGTAAATGGTATGAGTGAAGTTATTTTAAATCCAGGAAATTCAGATATCAATACAGACTTTGCAGACGTTAAAACTATTATGCAACACAAAGGTATGGCATTAATGGGAATAGGTCGTGCAAAGGGTGAAGATGCAGCTAGAAGAGCATTGGAAGATGCTATTGATTCTCCATTACTTGATAAAGTTTCATTAAATGGTGCAAAAGGTATTTTAATTCACTTTAATATTCATCCTCAAGTATCATTATTTGCTATTAATGATGTAATGGGAAGTATAAACGATAGAATGGATTCTAATGCTGAAATTATCTTTGGAACTACATCTGATTCTACCCTAGAAAAAGATGAAGTAAAAATCACTATTGTTGCAACTGGATTTGAATCTAAAAATGATGAGATTGATGAGCCTTTGGAAAGTACAGAGGAAAACAGTGGTCAAAATACATTAGCATTAGATAGCGAAAACTATTTAGATACACCGCCTTTAATGAGAGATTATATCGTTCAATATCAATTAAACTAAAAGCCTAAAGAAGTATTTTTAATACTTCTTAGCATATTTGCTTATAAATTTCACTTCTATTTCTTCCTTTTTCTTTAGCACAATAAAGTGCCTCATCAGCTTTTTTGAATAATTGTTCCATAGTATCATTTTTTTCAAAACTTGAAATCCCTAAAGATATTGTTTTTGTTCCAACTTGATTAAACTTATATTCTTCAATAATTTTTCTTAATTTTTCTGCTAAATTAAATGCATTATCTTCATTTGTTTGTGTACAAATTACCAAAAATTCTTCGCCTCCATATCTTCCAAATACATCAGAAGCTCTTAGATTTTTCGAAATAATTGAAGCCATATCTTTTAAAACTTCATCACCAACTAAATGACCATAAGTATCATTTACTTGTTTGAAATAATCAATATCTAAAATAATTAAAGATAAATCTCTTTCATGTCTTTGAGTAATATCTAATTCAATTTGCAAAATTTGATCTAACATTCTTCTATTAAAAATACCTGTTAGTTTATCAATTGAAGCAATTTTTTCAAGTTCTTTTTTAGTTGTTATGTCAATACCAATTGATAAAATACTTTCAATATTATTATTTGAAGTATTTATTTTTGGAACAATATGCTGTTCTAACCAAAAATCATCTCCTGATTTACTTTTATTTTTGATTTCCCCAATCCAAGTTTTACCTTTTAGAATAGTTTCCCATAAATCTTTTATAATCATTTTATCTCTTGAAGGATTTTTAACAATTGACATTGGTTTACCAATTAATTCTTCTTTTGAATAACCGCTTGTTTTTTCAAAAGCACTACTTACATTTATTATTGTGCTATCTGGTTTTGTAGTGGCGCTGATTACATATTTATCAATAATTAAAGTAAATTCATTTAGTTTTTCATGGGCTTTCAATAACTTATTTTGCAGATTTGATGGTATTTTAGATACTAAAATAGCCATAATCAAACTCAATAATAAGGTTAAGATAAACACTATTATGGCTGTATTTATTTTTTGTGTAATAATTTCTTTTTTATAATCTTTTTTTGTTTTAAGAACTAATATTGCACTATCATCATTTTTAAAAATATCTTTTAATTCATAAAGATAAACACCTTTAGTATTTAAGCCATTAGGAAAATCTTCTTTTATATCTCTTTTAATATTTTTATATTTATTAAAAGAAAATTCATTGTTTTTATTTAATATATAATTTTGATCTTTATCTATAATATAGTGATCAAAGGAAGAAGATGTTCCAATTGCTTCAAATAAATTATCAACAAGAATATTTACAATTACAATTCCTAAAAATTTATTATCTTCTCTTAAAGCCATACCTATTCTAAATGTTGCTTTATAAGGAAGCTCTATTTTCCCATGTTCTATATTTAAATCTATTTTAGAATGCCAAAGATTTTCAGAATTACTTGATTCTAAGATTTTAAAATAATCTCTATTTTTTTTATTTTGAAAATCTTTTTCTTCTACAAAAAAGGCTTTTTTTGAACTATTTTCCCTATCGACACGAATTAATTCTTGACCATCTTTATCTAGTAATCTAGCTTGCATAATCATATTATTACTACTTGCAATTGCAAAAAATACATGCTTTAATTCTTGTTTTTTATGTTCATCTTTAGATAAAACATACTCTTTGATAATTTTATTATCACTAAGAGATTTAACAATATTATCCATATTTACAATTGATGGTTTTAATATTGTATTTATTTTTATTTCTGAAATTTCTTTGGCTTTTTTGTCTAAATCTTTTTGAATATCATTAAGTTGGAAACTATAACTAATTACAGTTCCAATTAATGATATGGCTATTCCAAAGACAATGAAGTAAAATATGAAGAATTTATGAAAATTCTGTTGAGTCAAGCTAGTCCTTTTGTTGAATTATTATATTTGAAAATCTAAAGGTTTATTTTTATTATCATCATTCCATTCAAAAATAAAACACATTGGTAATTTGTTGTTCTTATTTAAGAAAATTGCAGTTATATAACCTGAAATAAAAATAGATAAAATAGCTACAAAAGAAGCAAATGCTAAAGTAGATAATCCACTCAAACCTTGTCCAACAGTACATCCTATGGCTAAAACTCCACCTATACCCATTAAAGAACCACCAATAATATTGTATTTTACTTTATTTATATTTTGGTTTGCAGTACAGCCAAAACTATATTTTTTATTTAAAGATGACATAATAAATGTTCCTATTAAAATACCACAAACTAAAGTAATAGGGAAACTTAATTCATTTACTTCATAATATGTAAATAATTCAAGGGTTTTTCCTATTGGATATACAAAAGCAATACTTGAAAGTGCAATCTCTCTTTCTAAACTTTCAGCTCCAATAATACCCGTTACATACCAAGCACTAGAAACTAATAATCCTAATAAAACTCCATCAATTAAAGTAAATATTCTTTTGAATTTTTTTACTAATAATATTAAAATAATAAATAAAACCGCAAGAACAACATATATATTCATTTGTGAATTGCCTATATAAGATGACCATTGTATTAATGTTGGATTAGTTATAAATGGATTTAAAAGACCAAATAATAATCCTTTTGTTGTTGCATAAGCGAATATTGCTATAAATAAAAGAGTGATTAATGCATTGGAATCACCTTGGGCAAACTTTACTAAACTTCTGCTACTACAACCATCAGCTATCATCATTCCACTTCCAAATAATAATCCACCAAAAATAATTGCAAAGTAATTTATATTGCTTTTAAAATAACTTGATTGTGTTAAATCTATTTCAAATTGATTAGCTATTAAAGTCGTAGAAATAATCGCAACAATCATCGCCATAATTACAGAAGCTGCTCTTTTAGTAGATTTTGTAAGAATATAATCCTTTATAGAACCACTAAAACAAAATTGGTTTTTTTGGGCAATTGCACCAAAAGCCAAACCAATTATTAAACCTAAAATATTTATATATTCGAAAGTTTCTAAATCAAACATTTTTATATTTCATCCTCTTCATCAGCTCTCATATCTTCTAAATCTTCAAGAATTTTAATAGCATCCTCTTCACTTAATAACTTTTTTTCAATATGAATTAAAACTTCATCATAATATTTTTTAACATCAACCATATAATCAAGTTCTATTTTTAACTCATCGTTATTTTTTTGTTTTGAAATTAATTTCTCTATTGATTTTATTTCATTATTTACTTCAACTAAAACGTCATTTTTTAATAATTGCTCTAATTTTTCTATTTTACTCATAATATTTTCCTTTTATTTTATATGATTATTTACAGTGTTTGGAATTGTATTTCCACTTGCTTGGTATTTTAATGATTGAGGATATTTTTTATAATGATCCCTTACAACTTGCGCTAATTTTTCTTTTATTAAAGTATTTATAATTCCATTATCTTCAATTGAATTTATAATATTTAAAAGAAGTTCATTTTGTGGAGTTTCTAAATTATCTAGCCATTTTTGTAATAATTTTTTATTTACAAATTTAGGTAAAGAACCCATGATTCCAACATCATTTTGATTATGAACCAAAAGACCAGAAGTTGTTCCTCTATCTAGTGTTAGAACTTGAAATAAATATAAAGTATGATAATCAAGCTGTTCTTTTATATCATGTACACTAAAAGTTTTTCTAGTTTCAAAGGCATTTGTAATTATATTTATATAAGAATCAATTACAGCTTGCCCAAACTCTTTTGCAAACTTTAAATCTTTTTCTTTATTAGCTGTTTTATAATTTTCCAAATAAAAATGAGAAACACCTCTATGTTTATTTAGTGCAGGAATAAAGAAATATTTATTTCCTTGTTCTGTTCCTTCTTTGTAATTTTCTTTTGTTATTTTTTTTAATTCTTCATCAAAAATCTCTTTATCTCTTGTATTTTTAATACTTGGATTTAAATCAGCCATAAGCCTATAATAAGAATTTCCATCTTTTAAAATAGTCAAACTAATATGAATATGAATTGATGGTACATTTGGATTTTTTGGATGAATAATTGTTGAAATTGCTGTTGCACTTTGTAAAGTTTTACTTGAATCGTTTTCATATTGAACTTGAGAAACATTTACACTTGCGCTATTAAATAAAAATTCATCTTTTGCTTCAAATCTATTTCCACCACCAAAAAGACCATTTTCTCTCAGCCAAATAACTTCTTCAAATTTTTTGTTTTCTCCAAATAAAAAAGATAAATTATTAAGTTTATCAACAAATCTTTTTTGTAAATTTTTAACTAATTCATAAGCTTTTATAGCATCATCTGATTTAGATAAAATTAAATTCATTTTTAAACCTCCTATAAAGTTCGAATTTTAGGCTAATTATATACAAATATACTTATGAATAAGAAAAAATAATATTTAATAATAAGATTTCAATAAAATTAAGCTCGATTTATATTGATAAATCCTACTCTTATGATAGTTTTGATAACATATTAACCTTAATTTAATAGAGAAAAGATTGGAATAAGTTTGAAAATACAGACAAATACAGCAAAATTTAATGAACCTTTATATTTAGAAAGCGGAAGACTTCTTGAGTCTTTTGAAATTATTTATGAAACTTATGGTGAATTAAATGAAGACAAATCAAATGTAATTGTTATTTGTCATGCATTATCTGGAAGTCATCATGCAGCTGGAAGATATGCAGATGAAGCAAAACCTGGCTGGTGGGATAAATTTATAGGTGATGCAAAAGCAATTGATACAAATAAATATTTTGTAATTTGTTCAAATAATATAGGAAGTTCATACGGTTCTACAAATCCTATGAGTATTGATCCATCTACTAAAAAAGAGTATAGATTAAAATTTCCAGTTTTAACAATTTCTGATATTGTAAAAGCACAAATGAAACTTTATAAAAAATTAGGAATTACAAATGCACTTGCTGTAATTGGTGGAAGTATGGGTGGAATGCAAGCTTTATGTTATGCAATCGAACAACCAACCTTTGCAAAAAACGTGATAGCTCTAGCAACAACAGCATACACAAGACCTTGGGCAATAGCTTTTAATAAAATAGGAATTGAAGCAATAAGACATGATCCTGTTTTTAAAAATGGAAATTATAAAAAAGATGATTTAAAAGCTCTTGGACTTCCAGGACTTGCTATTGGAAGAATGGCTGGATTGATTTGTTATTTAAGCCCAGCCTTATTTAATAGTAAATTTGGAAGAGATTATTCATCAACGGATGGTCTTTATGAATTATTTGGAAGATTTGAAATAGAAAAATACTTGGAATATAATGCATATAGTTTTCCAAAGATTTTTGACCCACTTTCATATCTTTATACTTGTAAGACTATGAATATTTTTGATGCTGGAAGAAATAAAGATAAATTATCAGATTCATTTGATAAGGTTCAAGGAAACTTACATTTAATAGCATTTAGCGATGATATGTTATTTTTTCCAGAAGAGATGGAAGAAATACGAGATATTATGATTAAACTAGGACGTGAAAATCAAATAACATATAAGTTGATTCAAAGCGAATCAGGACATGACTCATTTTTAGTAGAAGTAGAAAAATTCGAAGACCATGTAAGAGAAATTTTAAAGGAAAAATAAATGCAAGAAATAAAAGATATAGAACAATCAAATTTTGAAGAAAAAATTTTAAAAGCAAAAGAGCTTTTAGAAAAATTATCAAATCCTCAAATCACATTAAGTGATTCAATAAATGTATATAAAACAGGTGTAAAAGAGTTAGAAGATGCTCAAAAACTTCTTGATGAAGCGAAGCTTATATTTACTACACAAAATTCAAAGATGGATTTTTAAGTTTAAAGAAGAAAAAAATTATGAGTTTGAGGATTTTAGAATTTCTCAAACTCACAAAATAATTAGATGATTATTTTAAAGGATAATCAGATAGTTTAACGAATTTAAAACCTTGCTCTTTTAGTTTTGTAATTGCTCTTATAACACCTTCTCTTGTTTGAGATTCAGGATGATTAAAATGAACGATTGCAATTTCACCTTTTTTAGCAGCTAAAAATGCAGTTTCAACTTTTTTTGCAGTATAAGTAGCACCAGCATCTCCTAAAATTGAAAAACCAACTACTTGATGTTTTAAGCTATTTGCAACTCTAACAGCAACATCATCATAATATGCAGTTCCTGAACGGTAGTATTTTGGTCTTTTATCTGTAATTGATTCTATTTTTCTTGCATTTAATTCTATTTCATCCACCAACTCACCAACATCTTGAGTTCCTTTTAATCCATAAATTGAATTTCCATCAACAGAAGCTGGTTTATGAGCTAATCCATGATTTCCTATTTCAAAAAGTGGATTTTCTGCTAATGTTTTGAACGTATCCATATTTGCATCAATCCATCTAGCATTTATAAATAAAGTTGCTGGGATATTTTCTTTTTCTAAATATGAAATCAGCTTACTATCGTAACCCATTCCATCCTTACTTCCACAAGCATCCATGGTAATTGCGATTACTTTTTCTTTTGTGTTAAATTGTGTTTTAACACCCGTAACTTTTTCTCCCCATTGCTTCGGTTTTTGTTTTTCAAATTTTGTTATTGTAGAACTTTTTAGTTTTTCATAATCATTTTTTATAGGATTTGCATAAACATTTAATGTTAAAATACAAAATAAAGTGAAAACAACTCTTTTTTTCATAGGATTCCTTGAATTAAATTAATAAGTAACATAATACTATATAGATAATTAATAATTGACTACAGTCATAGAATTTTAATTCTAATTTGCTATTATTACAAAACAATATAAAAATAATAATCTAAAGTAATACACTAAGGAATAAAATATGCAAGAAGAAATGAATGAATATTTCAACAGACAAATAAAACTTTGGGGACAAGAAACACAAGATTCACTTCAAAATAAAAAAGTAGCAATTATAGGAAGTGGAGGCTTAGGTTGTACATTAGCAATCGCTCTTGGAGCTTCTGGAATTGGTGAATTTGCTTTTGTAGATTTTGATACAGTTGGAGTTCACAATATTCATAGACAAATAGCTTTTAAAGTAGGGGATGATGGAAAGTATAAAGCTGAAGTTTTAAAAGAATTAATACAAGCTAGATGTCCATATACAAAAATCACAGCTTATACTGAATCATTTGATGAGTTTGCATCACGAGGATTAGAGTTTGATTTAGTAATTGATGGAACTGATAATCTTCCAACAAGAGCTGCTATAAATGAGTATTGTATGAAAAATAATCTTCCTTGGATTTATGGAAGTGTTGAAGAATTTCACGGACAAGTTTGTTTTTTTGAAAAAGCATCATACGAAGCTGTTTTTCAAATAAATGACAGAAAACCAAATGGAATCGCATGTCCAATAGTAATGCACATAGGTTCACTTCAAGCAAATCTGGCTTTAAGATATCTAACGGGATTAAGTGTTAAAAAAGATGTATTATATTATCTTTCATTTGATCAAGATGGTGTTTTAAATACAAAAAAATTTAATCTTCCAACAAACTAAAAAAAGAGTTTTTCTCTTTTTTTAATAAAATAATATAAATAATAAAGATACCTATGTTGCCACTAGAAACTCTAATAGCCTTTTTTACAACATCAGTTTTATTAGCAATAATTCCTGGACCTGATAATATATTTGTATTAACCCAATCAATATTTCAAGGTAAAAAATCAGGTTTAATAATAATGTTAGGTTTATGTACGGGACTTATTTTTCATACTCTAGCTGTTATTCTTGGAGTTGCAGTTATTTTTCAAACTTCAATTTTTGCCTTTACAATTCTTAAAATAATTGGAGCTATGTATCTTCTTTATTTAGCGTGGCAGATTTTCAAAGCAGGAAATCAAAAAATAGATACTAAAAATAATAATGCAAATATAGATTATAAAAAATTATATTACCGTGGAATTATTATGAATATAACAAATCCAAAAGTTTCTATTTTTTTTCTAGCTTTTTTACCACAATTTACAAATCCAAATTTAGGTTCAATTCCTTTACAAATGTTACTTTTAGGAATATTGTTTTTAATTGCAGCTCTTTTAGTATTTAGCTTAATCGCGCTTTATAGCGCAAAATTGGGAAAAATAATTAATAAATCAGATAAATCTCAAAAAATATTAAACAAATTAGTTTCCTTAGTATTTGTGGCACTTGCAATAAAATTAATAAGCACTAAGCAATAGCATATAACTCAGTTTTAAGCCCTTTTTAGATACACTAATCAAATTTTATAAAAAAAATATGGGGAATTTTTATGCCAAAAAGAGAAGATATAAAGACTATTTTACTTATTGGTTCTGGACCAATCGTAATTGGACAAGCGTGTGAGTTTGACTACTCAGGTACTCAAGCTACAAAAACGCTAAAAGAACTAGGATATCGAGTTGTTTTAATAAATTCAAATCCAGCAACTATTATGACAGATCCAGAGTTTGCTGATAAAACATATATTGAACCAATAACAGAAGATGTAATTGCAAAGATTATTGAAAAAGAAAAAATCGATGCTATATTACCAACTATGGGTGGACAAACAGCACTAAATGTGGCAACTTCAATGTACGACAAAGGTATGTTAGAAGGTATTCACTTCTTAGGAGCACATCCTGATGCTATTAAAAAAGGTGAAGATAGACAACTTTTTAATGAAGCAATGATAAAAATTGGTATGGATTTACCAAGAAGTGCAAATGCATATAGTGTTGAAGAAGCTATGAAAGTTGCCAAAGAGATTGGTTTCCCTGTAATTTCTAGAGCATCATTTACCCTAGCAGGTGGTGGTTCAGGTGTTGCTTATAATATGGAAGAATTCAAAAAACTAGCAGAAGCTGGAATTGATGCATCTCCAATCAATGAAATAGAGATTATGGAATCTATGCTTGGTTGGAAAGAATACGAAATGGAAGTTATTAGAGATAAAAAAGATAACTGTATTATCGTATGTTCTATTGAAAACTTAGACCCAATGGGTGTTCATACAGGTGATAGTATTACTATTGCACCTGCACTTACTCTTACTGATAAAGAATATCAAGATATGAGAAATGCATCTTTTGCAATTTTAAGAGAAATTGGAGTTGATACAGGTGGTTCAAACGTACAATTCTCAATTTGTCCTGAAACGGGAAGAATGATTGTAATTGAAATGAATCCAAGGGTTTCAAGATCATCGGCACTTGCATCAAAAGCAACAGGTTATCCAATTGCAAAAGTAGCAACTCTTTTAGCAGTTGGATTTACTTTAGATGAAATTGAAAATGATATTACAGGAACAACAGCATCATTTGAGCCTGTTATTGATTATATTGTTACAAAAATTCCAAGATTTACTTTTGAAAAATTCCCAAAAGCTGATTCAACTTTAACAACTGCAATGAAATCAGTTGGCGAAGTAATGGCAATTGGAAGAACATTTAATGAATCAATTCAAAAAGCACTTTGTTCACTTGAAACTGGACTTATAGGGTTTGATAGAATTGCTGGTGATATTGATTTTGTTAAAAAAGAGATCAGAAGACCAAATGATAAAAGAATTTTATATCTAATGGAAGGTATGAGAAAAGGATTAACAAACGAAGATATTTTTGAATTATCAAAAATAGATCCTTGGTTCTTAACTAAATTTAGAGAAATTCATGATATGGAAGTTTCAATAAATGAATCAATCTTAAGTGATGAAGTATTTATGAGAAAAATCAAATCAAACGGATTTAGTGATGCAATGATTGCTAGTTTGATTGGTAAAACAGAAGATGATGTATATAATGCAAGAAAAGCTTTAGATGTTGATTTTGAATATAACGAAGTTGATACTTGTGCCGCTGAGTTTAAAGCTCTAACTCCATATTTATACTCAACTACTAATATTACAAAACTTCCAAAAGTAGCTAAAGAAGAATCACTTGATAAAAAAGTAATGATAATCGGTGGAGGACCAAATAGAATAGGTCAAGGTATTGAGTTTGACTACTGTTGTGTTCACGCAAGTTTCGCTTTAGCTGAAATGGGCGTAAAAACAATTATGTATAACTGTAACCCTGAAACTGTATCAACAGATTATGACACATCAGACATATTATATTTTGAACCAATTGATTTTGAACACGTAAGATCAGTTATTGAAAAAGAAAATCCAGATGGTGTAATAGTTCATTTTGGTGGACAAACTCCATTAAAACTTGCAAATGCTTTAACAAAAGCAGGGGCAAAAATCATTGGAACTACAGCTGAAGTTATTGATTTAGCAGAAGATAGAAAAAAATTCTCAGCATTTGTTGAAAATATTGGACTTTTACAACCTGAAAATGGAACTGCAGTTGAAGTTACAGAAGCTATAGTAATCGCTGAAAAAATTGGATATCCAGTTCTAGTACGTCCTTCTTTTGTTCTTGGTGGACGTGGAATGAAAATCGTTTACTCAACAGAAGAATTGAAAAAATATATGGACGAAGCTGTATCTGTTTCAAATGATGCACCTGTTCTAATCGACAAATTCTTAGATAGAGCAATTGAACTTGATGTTGATTGTATTTGTGATGGAAAAGAAGTTTATATTGGTGGAATTATGCAACATATCGAAGAAGCAGGGATTCACTCAGGTGATTCAGCTTGTTCTTTACCTCCAATTTCAATTAGTGACGATTTAATCAAACAACTTGAAACAAAAACAAAAGAGATGGCTTTAGGACTTGGAGTTGTTGGTTTAATGAACACACAATACGCAATTCATAGAGGTGAAATCTATTTAATTGAAGTAAATCCAAGAGCATCACGAACAGTTCCATTTGTAAGTAAAGCAACAGGAATGCCCCTTGCAAAAGTAGCAACTAGAGTTATGTGGGGACAAACTTTAAGAGAAGCATTAGCAGTTTATGATAAAAATATTGTTCAAGAAAATAACGGTGTATTAAAACCTAAATTAAAAGGACACGTAGCAGTTAAAGAATCTGTTTTCCCATTTAATAAACTTTCAGGCGCTGACTTATTATTAGGTCCTGAGATGAAATCAACAGGTGAAGTAATGGGAATCTCTGATAGCTTTGGAATGGCGTTTGCTAAGTCTCAAAGTGCTGCTAAAAACTTCTTGCCAAAAGAAGGAAAAGTATTTATTTCATTATGTGATTTAGATAAAGAATTTGCACCAAGCATTGCAAAAGGATTAGTAGAAAATGGATTCACATTAGTAGCAACTGGTGGAACATACAAAGCTATAAATGATGCTGGAATTGATTGTCAAAAAGTATTAAAAGTAAGCGAAGGAAGACCAAATATCACTGATTTACTTGCAAATAGTGAGATTTCAATGGCTATTAATACAAGTGAAGCAAAAGAGTCATCAAAAGATGATGGTAAAGAAATAAGAAGATCAGTTCTAAAAATGAACGTTCCTTACTTTACAACAGTTGCAGCTGCAACAGCATCAGTTGAAGCAATTAAAGTTTTAAAAACACACGACGTTTCAACTCCAAAATCAATCCAAGAATTTTTAAACGACTAAAATTTATGGATTCTTCATTAGTTTATCTAGTTCAAACAGATACAACAGTAGGTTTCTCATCATTTAATGATGAGAAACTTTCAACTATAAAACAAAGACCTAAAACAAAAAAAATACTAAATACAGTAGATTCTTTTTGCACTTTAAATAAACACACAAGAATTCCCAAAAATTTTAGAAAAAAAGTAAGAAATAGTAAAAAAATAACATTTATTTATCCAAATAAAATGAGTTTTAGAGTGGTTAAAAAGAGCTCAAATTTCTTTGATTTTATACATAAATTCGGTATTTTATATTCAACATCAGCCAATAAAACAGCAGAAAAATTTGATAGAGAATTCGCTACACTTGGAGCTGATATATTAGTAGAAGATAAAAAAGGTTTCTATGAAACAACAGCATCAACTATTATCAAATTATCAAAACAAAATTTAAAAAAAATAAGATAAAATAACTCTTAAATCAAATATTTTAAGCAAAAATAAACGCAAAGTAAAATATAATCTTAATCTTCAATTTTGACCCTGTCGTCTAGTGGCCAAGGACGTCTGGATTTCCTCCAGAAGACGAATGTTCGAATCATTCTGGGGTCGCCACTTATAAAGTACTATAATATAGTAATTTCTTTCCTTTGTAAATATTTTTTTTGATTTAAGCTATCGATAGGTAACACTTTGGGTAACACTTATTCATAGAAATATACTTTTTAATTCTGTTTTAAATTTAATATATTAATTAATAGAGATTTTAATAAAAAATTTGTAAAATATTTTTGTGATTATATTTCAAGAAAATATATAAATGTATCTTGAGTAGTAAATAAAAGTTTATGATAGATTTATTCTAGTGAATTGAGATAAAGAGATATTTATAGTCTATTAATCTTAATTTTTTTTATCATTTAATTTAATTGCTATTTTGATTAAAATAGTTTATATAAAGAAAAAATAAATAAACAATCTTAATACTAGATAATAACTTTCTATTTTGTTTTTAAAAATAAAAAATATTTTTTTTTTTTAAATAATTTAGAAAACAGCAAAAGAAAAATAAGAGTATTAATCTTTTATTTATAAATAATATATGATTAAAATAATTATATAGAGAAAAACAAATAAAATTATGTGTAGTTAAATATTAATATCTTAATGTTTAATTCATGAATAAACAAGTAAGACAATAAGCTAGTATTTGTCTTTAAAAATAATAGATGTTTTCGTTTTAATATAATTCTGAAGCATCAAAATAAAAGTATTAATATTTCATACTTTTATCTTTTAAAAAGAGTATATATGATTAAAACAATTATATAGAAAAAGTTAATAAAATAATATGCAGTTAATTATTAATATCTTAATATTTAATTCGTAATATAAATAAACAATTTTTTATTAGACAATTAGTTATTAATTTGTCTTTAAAAATATAAAGATTATTCAGTAGAAACAATGAAATATTAAAATTGTTTGATCTAAAAAAATGAGTGCAATTCTGTATTATAAGCTTTGATAATTCAGATATAACTACTACTGTGTTATAAAAAAGAAAATGTATGTAGCTATTTAGATATAAATATAGTTACACAAGTAAATGATTAAAATTTTACATTCAGTTCTTGGGACTTTAATTAAAATTATTTATGGTCTAACAAAAAAGAATAAGTCTTTGTGCGATGAAGACAGATTAGTATTAAATGCCATTCGTGATTTACTTATAAGTATTGATGAAAAAATTTAAGCAAGAAGGAGTTAATATGATAAAAAAACAATATAAGAGATTTTGTATCAAATAACAATATTCTTGAAAAAGGATATTTCATACTTTCAGCACGTGAAAAATTAAAAAAATAATGTTTATGGGAAAGCAATACAAAACATTACATGAAATATAATTCAATTAACATTTATTCACTTTGTGTATTTTCAATAAATTATAGAAATACACAAAGTTGAGTATAAATCTTACTAGATATTTTTGATTTTCTTAAAAAGAAAAAGTTTGTCTTTATAGTTGAATTTACTTTCTAACTTCTTTTTTAAATGATTTTTAAATCTTTTAATAAATCTTCAGGAGTTTTTCCTCCATTTTTAAAATATAAATCTATTTGCTTTTCTACTTTTTCTTCTTTATATTTTACAATTTTTTTATATTTTTCTTTAATTTCATCAAAATTAGCCTCTTCTTTATATTTGTGAATATTTTCTGTTCTTAGATGAATTTCTGCAGCAATAAATTTTGCTAAATTTTTTATTCTTTCAAAATCAATTAAGATGTTAATAAATTCTTTTCTCATCAATTCTTCTATTTCTCTAAATATTTCATGATAACTCACTTCTTTAAATATTTCATTGTTAGTTTTTGTGAAGAGATTAGCAAGATCTTCCTTTTTGATAAATTTTAATGTTTCTTCTTTTTTTAAAAATACAACATCTCTCGATAAGTGTGCATTTTTGACTTTGTACTGGTCCTTTTCAATGATACCTTCAATAGATTTTAAATCATCATTTATATTTGTTTGTTTTGCTTTTCTTTTATGATTTTTATTTTTTGTTATAACAATACTTTGATAATAAATTAGATATTTATTTAGTATTTTTTTTAAAAAATTGTCTAGTATTATTTTGTCATTTTCATCTAAAAATTTAGTTTTTACTTTCTCTTCAAATTCATTCACTTGTAACTCTTTTGAGTTAAAAAAACTTTCATCAATTTCATCAAGCTTTTTATATGTTTTAACTTCACTAAAATTATCTATTATTTCCATCAATACTCCAAAATTATAAATTTAATTATATAAATAGTTATGCTTTAATTGATATTTTACAATATTTTTATAATTTATTTAAATTTGAAACGCTCAATTTTGAGCACTCCATTTTTGAATAATTCATACCTTTTTTCTATAATAAAAAATCAGATTTTAGAAAGCACTATTTGAGTAATCCTTCTCGTTAGTTTGGCGACTAAAAGAATTGCTAAAAAGTAAATAACATCTTACTAAAAATCTAAATAAATATCAAATTTACTCTATTCTAATTTTCAAAAAAAAATCAACTTAAATGTTGAGGATAAAGTAATGTCAAAAATAACTATATTAAGCGGTAGAGTGTAAGGACTGCACAGTAAGCGAAATCTTGCGATAAAAAATAAAAACTTATGCGAGGCAAGTAGCCACTTGTCGTAGAGATGGTTATTCCCTTTTAGGAAGGTTAGCCAATAAATAAGAGACCAAATCAGCAAGGTGTGAGGAAGTGTATGCGGTACGATTCACCTTGGAGATGCCCGTTCTACTATTTTTATAGTAGCAAGGACACTCCTGTAGATTTACTAGCTAATATATAAAACAGAGGTTTTTAAATAAACAATAAATGTTTATACTAGATTAATTAAATATATAGGTTATTAGATAAGGGGAACCGTCTAATGTAATTGTGTCGTAGATTAAGAGCTGAACAATAATCTACTAAATGTCGTAACGAAAGTCCTGCAAAAGCCGTGTCATTTGCAACTTTTAGCCTAACTTGTCCTGTACTATTTTGTTAAATCCAAAGTAGTACAAGGGCAAGTTGTCTTCACTCTAGAGCCATTCCCTACCATATCATTTGAACTTAGCCAAAGGCGAACGGCAAGATTAAATCAAGAGAGGGGAGACAACTGAGACAAAAAAGGTGGAAGTTATAGAAGATCTAAATATTGAATCTTAATTTTGTTTAATATCATCATTAAATTTATTAAATAAAATATATCAAAAAAAGTCATTTCATTGATATAATAATCAATAAATATATTTTGAATTAATTACTAACAATAAATTAGATAAAATAGTTATTAACTAATTATAAATAATACGGGAATAACTTAATGCAAAAACTAACACTCAGTCAACTTGAACTACATCTTTTTTCAGCAGCAGATATCTTAAGAGGAAAGATGGAGGCTAGTGAATTTAAAGAATATATTTTTGGTATGCTATTTCTAAAAAGACTTTCAGACCAATTTGATGTAGAGTTTCAAAAAGTAAAAGAAGCTTATAAAAAAGACGGTCATGATGAAGAAACTATAAATATTTTATTACAAAGCCATCAATTTACTTTTAATATTCCAGAAACTGCTAGATGGCAAAGTTTAAGACACTTAAAGAAAAATATAGGTGAAAATCTAAATACAGCATTAAGTGCTATTGAAGAGGCAAATTTATCTTCACTTGAAGATGTATTAAAACATATAGATTTTAATAAAAAAGTTGGTAATTCAAAAATATCAGATTCAAAACTTCAGCAACTAATCCAACACTTTGACAAAATCCGTTTAAGAGATGAAGATTTTGAATTTCCTGATTTATTAGGTGCAGCTTATGAATATCTTATTAAATACTTTGCAGATAGTGCAGGTAAAAAAGCAGGAGAGTTCTATACTCCAAGTGCAGTTGTAACTCTTCTTACAAAACTTCTTGACCCAAAACCAGGAATGAGTATATATGATCCAACAGTTGGAAGTGGTGGTATGCTTATACAAGCAAAAGAGCATATAAAAGATAGATATAACTCTGATAACTTCTCTCTTTATGGACAAGATGCAATTGCAACTACTTGGGCAATGTGTAAAATGAATATGATTTTACATGGTGTTGTGAATGCAGATATAAAAAACGAAGATACACTTGAAAAGCCACTTCATACAAAAGATGGTCAATTAGAACAATTTGATAGAGTAATAGCAAATCCACCTTTTTCTCAAAACTATAAAAAATCAGAACTAACATACAAAGAAAGATTCTCTCACTTCATGCCTGAAAATGGTAAAAAAGGTGATTATATGTTTGTTCAACATATGATAGCTTCACTAAAAAATGATGGAAAAATGGGTGTAGTTATGCCTCATGGAGTTTTATTTAGAGGAAGTGAAGAAGGAAAATTTAGAGAACATTTAATAAAAGATAGAAATATCCTAGAAGCTGTTATTGGACTTCCAAGTGGATTATTTTATGGTACAGGAATCCCCGCATCACTTCTAATAGTTAATAAATCAAAAAAAGATGACAAAATACTATTTATTAATGCAGATGCAGAATATAAAGAAAGTAAAAATCAAAATATTTTAAGACCTGAAGATATAGAAAAAATAAATTATGTTTATCAAAATAGAGTTGAGTTAGATAAATACTCTTCTTTAGTATCTTTACAAGATTTAGAAAAAGAAGGTTTCAATTTAAATATTAGAAGATATGTTGATAATACACCACCTCCTGAAGCTCATAATGTAAAAGCTCATATAAATGGTGGTATTCCAAAGATAGAATGGAATAAAACACTTATGGATAGTTTTAAGATAGATTCAAAACTAATCTTTGAAGATAAAGATAGTTTATATTTTAAATTTTTAGATTTAATCAATGAAAAACAAAATATTAGAGAAATACTAGAAGACTCAAAAGGATTTAAAGAAACTGATGAAGAAGTACTTAATATCGTTTCAAATTGGTATGATGATTATCAAAGTCTAATTGATGAAACTGCAAAAGATATAGCAGCCCTTTACACAAGTGGTTATGAAATGATAGAAAAAGCTTTTGAAAAAAATAGTGTTTTAGATCAGTTTAAAATAAGAGGTATATTTGCTTCTTGGTGGGTAAATAATAAATTTACAGTTAAATCTATAAAAAATAGTGGTTATGATTACACACTTTTAAGTGATAATTTTATATCAAATAATCAAGAGTTTATATCTTCTTTAGATGATTCTCAAAAAGAAAACCACGGCAAACTACAAGATTTATTTAAAAAGCTAAAATCAGCAAAAGAAGAGAATGATAAAATAGTTATTAGAGAAAAAATAGAAGAACAAAAAGAAAAACTTTTTGAAAACATCTCAAATATTAAAGAGTGGATAGTCCTAGAGCTAAAAACTGATGCTTTAAATGTAATAAATAGATATTTAAGTGAGAAAAAACAATCTATCATAAAATCAATCGAAAATCTATGGGATAAATATCAGGTAAGTTTAAAAGAGATAGAAAATCAAAGAGATGAAGCTACAAATGAAATAAAATCATTTTTATCTGAGTTAGGTTATCTATGAGTGAGATTTTAAATATTAATTATTG
>JAGOIF010000023.1 GCA_017995775.1 Aliarcobacter sp.
CTTCATCGCCGATAATACTGCCGGGTCCCCTGGTGGAAACGTAGGCCGCTGCCAGCTCTTGAGTTTTTTTTACATTACATTCAACTAAATCTTTTTACAGATTTCTTACACTTAGCTTTTACTTATTCGAACTCTTTAAGTTCATTCAGGTAAGAGCTTTTTTTTTGGCTTACTTCTTTGTTTTTAGCTTCTCTGGGTTTCCTTTCTGATTTGATTATGTATTCCATATCCCATTCCAAATGAATTACTTATTACATCTTTCCCAATTTTTTTTGATAATCTATTTATTAAATATGAAGGATTATTGCTTAGTTTTAATGCAGACATAAAAAAAGGAGAAAGTTTTAAGCTAATAATAGCTTAAAACTTTTAGGCGTGAATAGTTTTATTGAATCACTTTTTTGTGTTTTTAATTCATTTGAAAATCCATTCTTACTAAATATTACAAAAATATCTGGATTTAAATTTATTGAACTTGCATCTTCTTTTAAATTATTTAATTCATTTTTCTTAATTTTAGAATTTATATATTTACAACTTCCAACTAAAATTTTTCCAGAAGTTGTTTTTGCTAATAAATCAATATTTATTTTCTCATCCCAATATTTACCGAAATTTTTTAGTGGATCTTCTTTAAATAAATCAATTAAAAGTTCCATTGCAAGTTCTTCAAAAATAAAATTTCCAAATTCGGCTTCTTTATTTTCAAATAATGTATAGAATTCTTTATAATCTTTATCTTTAATTCCTTTATAAATAGGAGAGACAAAAGCAAACCAGAATCTTAAAAATGGTGCCGTAAATAGAAGCTTTCTGGCTACTTTATCATCACCTCTTTTATTAACTATAAAATGTTGAGATGATTCTATTTCGATCATACCTCTATCGATTAGTTTATCAACACATTTCATTCCCTCTTCAAAGCTTACGAAAGCTCTTTTAAATGATGTTGTTGTTTTTCTATCACCTTGTGCGATACCTGTTAAAATAGCATGATCTACTTTATATCCACCACTTATTGTATTAATTTCATATCGAAGATTTGTATATTCGTTTAAGATATGCTTTTCGATTAATTCAAGTATAGGTTTTGTTGTATCAATTTTTATATTTAATCCACCGAATACTATAAAGTATTTTACGGCAACTTCCATATCTTCTATTTTATTTTCTTTACAAAAAATTCTAAATTGATTTTTTGTTGATTGGTCTATTAAAATAATGGGGAATCCTTAATTTTTATTATATTTTTGCAAAAAACTATTTAAAGAGTTTGCAAATTGTTGAGCATCTTTTTGACCAAATGCAGCTGGACCTTTTGTTATCTCACCACTATCTCGAATATCTTGCATTAGATTTCTAATTGCTAAGTATTGTTTGATATTATCTTCTGTGTACATAGCACCTCTATGATCTATTGCGTGACAATTTTTTTCAATAGTTCTGTTAGCAAGTGGAATATCTGCTGTTATTACTAAATCACCTGTGTTTAACATTTCAACTATCTTGTCATCTGCTTCGTCAGCGCCTTGATCGACAATTATATATTGAATATGTTTACAAACACCTATATTTATCTTCTTATTTGCAATGACTATTGTATCAATTTTTTGTTTTTCAATAGCTCTTAAAACAATAGGTTTTAATAAATTTGGAAAAGCATCCCCATCAATAAATAGTTTTATCATATTTTAAATAAATCTTTTGGATCAATATGAGATGCATCTTTAGTTGCTTGGAACATTAAACTATCATCTACTCTTCCTACAACATAACCTTGCTTAATCCATTTTCCAACTACTAATGTGGGAGAGATTTCATCTAAGTGTGAGTAAATTGTATGTAAGCCACCTTCATGCTCGATAATTACAACATTTTCAAGCATTCCTGCATTTTTTTTAGCATAAACAACTTTTCCATTTAATACTGAAACAACTTTTGCTTTAGGCTCATCACTTTTTAAAACTATTGATTCATTAAAAAGTTTTATTTTATAAACAGGATCATAATAAGTTCCAAAATTTTTAACAACCTTAAAAGATTTTAAAGGTGCAATTGTACTAATACCTTTGTATTTTACAATTTTTACACCATCTGTTGAAGAACCGATTTTTCTAACATCTAAGTTTAGATTTTTTGCATATTTTTGATTTCTAACTTCGGCTGTTTGTATCTCTTGCTCTTGTTCCTCTTCTTTAACTTCTTCTCTTATTGTTTTAGTTTCAGATTTTTTTTGTGCTAAAAGTTGTTGTAATTTTTCTCTTCGATCATCTTCAACTTTTTTATTTTCTTCTTCTTTTAAAATATTCAGTTCTGAAAGAAGATTTTTTAAAGATTCTTGTTGTTTTGCAACTTTACTTAATTCTTCTTGATAAGATTTATGTTGATCTTCTAAATTAATAAGAGAGCTTGAGTGTTTTTGTTTAAGATTTGTTAGTTTTTCTTTTGTTTTTTGTCTATTCTCAATATACGAAGAAATTTTATCTATGTCTTTTTGATTACTTTTTGTATTTGTAGATAATGTATTATAATTATTATTTAACTTTAATACTTTATCTTTTGAATGTTGTGATAAAAGCGTGTATATTTCACTATCAATTAATTCTTGTAAACTGTTTTCAGAAGCTAATTTTAAAGCAATTGAAATAGAAAATTCTTCAATTATTGTATTAACTATTTCTTCTTCATTTGTTGTTTTTTCTTTTATTAATTCAGTTGATTTGGATTTTAATTCATCTAATTTATTTTTAGCATCCTCAAGTAATTTTTGATGTTCATCTATATCTGCATTAATTTGTTTTATGTCTTTTTCTAAACTAATAATATTTGAATTTTGTGACTCTATTTTATCTGCAAGTTCTTTTATTTTTAAACTAGTAGTTTCTTCTATTTTTGTACTTGTATTTAGAATTTGTTTATTCTGCTGAATTTTTTTATCAATATTTGTTGCACTAAAAAGAATATTAGCGCTAAGAAAAACAAGAAAAAATATTTTAGTCATTTGTAATCTTGTACTTTAATAAAACACCAAATATTGTAAAAATAGATATACAAAATGATAATAAAAATATTTTCGATAACTCTAATACAAGATTAATTTTTATATCTATTATGTCATGTAACTCTAAAGGAAATAATACTGTCATATTATTTGAAACATAAAATAAAAATAACGCACTAATAATAAAAGATAAAAGTGAACTAAGCAATGCATAATTTAAAATTGATGATGCACTATATAGAATTGAGGCACCATGAAGCCTTAATATTGCAATTTTTACATTATGTTCATGGAACCATAATTTTATTTGTTTTGCAATAATAATAATTGCGAATAAAGTTATTATAAAAAAAAGTATAAATGAAACACTATTTAATAGTAATAATAGTAGGTAGGTTTGATTATGATTTTTATAAAATACTTCTACTTTTCTTATATTTTTATTCTCCAATAGATTTTGTTTGATTTCATCTAATTCACTACTTGTTGGGAATATTTCTAAATATATTTGGTAAAAATTTGGAAGTTTTTGTTTTAATAATTCAATAGAATTATCAGACAAACTTGATTTTATATTTGTAATAATTTTATCATTTGGTAGAGTAATTATTTTTTCTACTTTTATTCCTGCTAATTCACTTATATTTTCTTTTATTAAAGGTGTATTTGTAACTATAACTATTGAGTAATCTTTTGAAATTTTAGATTTATAATTTTCAACTACATTATTTATTAATAAAAATATTGAAAAAGTAATTAGCATTGAAAGTAATGGAATTAAAAAAGCAAAAATATTTTTAAGAAACCTCATAAATTATTCCATCCTCAATAGATAATTGTCTAAATTTTATACCAAGATTTTTAGGAACTCTATGTGTTACTACAACGATAGTTATACCTAATTGTTCATTGGCACCTTTTAATAAATTCCATACAACTTCAGCTGAATAATCATCAAGATTTCCTGTAGGTTCATCTGCAATTATTATTTTTGGGTTATGTGCAAGAGCACGTGCTACTGCAACTCTTTGTTGCTCCCCACCACTTAGTTCGTTTGGATAATAACCAGCTCTGTGTGTTAATCTAACATGTGCTAATAACTTATTAGCCTGATCTCTTGAAACTTCGTGAGAATATCCATTTATTTTAAGAGGTATCATAATATTTTCTTCAATTGTATATTCATTAATTAACTTATAATCTTGAAATATGATACCTATATCTTTTCTTAGAATTCTAAGTTTTTTCCCTTTAATTCCAAATACTTCTTGATTTTCTATCTTTAAACTACCATGTTTTAATGGGATATCACCATAAAAAGATTTTAGAAGCGTTGATTTTCCACTTCCTGAATTTCCACCAATAAAAATGAACTCTTTTGGTTTTATAGTGAAATTACCTTTTTTTATAATAAATTTATTATCATCATAAGAAAGATAGATATTCTTAGCTTCAATCATTTATTTAAAATCTCTTTTAGCTTTTTATGTGCACTAATATTCGAACTTGTTGGAAGAGGGTTTCCTTGGTAATATGAAACACTACCTTCATTTACATATAAATATTTTGTTACGGGTCTATCAAAATTTCCCATTGTTAATTTTATTAGTCCTGAATTATTTTTATCTTCAATTATGTAAAGTTCCTCAACATGAATAAAATAACTTGATTCGATTAAAGATTTTGTAGGAATTGTTTTTATTGTATTATTGTAATCTATTTTAAAATCGAATGAAAAATCAAAATCTAAATTAATATTTTTATCTTCATCTTGTGCTTTTAAAGTTACATCATAAATATTTTTACCTTGTTTTTTCCATCTATCTTCATACTTACTTGATATTTCTAAATCTTTATTTATATCAATTGTAATTGTTCCTTTTGGAAGATTTGTAAGAAGTTCTGTACAATAATCAAAATATTTTCTACTATCAGTTCTTAGTTCTAAAGTTCCATTAAGTTTTAGAACTCTTAAAGCTTCATTTACAAATTCATTTGAATAGATTCTTCTATGAGGTTTCTTATCCCAAGGAACAGGAAAATGTACAAAAATTCTTCCAACTGTATTTGATTCAATAAACTCCATGAATAATCTTGCATCATAATTTACTACTAATACATTTGTTATATTTTGAAGTTCTAGTTGTTTTAATAACTGTTCAATTGATGGATAATGGATTTCTAAACCAACAAATTGAATGTTTGGATTTGCTTTTGCTTGATATAAAAGATGTCTTCCACTTCCAAAACCAATCTCTATTTGAATCTCTTTATCTGTTTGAAAATCATCAACAAAATAATTGATATCTTTTAAATATTCATTTGTTGATTCTTCTTTAAATTTAAGATTGTTTGTATTTGAAAATAATACATTTGCATTATTTAAATTTACATAAGCATTTAAAGCATTTTTTACAAGAGTAACAGGAGATAATCTTGTAACTTTATCTGCTTTAATCATAAAATTATCATCTTTTGTTTTTAAAGATAATAAAAAATCTTTTTCTTGATGTTTTAAAGCAATTCTATACTCAATTTTTCTTACTTTTTCTGTAAAGTTATGTGACTTGGCAATAAACTCAAAATCAACTCCATCTTTACTAGATGGAGTTTGAATTAACTCTTTTTTTTCGAATAATATGTGTGGCATTTATTTTCTTATTATTTTAATTTTGGTATTGTTAATGATGTTTCGTCAGTTTTATCTGATACTAATCCAAATTCATCATTTGCTTCAACTGAGTATTTGTATTCAACTCCACTTAAAATATCAGTATCTTCAAATCTTGAATCATTGATATTATTGAAGTTTACTGTTTTGTATTCAAAGAAATTAAGTTTAATTCTTTTTTTTATGTTATATGAAATTGCTCTATTATCGCCAGCTTTCCAGTTTAAAATGGCTTTATTTCCTTGTATTTGAGCAAGAGTTATAATAGGTTTTGCAGGTTTCCCTAATGTTTTTCCTTCAACTGCACTTGATTTAACAGGACTTTGCAATAAATCTTTATCTATAGCAATAACACGGTAATAATAAGATCTTCCTTCATCATTAATTTTATCAGTGTACTCAAGAGTATCGGCTTTTACAGTTGCAATTTTACTAAATCCAAGTCCACTATAGCTACTTCTATGGATTTCATAATTAATTATGTCATCAGTAGGAGATGCATTCCATGAAATATTAATTTTCTTAACTTGATTAGTTGAAACTTTTATATTTGAAGGATCTTGTGGTAAAGCTTTTGTTTTAGCTGTAATTACTGGACTTGGAGCTGATTCAACGTCATTAAATGTAAATGCTTTTATTCTGTATTTATACGTAGTATTATTATCTAATCCTGTATCAATATATTCAACTTGAAGTCTTTGTTCTACAGTTTTTAAATGAATCCATTCATTTAAAGTAGTATTGAATTTTTCAATTCTGTAATATTGAATTCTTTGATCTGGATGTGGTCTCCAAAGTATTTTTATTCTATTTGGTAAATTTGAAATAGCTTGCGCAAAACTTACAGGTACAATTCGAGGAAGAGTTTGCACGATATATGCATCTGTTGTTCTTGATTCCGTTCCTGATGATGTTCTTGCAGATATTTGATAAGCGTATTTAGTATTTGGTTCTAAATCTTTATCAACATAATGCGTTGCATAGCTGTTATCAATTGACTTTATAAGATTTAAAGTTTTTCCATCTTTTTGTAAATCAGTTCTATAAAAATTATATCCCGTTACTTTAGGATCAGTAACTCTTTGCCACTCAAATCCAATAGATGTTATATCTGTAATTGATTTAATAGAATTAAAATCTACGGTTTCAATTGATTCATTTATTGTAGGTTTACTAGGAGTGTTTAGGTTATCAAAAACATTATTACAACCACTAGATAGAAGTAGTAAAGCTGCTAATGATGTTGCCTTCATCAAGTGTGTCATTTATATTCTCCTCTTGGAAATTTTTATTTAAAAAGTTATTTATATCTTCTGGTAAATTTGCTTTGAAACTCATCTGCTTATTTGTTATAGGATGAGTTAAATAAAGATAATAAGCATGCAAATAAAATCTATTTATTTTATTTAATTCGCCCTTAAAACCATATAAATTATCTCCAAGTACGTGCCTATTCATCGAACTTAAGTGAACTCTAATTTGATGAGTTCTTCCTGTGTATAATTTTGCAGCAATTAATTCAAATTTTTCATTATTACTTAAAGCAAGTTTTGAAAAAGCAGATTTTGCATTTCTTCCATTCTCTTCGATTGCCATTTTTAATCTATTATTTGAACTTCTTCCAATAGGTTTTTCAATAATAATGTTGTCTTTTAAAGGCATATCAATTATTGCTAGATAATATCTTCCCATTGATTTGTCTTCAAGTTGTTTTGACAATCCAACATGAGCTTCATTGGTTTTTGCAACAACCATTACTCCACTTGTACCTTTATCAAGTCTGTGAACTATTCCATGTCGTTCTTCTCCACTAATAGTTGAAAGTGAGATTTTTTTCAATTTTAACCAATCAACCAAAGTTGCATCTTTAACACTTGGTGCATCATGTACTGTTAAATTATAAGGTTTATTTACAACTAAAATATCATCATCTTCATAAATAATTTCTATTTCTTTATCTTTTAAAGATTCTTTTACAAAATTTTCATCTTTTGTTGGATTTAATTCAGTTTGGGGAAAATGAACTTCAACACTTTGATTTTCTTTTAATTTTAATCCTGTTTTACTTACAGTTTTACCATCTACTTTTACATATTCTTTTTTTATAAGCTGTTCTATTTGATTTCTTGAAGCATCAATTTGTAGTGCTAGAAACTTATCTAGTCTATTTGCTTCATTTACAATAAAATTTTTATCCATATTTAGATACTCTTTCACTATGCGTTTATTTGATAAAAGAATTATTTCCCATTTTGATTATTTGTTAATAATATTTGTTTTACCATTGATATTCTTATCATACCATTTAATTAGTGAAACAAACGAACAATTAGCTAATAAACAAATAGTATATTTTACAATTTCTTTTTTTGCTTTTTTTATAGTGTTTATTTTACCTATTAGAAAAAAACTAAGAATTATCCCAACTTTATACTGGATTGGTATAGTATTACTAATAGCTGTGGAATTTTGGGGTTTATCTAAACTTGGGGCTAAAAGATGGATATTTATTCCATTTTTAGGTACTACAATTCAACCTTCAGAACTTATCAAGCCTGTATTTATTTTAATGTTAGGATATTTAATCCATCATAAACCTCCACCAAAAGATGGATATAGCTTCGTTGATTTTTTATATTTTTCATTTTATATTTTATTACCATTTATTTTAATAGCGAAAGAACCTGATTTAGGAACTGCAATGGTATTGTTGTTTGTAGGTTATGGAATTTTATTTATAATTGGTGTAAATTGGAAAATTTGGGCGAGTATTATTCTTATAATAGGGATTGCTTCACCATTTATTTATACTTATTTAATAAAAGATTATCAAAAAAAGAGAATTACAGATTTTATTTCTGAAAAGCCTAGTTATCATGTTCAACAATCAATCATTGCAATTGGTTCAGGTGGTTTAACTGGAAAACTAAGTGAAGAAGCAACACAAACACAATTAAAGTTTTTACCAATTGCAACAAGTGACTTTATCTTTGCATATTTTGTGGAAAGATATGGTTTTTTAGGGGCAATGGGTTTAATTTTTTTATATGTTTTAATTATTTTACATCTTTTTACTATAAATTATTACTTTAAAGATGATTATATAGTCAGGGCATTTGCCTCAGGTTTGGGGCTTTTGATATTTTTTAACATGAGTATTAATATTTTGATGGTTATTGGATTTGCACCAGTTGTTGGGCTTCCTTTACCTTTATTTTCTTATGGAGGAAGTTCTTTTATTAATTTTATTGTAACTTTTGCTATTTTAGAAAATCTATTAGCATTTAGATATATGAATTTATATAATTTTGAAAGAAAGTTATAAGACTTTAAGAGGCAAGAAAACTGCTCTTAAAGCATTCCTTGTTTTTTAAGAACATCATTTAAAATTTCTAAATCATAGATTGATTTTCCACAATTTTCTTTGCTTGTTTTTATGTTAATAATTTTCTCTTCTTTTTCGTTTATATATTCATAATCCAAAATATAATTTTTTTTCAATAAATCCAAACTACTTTCATCTTCACAAAGTGAATCTTGTATTTGTCTTTTGAATTTATTTTTATCTACATCTTCTATTAAAGAGACATCAAACAATTGATAATAATAAAATATTGTTTTTTTGTTTTTTGAAATATCAATTAAAACACTAGATGAATCAACTTGAATTGGTAAGCTTTCTTTAAAATCTTGAATCTCTTTCTCAATAGCATAATCTTCAAAAAAATAAGACTTTATCTCATCCATAAAAAAACTTACAGAAAAAAATAGGTTTATACTAACAATAATCTTAGCAAGCACAGACCATATTTTTGAACCCTTATATTTATTTGCACTTGTGAAAATAATAATAAATATTAAAATAGAATAAATAAAAGTTGAAGAAAATAATAAAAGTTCTGAATAATTATTGTTTATAAAAAGATTTTGATCAAATTTTATTTGAAAAAATAGTTCTACAAAAAAAGATAAACCAATAAACCAAAACCAAAAACTTACGAATAATGAGATTTCACCTTTAAATAATCTTTTAAAATAATCTTTTATTTCGCCCATTATAATCCTTAATATGCTTGATAATTAACGTTGAATTTTAGTTTTGTAGATGTTGTTGGTTTTGGATAATCTTTGTATGCAATTTCAATTAATTCTAAAGAATATTTATCAAATATTTCATATCCTGATGAACTAGTTATTTTTAGATTAGTAATGCTTCCATCTGGATGAAACATAAATTCTACAATATTAACTCCACTAAGTCGTAGTTTTGCAGCGAGTCTTGGATATCCTAATCTATTTAATACTCTTTGTGTAATAACTTGAAAATTATTTAGATTTTTTTCTAAATATGCTTTTTGTACTTTTGTAAAAGATTGGTATTCTTCTCCATATAATTTTTCTAATTCTCGTAATATTTCTTTATTTATAGGTTCTTTTTGAGATAAGAAATTTTCTAATATACTATTTTGTAAGGAATCATTTTTATTAACAATTTGTTCTTTAATAACTTTTTCTTGAAATTCTTTTGCTTTAATATTTTCTTTTTTTATTATAGGTTTTAAATCACTTACTTTATTTTCTACTTGTTTTTTCAGAGGTTTTGGTAGAACTTTTTCTATAGGTTTTTCTACTATTTTTTCAATAGGCTTTATCTCTTGTGGTTTAATAATTTCAGGAGTTGTTTTTACCTCTTGTTTTGGTTCTTCTTTTATTTCTTGTTTTTTTAATTTTACGAATTTTACTTCAGATTTTTTTGTAATTTTTTCATCATTTTGATTGTTTTTTTCATATTCGTCATTCTTGTACTTATTAAATGCAAGAAAATGTAAAGATATTGAAATAATAAAGGCTAGGATAATAATTCTCATAGCGCGATTATAGTACAATTATTATAATAAATGATTAATAGGAATATGAATGTTTGACAAATCAATTAAAGCTTATGAAGAAGCTTGCAAAGTAATTCCAGGTGGGGTTGATTCTCCTGTTAGAGCTTTTAAAAGTGTAGGAGGAACACCACCTTTTATAGACAGAGGTGAGGGCGCATATTTATTTGATATTGATGGAAATAAGTATGTAGATTTTGTACAAAGTTGGGGACCACTTATTTTTGGACATTGTGATAAAGATATAGAAAATGCAGTTATTCAAACTGCAAAAAAAGGTTTATCTTTTGGTGCACCAACACTATTAGAAACAGATTTAGCAAATGAAATTGTTGAAATGTTCGATTATATTGATAAAGTAAGATTTGTAAGTTCTGGAACTGAAGCTGTAATGAGTGCTATTAGACTAGCACGTGGAGTTACAAGAAAAGATGATATTCTTAAGTTTGAAGGATGTTACCATGGTCACTCTGATTCATTACTTGTTCAAGCAGGATCAGGAATGGCAACTTTTGGAAGCCCAAGTAGCCCTGGAGTTCCAGCTGATTTAACAAAACATACGCTACTTTGTGAATATAATAATATTGAAAATTTAAAGAAATGTTTTGAAGATAGTAGCGATATTTCTTGCATAATCATAGAGCCAATTGCAGGAAATATGGGATTAGTTCCTGCTAGTGAAGAGTTCTTAAAAGCTTGTAGAGATCTTTGTGATAAACATGGAGCTTTACTTATTTTTGATGAAGTAATGACAGGATTTAGAGCTTCTTTAAGAGGTGCTAGTGGAATACTAAATACTCAAGCTGATATTATTACTTTTGGAAAAGTAATAGGTGCAGGTATGCCTGTTGGTGCATTTGCATCTTCAAAGAGAATCATGGATCATTTAAGTCCAGATGGGACTGTTTATCAAGCAGGAACTCTAAGTGGAAATCCTGTTGCAATGGCAGCTGGTTTAACAAGTCTTAGAAAAATCAAAGCAAATCCTGAAATCTATACTGAACTTAATGATAAAGCTTTAAGATTAGTAAATGGATTAAAAAAAGTTGCAAATGATAATGGAATTTCATTACAAGTAAATACAAGAGGAAGTATGTTTGGATTCTTCTTTTCTGAATTTGAACCTAAGAACTTCAAAGATGTAGGTCTTTGTGATTTTAAAAGATTTGCTACATTTCATCACGAAATGTTAAAAAAAGGATTCTATTTTGCTTGTTCTCAGTATGAAGCAGGATTTATTTGTACTAAAATAACAAACGAAGATATAGATGCTTGTATAAGTGCTGCATCTGAAGTTATGAAAAAATTATAAAAAAAGGAAATTATATGCCAACAATTAGAAACGTAGAATTAACAAAAAAAGCAAATATTTATTTTGATGGAAATGTTACAAGTAGAAGTTTTATAGATGAAGATGGAGCTAAAAAATCTTTAGGAATTATGATGCCAGGTGAGTACACTTTTGGTACAAAAGAGGCTGAACATATGGAAATTATAGCTGGTCGTGTTGAAATATTAATTGCTTGTGGTGACAGTAATTGGGAAACAATAAATGCTGGTGAATACTTTGAAGTTCCAGCTAATTGTAGTTTTGAAATAAAAGTTTTAGAAATAACAGATTATTGTTGTACTTATTTAGCGTAAGTTTAAAATAATATGCAAAATAATCAGATTGAAGAAAAAGAAGAAAAACCAAAACACCAAGACAAAGTAGTTGCCTTAGATAGTTTATCTTTAGGTATTTCTATTGTTGCAGCTATTCTTATAGGTTTTGGTATTGGATATGGATTAAAACAGCTAACGGGTTATACTTGGACTTTATGGATAGGAATTGCATGGGGAATTGCAGCTGCTTTATTAAATGTATATAGAGCGTACAAAAGAGCTCAAAAAGTATATGAAGGTATGGAAAACGATCCTAGATATTCATATCGTGCAAAACATGGAGATAAATCTTTTGATGAAGATGAAGATTAATCCCGAGATTTTAAAATTTGCAAAGGTCTTTATTTTAATAGACCTTTGTGCCATTGTATATGCTTTTATATTTCAAAATAGTTTATGGGTTTTAAATATGCAAGTTGCATTTATTTCTTCCCTATTTATTACTATTGCATCTTTTTTATCATATAAAAGAAATATTCAAAATAGAATATTAAACCTTGATTTATCACAAGTAAATGAATCTGGTGAGAGAGATAAAATTGATGAAATCGACGATCCTTATGATTTATATACAGAATATGAAGAAATCGCTGAAGAAGATTTAACACCTGAAAAAATCAAAGAAATATTAAATGATGAAAAATCAAAAGTAAAGAAAAATACTTTTAAAAATACACTATTTGCAAGTGGTGGATTTTTGTCAATATATAGAATTATGGGTTATGTGATATTGATTTTTGGATTTTTTGCATTAAATAACAACAATATATTTACTCCTTTTGCCTTTATAATTGGATTAGGAATTGTACCTATTGGAGTTTTGTTCTCAAAGCTTTTAAAGGATTAGTGGTAAATCTATTGTTATATTATCTTCATTTAAAGTTAATATAAAAGAATTATTTTCTTTTATATTTATTTTAGAGAAATTATTTTCTTCAAGTGAAGAAATTACTATACTTACCAATGAATATTTTCTTTCATTAATTTTTATATACTCACCAATTTTTAATAAAATAGAACAAGAAACATTTTTATTATCCTTTAAAGATTCAAAAATTTGATTTAATGTTTTAATAAAAACACTAGCATCAAGTTTAAATTCGGGAATGGAAGGATCATAATTTTTATGAAAATTAATATTTGTTTTGATTTTATTTGAAGATATTGCTAAATCAACTAAAGTAAAAATATTGCTAACATTTATATTTTTTATATTTAAGTTATTTTCTTTTTTTACCATTGCACTTTTATATAGTTTCATATGTATTTCATCTTCATTTTGATACATAACAGTAATAGCATAAAAAGTATAGTTTTTAATTGAGATATCAATATAAGAAGTTAATGCTCCAAAAGTTTTTGGAGCATAAGCTAAAGCTAAATCAAACAGTTCTTTTTGTTTGATTCTATTTAATAAAAATTGAGCTTCTAAATTAGAGTAAATAATTTTTGAAGAGGAAGAAAAAGATATGATTGGATTTAAATCTGCTTCTACCCACTCTTCAAAAAATTTCATATACTAACTTTCTACGTAATTTTTAAGATTTTTACCAACTTTTGGATGTTTAAGTTTTTTAATTGCACTTGATTCAATTTGTCTAACTCTTTCTCTTGTTACAGAAAGTTCTTTTCCAATTTCTTCTAGTGTTCTATCACTTGCATCGTCCATTAAACCAAATCTCATTCTAATAACAGCTTGTTCTCTTTCGTTTAGTTGTCCTAATATTTGATCAATTTGATTTTGTAAATCTTCTTTCATAATATTATCAACAGGTGTTGGAGCTTTTTCATCTGGAACAAAATCTCCAAATTTACCATCATCATCACTTCCAATTGGAGCTTCTAAAGATACAGGTTCTTTTGTAATTTTAATTACTTGTTTAACTTTATCAACAGGCAATCCAACTTCTCTTGCAATTTCATCAACATCAGGCTCTTTACCATTTTCTTGAATACCTTTTCTGATGATTTTATTAATTCTATTAATAGTTTCAATCATATGAATAGGAATTCTAATAGTTCTTGCTTGATCCGCAATCGCTCTAGAAATTGCTTGTCTAATCCACCAAGTTGCATAAGTAGAGAATTTATAACCTTTTTTATATTCAAACTTATCAACAGCTTTCATAAGTCCGATATTTCCTTCTTGAATTAAATCCAAGAATGGTAATCCTCTATTTGTATATCTTTTTGCAATAGAAACAACAAGTCTAAGGTTTGATTTAGCCATTCTTGTTTTAGAAGTATCAGTAATTTGTTTACCTCTTTTTATTTGCTCAAGAACGTCTCTTAACTCTTCAGGAGTTAAATCAAAGCCATCTTTAGATGCTTCTTTTGTTTGGAAAAGCTTTTTAATTTCCATATAAGAAGAAACCATTGTAGCTTCTGGAACCATAGAAGTAATTTGTGCTTTTGATAAATTCACAATATTATCTAAAATCTTTTTATGATTTTTTAATAAAGTTTCATTAAATAAAGGTAATTTATACTCTAATCTTTTTAATTCACCATCAAAACCAGTATCTGATTTTAAAGCTGTTTCCATTGCTTTTACAATTTCAGTAATTAATTTAGATGTTGGTCCAAGGTCTAGTAATGCTTCTTTTAATATTTTCTTTTTAAATGCAATTGCTAAATTAAAAGTCATTTGATCTACTTCATCATCTGATTTTGCAGTCTCTTTTGATAAAAATTTAAGCCAATCTTTTTTTGCTTTTTCTAAAATTTTAAAAGCTTCAATTATTGTTTGAGCTCTTTTATCAAGTTTTTTCTGTTTTTTTCCACCGATTTTTTCTTCATCAGTATCAATGCTTGAACCATCAGAATCTTCATCTTCGACAACTTCATCTTCGATTTCTTCTTCTTCGCTTTCTTCACTTTCTGCATCGTCGTCATCGAAATTTCTAAATAACTCTTTTACTTTTCTTTCTCTATTTACTAAAGGCTCTTTATACTCTAATATGAAATCTATTAAGTATGGAACATAACAAATCGCATCAAGAATAATATCTTCACCCATTTCAATTTTTTTAGAAATTTCGATTTCTTCTTCTTTAGTAAGTAATGGAATTTGTCCCATTTCTCTTAAATACATTCTAACAGGTGAATCTGATCTTGACCATTCAAGTAACTCTTTATTTTTCAATAAATCGTAAACATCATCTTCATTTTCTATTAACTTTTCTCTTAATTCTCTTCTTTTCTTAGCTTCTTCTGCATTCATTCTTTTTGCTTGTTCTTGAGAACTGATTACTGTTACATTACATAACTGTATTAATGCTAAAAGTTTTTTGATGTTTGGACCAGAAGGTGCTTTAGGAAAGATTTTAATAATTTTTTCGTAAGTTAATACAGAATCTTTGTAATCTTTTACAAGTACTTCTATAACTTTATTAATATCTTTTACACTCATATTTTGGGAAATCCTCTTCGTAAGATGATTGGATATTATACCCAAATTATTTTTAAATTCCATTAAAAAGAGTTTATTTAAACAAATATTACTAAAAAATTAGCTAAAATGCATTTTTTTGAAAATATTATTTTGGTGAATTATTAAATTTATTAAACTCAAGGATACAAATATGAATGAAATTACTGGTAAAGTATGGAATTTTGGGGCAAATATTGATACTGATGTTATTATCGCTGCAAGATATTTAAACAGTTCAGACCCTGAACATTTAGCAAAATATGTTATGGAAGATGCAGATCCTGATTTTCCAAAGAAATTACAAAGAGGTGACATTATAGTTGCTGGTGAAAACTTTGGATGTGGTTCAAGTAGAGAACATGCACCAATTGCTTTAAAAGCTGCTGGAGTTGCTGCTGTTGTTGCTCCATCATTTGCTAGAATTTTTTATAGAAATGCTTTTAATATGGGATTACCAATTTTTGAACTACCTGAATCTTTAGAGATTAAAGAAGGTGAAGTAATAAGCATTAATTTAGATAATGGTGAAATTACAAATAAAACTACAAATAAAACATATACATTTACTCCAATTCCAGATTTTATGCAAGAATTAATTGCAGCTGGTGGATTAATTAATTTTGCAAAAATAGAAATGAAAAGGGACTAAAAATGAAAAAGTACAATATATCAATAATCAAAGGTGATGGAATTGGTCCTGAAATCGTTGATGAAGCTATAAAGATCTTAAACACAGTTGCAAAAAAATGTGATTTTGAATTAGATTATAAAGAGTATTTAATGGGTGGTATTGCTATTGATACTACAGGAATTCCATTACCACAAGAAACTGTTGATGGTGTTTTAGATTCAGATGCTTGTTTATTTGGAGCAATTGGTGGAGAAAAATGGGATACATTACCAAGAGAATTAAGACCTGAAACTGGATTATTAAAATTCAGAGAACATTTAGGTGTTTTTGCAAATTTAAGACCTGCTATTGTATATGATGAATTAGTAAATGCATCAACTTTAAAACCAGAAGTAATCACAGGTTGTGACATTATGGTAGTTCGTGAGTTAATTGGTGGAATCTATTTTGGACAACCACGTGCAAATGATGGCTTTAAAGCATACAATACAATGGTATACACAAAACCAGAAATTGTAAGAATTGGTAAACAAGCATTTGAACTTGCAATGAAAAGAGACAAAAGAGTTTGTTCTGTTGATAAAGCAAATGTTTTAGAAGTTTCTCAATTATGGAGAGATACTATGATTGAATTATCAAAAGATTATCCAGAAGTTACTTTATCTCATATGTATGTTGATAATGCAGCTATGCAACTTGTAAGAAACCCAAAACAATTTGATGTTATTGTAACTGGAAATATTTTTGGAGATATTTTAAGTGATACAGCTTCAATGGTTGTGGGATCAATTGGATTATTACCAAGTGCATCAACAGGTGAAAAAACTGCAATTTATGAGCCAATTCATGGATCAGCTCCTGATATTGCTGGAATGGGAATTGCAAATCCATTAGCTACAATTTTAAGTGCAGCTATGATGTTAAGATACTCTTTAAATGAAGTTAAAGCGGCTGATATAATTGAAAATGCAATTAAAAGTGTATTAAAAGATGGATATAGAACAAAAGATTTAGCAGCATTTGATGCAAAAGAAGTTTTAAATACTCAAGGTATGGGTGATATTATAGTAAAATATATCAATAAATAATTTTTATGATAGAATATATTAACTAAATAGAATTGGATTAATTATGAGCGAAAAAAAATATAGATTAGTAACTAGAAGTGATATGGATGGTTTAGTTTGTGGTACATTACTTAAATATTTAAACATTATTGATGAAATTGCTTTTGTTCATCCAAAAGATATGCAAGATGGGAAAATTGAAATAAGTGCAAATGATATAACAACAAATCTTCCATATGTAGATGGTGTTTATCTAGCTTTTGATCATCATTTTTCAGAAACATTAAGAAACGAAAAAAAAGATAATCATATAATTAATCCAGATGCTCCAAGTGCAGCTGAAGTTGTGTATCAATATTATGGAGGAGATGAAGTTTTCCCTGGATATTTTACAGCAATGATGAATGGTGCAAATAAAGCAGATTCAGCAGATTTTAGTGAAGAAGATATTTTAAGTCCAAGAGGCTGGGCGTTACTTAGTTTTTTAATGGACTCAAGAACAGGACTTGGAAGATTTAGAGATTTTAGAATTTCGAATTATCAACTTATGATGGATTTAATTGAATACTGTGCAAGACATAATATTGATGAAATATTAGAATTACCAGATATTAAAGAAAGAACTGAATTATATTTTAGATATGAAAAAGATTTTAAAGAACAACTAATTAGATGTACAACAGTAAAAGATAATTTATTAATAATAGATTATAGAAATGAAGAGATAATTTATCCAGGTAATAGATTTTTAGTTTATGCAATGCATCCAAAACAAAATATTTCGATTCATGTAATTTGGGGTAAAGATAAACAAAATATTGTTTTTAGCACTGGAAAATCAATTATTAATAAATCATCAAATACAAATATTGGTGAATTAATGTTGAAATATGATGGTGGTGGACATAAAGCGGCAGGTGGATGTCAAATAGATACAGCAAAAGCAGAAATTGTTTTAGAAGAATTAATAAAAAAAATAAATCAAGATGGTTAAAAAAAAAGTTTTTTAAAACTTCTTTTTTATATTTGTGTAAAAAATTTCGAAAGAGGGTAGGTCTAAACTTGCCTCTCTTTGTTTTATTCCCCACATAGGTTCAGGGAAAAATGAATCTTCTTTAAATCTAGCCATTATATGAAAATGTACATGTGGAACATAATTTCCAAAAGATGCGATATTTATTTTATCTGCTTTAAAATAATCTAACATCTCTTTTTCTATAATATCAAGATACTTCCATATTTCTTTTTTTGTTTTTTCATCACATTGTGAAAATTCTTTTATATCTTTAATTGTAAATATTTTTAACCATGGAATCTCCGATGTTTCAATTTCAATTTTAATTAATTCATTCTTATATAATAAAGACAAAATGATCCTTTTATTTAATTTATGTGAGAAATACTACAATAATATTAGTTAAATTGACTACTAAATAATACATTCAACAAAATTTAAGCTAATATTAAATATAATCCAAATCCATTTTTCAACCATCGAGGAAGTTTTTATAAAATATACTTATTTTATAAAGAGTTGGTAAAAGCTTAAAAGTATAGTAATTATTTTTTAAGGCTTTTTCCTGTTGATTAACTGGCAACAAACACAAAGAAAGAGGAGACAGGCTTATGAAAGTAAGAGCTTCAGTAAAGAAAATGTGTGACAAATGCAAAATTGTCAAAAGAAGTGGTGTAGTAAGAGTAATCTGCGAAACTAAAAAACACAAACAAAGACAAGGATAAGACACATGGCAAGAATCGCGGGTGTTGATTTACCAAATAAAAAGAGAATGGAATATGCGTTAACGTATATCTTCGGAATCGGATTACATAATTCAAGATTAATTTTAGATGCAGTTGGAATTGATTTCAATAAAAGAGCTTTCGAATTAACAGAAGACGAAGCGGCAATAATCAGAAAAGAAATCCAAGATAACTATTTAGTTGAGGGTGATTTAAGAAAAAAAGTTGCTATGGATATTAAAGCTTTAATGGATTTAGGTTCATATAGAGGGTTAAGACATAGAAAAGGTTTACCTTGTAGAGGGCAAAAGACAAAAACTAATGCTAGAACAAGAAAAGGTAAAAAGAAAACTGTTGGTGCAGCAACTAAATAAGGGATTGTAGATGGCAAAAAGAAAAGTTACTAGAAAAAAAATTGTAAGAAAAAATATTGCTGATGGTATAGTTCATATAGCTGCAAGTTTTAATAATACAATGGTTACAGTTACAGATAATGCAGGAAACGCAATCGCATGGTCAAGTGCTGGAAACTTAGGATTTAAAGGTTCTAAAAAATCAACTCCATTTGCAGCACAGGCAGCTGTTGAAGATGCAATGGCTAAAGCAATGGAACACGGAATCAAAAATGTTGGGATTAAAATCCAAGGACCAGGTTCAGGTAGAGATACAGCTGTTAAAGCAGTTGGAGCTATGGACGGAGTTAGAGTTACTTGGTTAAAAGATGTTACACCATTACCACATAATGGTTGTAGACCTCCTAAAAGAAGAAGAGTGTAAGGAGTAAATAATGGCAAGATATAGAGGACCAGTAGAAAAAATCGAAAGAAGACTTGATGCGGATCTTGGACTTAAGGGTGAGAGAAGATTATCAGGTAAAAGTGCTTTAGAAAAAAGACCATTTGCTCCAGGACAACATGGACAAAGAAGAGCTAAAATTTCTGAGTATGGTTTACAATTAAGAGAAAAACAAAAAGCTAAATTTATGTATGGTGTTTCTGAAAAACAATTTAGAAAATACTTTAAAGAAGCGGAAAGAAGAGAAGGTAATACAGGGGTTAACCTTATTACATTAATTGAAACAAGATTAGACAATGTTGTTTATAGAATGGGATTTGCTACAACTAGAGCAAATGCTAGACAATTTACAACACACGGACACGTTTTAGTAGATGGAAAGAAAGTTGATATTCCTTCTTACTTAGTAAAAGCTGGACAAAAAATTGAGATTAGAGAGAAATCTAAGAATAATCCTCAAATTGTAAGAGCATTAGAACTAACAAATCAAACAGGAATGGTTGATTGGGTTAACGTAGACAAAGAAAAAGTATTTGGAATTTTCACAAGAATCCCAGCTAGAGAAGAAGTTGTTATCCCTGTTGAAGAGAGATTAATCGTAGAGTTATATTCTAAATAATAAGTAAAAGGTAGTTAATGAAAAAATTTGCAGAAACACCGTTTTTACCAACTGAAGTTGAAATAGAGGCTATTAGTGATAATGAAGCTAAAATATCAGCATACCCATTTGAAGATGGTTTTGCAATTACTTTGGCACACCCTTTAAGAAGACTTCTATTAAGTTCTTCAGTTGGTTACGCACCAATTGCAGTTAAAATAGAAGGTGCTTCACATGAGTTTGACTCATTAAGAGGTATGTTAGAAGATATAGCTATTTTTGTTATAAATTTAAAGAATATTAAGTTTAAAATAAATGGTGATAAAGAACAAGTTATAGTTGAATATTCTTTCAATGGACCAAGAGATATTAAAGGTAGCGACCTTATTAATTCTGATGTTGAAATTGTATCAAAAGATGTTCATCTAGCAACTTTGAATAGTGATTGTAACTTAACGTTTTCAGTTATTATTCAAAAAGGTATTGGATATATGCCATCAGAAGACATTAGAGATATTGTTGGATCTGATTATATTCCAATTGATGCATTCTTTACACCTGTTAAAAAAGTGGTTTATGATATTGAAAAAATGTTAGTTGAAGATAATCCTAACTTTGAAAAAGCTGTATTTACAATACAAACAAATGGACAAATTTCTCCAATTACTGCTTTTAAAGAAGCTGTATCTGTTATGTATTCACAAATGTCAGTATTTAATAAAGTTTTTGATTTATCAGAAGTAACAGTAAGCGAAAGTGGTGAAGAGCCAGTTGAGCTTAAAGAGTTAGTAATTAAAATTGATGATTTGAATTTAAGTGCTAGAAGTTTCAACTCTTTAGATAGAGCGGGACTAAAATTCTTAGCTGAATTAGTACTTATGAGTGAAGTTGAAGTAAAAAATATTAAAAATCTTGGGAAAAAATCTTATGATGAAATCGCAGAGAAATTAGAATCTCTAGGTTACCCAGTTGAAAATACACTTCCAGAAAATGTTGCTTCTGCATTAAGAAGAAAATTAGAGCAACTAAAAGCATAATTAAGGGTTTAATATGAGACATAAGCATGGATATAGAAAGTTAAGTAGAACTTCTTCTCATAGAAAAGCATTGTTAAAGAACATGGCAATTGCAATTATTGAAAGAGAAAAAATCGAAACAACTGTACCAAAAGCAAAAGAATTAAAAAGATTTATTGAGAAATTAGTAACATCTGCAAGAAATGCTGATTTAAATACACATAGATATGTATTTGCTGCATTACAATCAAAAGAAGCTACTAAAAAATTAATTAATGAAATTGCACCAAAATACGAAGGTAGAAATGGTGGATATACTTCAATAATTAAAACTAGAATTAGAAGAGGGGATGCTACTCCAATGGCGTTCATCTCATTCGTATAATAGATTTATTATACTTCTTTAAAGGGATAGAATTTTATTCTATCCCTTTTTTTATTTCTAAAAATAAAATAAAATTACTCACAAAAGCAAATTTATAACCTTTTTTTAATCAACTATTAGATAAAATCCAGCGTAATACTATAACCGTAAATCATAGGAGAACCGATTGATAACCCTAAAAGAAGCGTTGACTTTAACTAGTGATGATATAAAAAAATTAAAAGATGATTTAACTTCAAAAATAAAACAAAATAAAATAGGTGCTTATGTTGAGCAACTAATCTCAACTGAACTTTCACAATCTGGAACAGGTATTCCAATAGCAATCAAAGATAATATTAATGTTAAAAACTGGGAAATTACTTGTTCAAGTAATATTTTAAAAGGATACATTTCACCATATAATGCAACAGTAATTAATAATTTAGAAAAAGCTGGATTATCAGCTTTTGGAAGAACTAATATGGATGAATTTGCAATGGGAAGTACAAGCGAATCTTCTTGTTATGGAAGAACATTAAATCCTCTTGATAATGAAAAAGTTCCAGGAGGAAGTAGTGGTGGTTCAGCTGCTGCTGTTGCTGCTGGAATTGCTATTGCTGCACTTGGAACTGATACAGGTGGAAGTATTAGACAGCCTGCTGCTTATTGTGGTGTTGTTGGAATGAAACCAACTTATGGAAGAGTTTCTAGATATGGAATTACAGCATATTCGTCTTCATTAGATCAATGTGGACCAATAACTCAAAACGTAGAAGATGCAGCAATTTTATATGATATTATTTCAGGATATGATCCACTAGATTCTACATCTGCTAATATTTCTTATGAAGCTGTTACTCCTAAATTAAATAGTGACAGAAAACTTACAATTGCAGTTATTGATAACTTTGTTTCACAAGCAAGTCCAGCTGTTCAAAAAGCATTTCAAAAATCTGTTGATGCGCTAGAAAAAGCAGGGCATAAGATTATTCATAAAAATATGCTTGACACAAAAAAAATCGTATCTACATATTATATTGTAGCAACTGCTGAAGCATCTGCAAACTTAGCTAGATTTGATGGTGTTAGATATGGTAATAGAAAAGGTGATTCTAATTTAAAAGATATGTATATTCAAACTAAATCACAAGGTTTTGGACCTGAGGTACAAAAAAGAATTATGTTAGGTTCTTTTGTTTTAAGTTCAGGATATTATGATGCATATTATATTAAAGCTCAAAAAGTTAGACACTTAATAAAAGATGAATATTCAGCAATTTTTACAGAAGCTGATTTAATTTTATCTCCAGTAACTCCTACAACTGCTCCAAAATTTGGAAGCTTTAAAACTTCACTTGAAATGTATTTAAGTGATATTTATACAATCTCTGTAAACCTTGCAGGATTACCAGCTATCTCTTTACCTGTTGATAAAGATGAAGATGGGATGCCAGTTGGACTTCAATTTATTGCAAATGCGTATGAAGAACAAACATTATTTGACGGTGCTTTATCTTTAGAAAAAGCTATTAACTATATAAAATAAATATTAATTAGGATTTAAAATGAAAATTAGAAAAAGAGCGTTAACTTTTGAAGATGTTTTGTTAGTACCAGCAAAATCAGAAGTACTACCAAAAGAAGTTTGTATTAAAACAAAATTAACTAAGAAAATTGAATTAAACATACCTTTTATTAGTGCTGCTATGGATACGGTAACTGAATTTGAAGCTGCAATTGCAATGGCAAGACTTGGTGGAATTGGAATTATTCATAAAAATATGGATATTGCTGCTCAAGTTTTACAATGTACAAAAGTAAAAAAATCAGAATCTGGAATGATTATTGATCCAATTACGATTAAACCTGATCAAACACTTCAAGATGCTGAAGATATTATGGCATCATATAGAATTTCAGGTGTTCCTGTTGTTGATGATAATGGTATTTTAGTAGGAATTTTAACAAATAGAGATATGAGATTTACTAAAGATTATACACAAAAAGCTGTTGATGAAATGACGGTTATGCCATTAGTGACTGCTAAAGAAGGTACAACTTTAGAAGAAGCTGCTGAAATTATGCACGCAAATAAAATAGAGAAATTACCAATTGTTGATAACAATAATAAATTAATAGGTTTAATTACAATTAAAGATATTAATAAAAAAAGAGAATATCCAAATGCAAATAAAGATGAATTTGGAAGATTAAGAGTTGGTGCTGCAATTGGTGTAAATCAAATAGATAGAGCAAGAGCACTTGTAGCTGCTGGTGTTGACGTTTTAGTATTAGATTCAGCTCATGGACATTCAAAAGGTATTTTAGATACTGTTAAAGCTATTAAAGCAGAAATGGATATTCAAATTATTGCAGGAAATGTTGCAACTGCTGAAGCAACTGCTGATTTAATTGCTTGTGGCGCTGATGGTGTTAAAGTTGGAATTGGACCTGGAAGTATTTGTACAACTAGAATAGTAGCAGGTGTTGGAATTCCACAGATTTCTGCTATTGATGAATGTGCTGCTGAGGGTGCAAAAACAGGAACTCCTATTATCGCTGATGGTGGTATTAGATATTCAGGTGATGTTGCAAAAGCGTTAGCTGTTGGAGCAAGTGCTGTTATGATGGGATCTGCATTAGCAGGAACTGAAGAAAGTCCTGGTGAAGTTGTTCTAAGCCAAGGAAGAAAGTTTAAAACATACAGAGGTATGGGATCATTAGGAGCTATGACTAAAGGAAGTACTGATAGATATTTCCAAGAAGGAACAGCTGTTGATAAGCTAGTACCTGAAGGAATTGAAGGAATGGTTCCATATAGAGGAAGTATTGCTGATATTATTCACCAAATGGTTGGAGGATTAAGATCTTCAATGGGATACTTAGGAAGTAAAGATATTCCAACTTTCCAAGAAAAAGCAGAATTTGTTGAAATTACAAGTGCTGGATTAAGAGAATCTCACGTACACGATGTTACTATTACAAACGAAGCTCCAAATTACCATATCTAAGAATTAAAGTAAAGCGATATATTCGCTTTACTGCTTTACTCTACATTGAAATTTTAAAACTAAAATATAACTTATTGAAAAATTATATACTAATCAAGTATACTGTCGAAAATATTAAAAAAATAAAGCGAAACAAGGTTCATTTATATGTCTAATCTCATTCAGTCTACTGAATTTAAGTCTTTTGTTTTATCTAAAACACCACTTATTGATGTCCGAGCTCCAATTGAATTTAATAAAGGTGCATTTCCACATGCTATTAATTTACCTCTTTTAAATGATGAAGAGAGACATTTAGTTGGAATAAAATATAAAAATGCTGGAAATAAAGAAGCTATTATCTTAGGTCATCAGCTTATTTCTGGAAAAGTAAAAGAGTCACGTGTTAATGCTTGGCTTGATTTTAAAAAATTAAATCAAAATGCAGCACTATATTGTTTTAGAGGTGGTCAACGTTCTAAAATATCTCAAGAATGGATGCATGATGCTTCTTGTGATATTGTTCGATTAAAAGGTGGTTATAAAGCTTTTAGAAATTATTTGATAAATGAGATTGATAATGCACCAAATAATTTCAAGGCCCTTATTCTTGGTGGACGTACAGGTTCTGGAAAAACTATACTTTTAAATAAAATTAAAAATTCAATAGATTTAGAAGCTATAGCTAATCATCGAGGTTCTTCTTTTGGTAGAAAAATTACACCACAACCTGCACAGATAAATTTTGAACATAGTTTGGCTTATGATTTGATTCAAAAATTAGATAAAGGTTTTAATACTCTTCTTTTTGAAGATGAAGGCAAACATGTAGGAAATTTATATCTTCCTAAAAACTTTGCAACTTAT